>JBHJOQ010000024.1:0-23789 GCA_050329555.1 Acidimicrobiia bacterium | reverse complement strand
AGCGCAACGGTCTCCACTCCGCTCTTCACGCCTATCCCCACCATGGTGCGGGCCAGGTCCCGGGACTCCTCGAGCTCGTCCATGAAGGCTCCTGATCCGGTCTTCACGTCGAGGACGAGCCCGTCGAGGCCCTCGGAGAGCTTCTTGGACATGATCGAGCTGGAGATCAGCGGTATCGAGGCAACCGTCCCCGTGGCGTCCCGGAGGGCATACAACTTGCGGTCTGCAGGAACCATCGTGTCCGACTGCCCGGCGAGGACGAGAAGATGATCCGCGAGGATCTCGGCGAACCGGGTCGTGCCAATGCGAGGTTCGAACCCGGGTATGGACTCCAACTTGTCCAGCGTGCCCCCGGTGTGCCCCAGACCTCTGCCGGACATCATGGGCACCGCGACACCGCAAGCCGCCACCAACGGAGCCAGGGGGATGGAGATCTTGTCACCCACGCCACCGGTCGAGTGCTTGTCGATCTTGGGAACGGGGATGTCGGAGAAGTCGAGAGTCTCTCCCGAGGCGATCATGGCGGAGGTCCATGCGGCGAGCTCGTCGGCGTCGAGCCCGTTGAACACGATGGCCATCGCCATCGCAGCCATCTGATAGTCGGGAATGGAGCCCCTCGTGTAGGCATCGATGAACCACTCGATACCGTCGACGGGAAGCGTTTGCCGATCTCGCTTCAGCTCTATCAGCTCGACTGCTGTGTAGGCCATGGTGACAAGCTAGCCACCGTTGTGTAGAACTGGTCAGGTCATGAACGAACAACTCCTCTCCCGCCTCGACTTCGGTAAACGCGACGAGCCCGAGCCGTCCACGGAGATGCGCGGGCTTCTCGTTGCGTGGCTCGACTACCAGCGTCACGAGTTCACCCGGAAGCTGCGGGATCTCGATGCCGAGAAGCTGGCGAGCTGGTCGGTCCCACCCGTCGAGTTGTCGGTCCTCGGCCTCGTCAGGCACATGCAGCAGATGGAGCTTGTCTACCTCGCCTGGGGCCTCGGCGGCGGCGACCGGGTAGAGACCTATGGAGACGACGACTACGCGGGCGGTTCGGCGGCGACCGTGAATGAGGATGTCAGCCGCTATCTCGACGAGGTCGAGCGGGCCGATGCCGCCATCGCCGCCCTGACTGATCTGGACTCACCGGGCGTCGGTCATGGCATGCCCTTGGGCGCCACCTTGATCAAGATGATCGACGAGTACGCCCTGCACAGCGGTCAAGCCCACATGCTCAGATTCGCCGCCCTCGGCGAGATGCTGCGCTGAGAGGTCAGCCCAGGGCGAACCGGACTTCGAGACTCACCGTGATCGAGGTGTTCCCGCCTTCGATCGGTGTGGTCTCGGCCGTGGCGAGGGCCATCCTGGGAAGCGGCCCGGGCCCCGGTTGACGACCGGAGGTCTCGACGATGCCCACCACGTCGCCCAGTGCCCGGCCGGACAGGCGAGCCAGGTGCTCCGCTCTCGCCCGTGCGTCTTCCCATGCCGCCTCCCGCGCCTGATCACGGGCCGTGGCCTGGTTCTCGACCGAGAAGGAGACGTTGTTGATGGTCACCTGGTCACCACCCGTGTCCGCGGCCGAGTCGAGGACCTCCCCGGCGGACCCGAGTTGGCGCAGCACCACCTGCACGTCGTTGCTCACCCGGTACCCGCGCAACCGCTGCTGGCCTTCGTGATGGTCGTACTCGGGGTGGATGGCATAGCGGACCGTCTGGATGTCGCCGTCGTCGATGCCTGAGCCCTTCAAGTAGGCGATGAGGGCGGCAGAACGCTCGGCGGCGACCGAGCGTGCCTCGGCCACACTCGTGCCGAGGACCGAGATGCCGATCTCGACCGTCATCAGATCAGGTGAGGCCGAGGATTGGCCGACCCCTGTCACCGTGATCCCGGGCTCGGAGTGATGTGTCAAAGGATGCCTTCCGTCTCGGGGAGCCCCAGGGCGAGGTTCAGATTCTGAACGGCCTGCACAGCGGCGCCTTTCAACAGGTTGTCCTCGGCGGCGACCACGATCAGGCCGAACCCGTCTTCGCTCACGGTGATACCTCCAATGAGCACTCCGACCAACTCGGACCCGTCTCGGAGCGTGGGGGTGTCTTCCTGGACGTCTACGAGTGGCTCGCTCGCATAGGAGGCGGTGAGCCGGGCGGATGCTTGGTCGACGGTCATTGGCTCGGCGAGTGGCAAGTGCGCTGTCACCAGTAGCCCGCGAAACGCGGGATGTACATGCGGCATGAACCTGACCGTCTGACCGAGATGCCGGGTCGCTTCCCGCTCGTGGTTGTGGCCGGTCAGCTTGTAGGGGATGAGATTGTCCTTCAGGTTGTCCGGGTCGTTGCGGGGTGAGGGGGTGGTCCCCGCCCCGGAGTACCCCGACACGCCGAATACGGTGGGGACGCCGTGAATGTCCTCCAGGAAGGGGGCTACGACCAGTTGGAGTGCCGTTGCGTAGCATCCGGGGTTGGCGATGCGGCGCGAGCCGGAGATCTTGTCGCGGAACAACTCGGGCAACCCGTAGACCCAGTCGTCGTCGAATCGGTGATCGGCGGAGATGTCGACGATGACAGTGTCGTCGGCGATGACATCTGACCATGGTCCACCCACTCCATCGGGCAAGGCCAGGAACAGTGCATCCAGGTCGCGTTCGATGGCCTCCTCTGGAGCGAGTGCTTCGAAGATCAGCCCTTCGACTTCGGGAACCGGCTGTCCGGCGAGCTCGCGGGAGCCGGCAAGCACGACTTCCACCCGAGGGTGACGGTCGAGGATTGCCAACAGCTCGGCGCCGGCGTGTCCCCGCGCTCCGATCACGCCCACCCGGTTGAGGTCAGTCATCGGCGCCTGCCTCGGTGACGAAAGCGGCCGGCATGTCGGTGAGGCGTTTCACAGCTCGGCCGATGACGTCGAAGTCGGTGGTCCCTTTCCAGAAGACTGTCCATTGGCCAGCCTTGACCTGGCCATCGCACTCCTTCTCGTAGAAGGGGTTGAACTGATTGTCCGAGCGTGAGCGCCAGACGATGTCAGGGAAGTCGCGCACCATGTGCTCCCACACGGTTCTCGCCAGGCCTTCGCCGCGTGCCGTCTCTTCGATGGCGAATTTGTCCAGGTAGACGAACTCGTCGAGCCTGGTGACGACCGCTGCTGCCCGGTAGCTCTCCGAGATGTACGCGGCCAACAGGTCGGTGGTCTCCCACCAGTCGGGAGCGAGTGTCTGGGAGAAGGCGTCTTCGATGAGGTCGACGAGCCGTTTGTGGTCGAGTTGGTCCTTCGCTGTCATCTTGTCGATTCGCTCGCCCCGGCGCACCAGAGTGCCGTCACCGCTGTGGGTGAAGAGCTCCCGGGCGAGCGCGGACGGCGTGGTTATCGACACCGAGCTCGTCGCCGGGGTGTCGTCGAGGAGTCTCTTGATCTCGGCCAGCTTGAGCCTCATGCCGGAGTGCACCCAGTCCTCTGCCATGAGGGTGTCGTAGTCGGTGGCCAGGTTGATGGAGTCGATCACTTCGCCTTCGCCGTCGAGGAGGCCCCCGGAGTCGACCAGGAAGATGATCTTCATCGGCTGCACCTCGTGCACGAGGATCCGTGTCACCGAGTCGGCATTGATGTTGACCAGCTGACCGCCCGGTGCAACCCCGAGACAGGTGAGGATGGGCATGGCCCCCGAGCGCACGATCGAGTGAAGGAGATCGATATGCACCGAAGTCGGCTCACCGACGAGCGCGTATCTGTCGCGGTCGACGAACGCTGCGTCGAAGACGCCCTGGGTCAGCCCGTGCGCTTCCACGCCCTGGGCGCGAATCGCCTCCACCAGCCGGATGTTCTGTTCAGTGAACACCTCCCTGGCGACGTCGAGGACATCCGGTGTGGTGACTCGGAGCCCGTCGATCTTGTCCGAGGTGATGCCCGCTTCGGCCAGCCGCTCGTCGAGCTGGGGCCCTCCGCCGTGGATCACGATCGGGGTCAACCCCACCGTGTGGAGCAGTGCCAGGGAGGCGGCGGTCTCCTCGAGACGGTCCCGCAATATGGCCCCGCCGATCTTGATGACGGCGAAGCGGGTCGTCCCTGAGCCGGAGAAGCGCTGCAGGTAGAAGTGGACCTCTTTGCCGTCGCTCACGTTGGAGAGGAGCTGGACGATCGTTTGGCGTGTGTCCCGCGTGGGGGTCATGGTCAGGTTCCGGAGATGAGGCGCTTCATTATCGCCTTCTGGACGTGGAGACGGTTCTCCGCCTCCTCGTAGGCGATGCAAGCGGCGCTGTCGAAAACGCCGTCGGTCATGATCACGTTGCGACGCATGGGGAGGCAATGGCTGACCAGCGCCCCGTCGGTCTTCGCCATCTTGTCCTCGTCGACGATGAAGTGCTTGTAGCGGTCACGCACCGGCTTCTCCTGGTCCCACCTGCCGAAGTAGGGGAGCGCCCCCCAGCTCTTGGCGTAGACCACATCGGCCCCGTCGTAGGCATCGTCGATATCGTGGGTGATCCGCAGGACCGTCCCATCGGCCGACGTGTCCGATCCGGCGATGTCGAGATACCTCTGGTCGAGCACGTACTCATCGGTGGGGCAGAGCAGGGTGACGTTCATCCCGAACTTGGCCGCCATCACCAGGGCCGAGTTGGCGACGGCGGTGTTGAGGGGCTTGGGGTGATAACTCCAGCTCAGCAAGAAATTCTTCCCGTCCAACTCGCCCCACTGCTCCTCGAGGGCCATGGCCAGAGCCATCTCCTGGCAGGGATGGGTGACCGTCTCCATGTTGATCACCGGGACGTCGGAATGCTCTGCGAGCGCGTTGAGGATGAGGTCCTTGCGGTCCTCTTCCCAATCCTCGAACTTGGGGAAGGCGCGCACTCCGATGATGTCGCAGTAACGGGAGAGCACCTTGGCAGCCTCCTGGACGTGCTCCTCGGCTTCGCCGAGCATGACTGTGCCCTTTTCGAACTCCAGCGGCCACATGCCACCAGACGGCGTGAGGACTACGGCGTGACCGCCCATCTGATACGCCCCGACGTCGAACGAGGTCCGAGTTCGTAGCGAGTTGTTCAAGAACAGCAGGGCGACGGTCTTCCCCGCCAGGTCGTCGCTCAGAGGCGACTCCTTGAATGCCCTGGCGTCGTCGAGCATCGCCTGCAGCTCAGGGCGTGACCAGTCGAAGGTGTTGAGGAAGTGTCTGATCGGTGGAAGTGTCGTGGCTGCCGGGGCTTTCGGTCAAGTCTGAGGGTCGTCCTTCGTGATGACGACTCCTCGGGTGCGGATATCGGCCGGAACCGGCTCTTCGTATGAGAAGCACTCGAGGGTGAGCTCATGGTCTTCGATGAACACGACGAAGCCGAGCATGATCCCCGATTCGGTTCCGTGGACGGGAGGCTGGTCGAGCACGACACGCTCAGCTGCAAGCGCTGGGTGCCTGATGGTCAGTAGGTACCCGACACCGGTATGTGTCTCATCAACGAGTCGACCGTGGGTGATGGCCTCCTTGAGAACTGCGCCGCCGAGATGGGGCAGGGCGAGGAGCTCGAGCACCTGCTCCTCGTAGGGGACGAACATCGGCAGGTGCCCGCCTAGGCCGAGCGACGCAGCGACTGGATCAAGTCGGTCCTGATGGCGTCGGGGGAGAGGCCTGCCTGCTCGAGAAGGCGTATCGCGGGGTCCTTCGGCGATCTGAGGGTGAGCGCTATCAAGATGTGCTCCGGCTCGAGGCGACGGCTTCCCATGCCAATCGCTTCGCGAAGCGTGTCCTCGAGAACCTGCTTGGCTCCACCGGTGAAGGGGACGTGGCCCTTGCGATGCTTGGTGGCTGCCGACTCGATGTCCATGTCGAGTTCGATGCCGGTGGATTCAAGCGCCGCCCGATCCATTTCCATCCATGCGTCCCGGAGCACGTCGATGGGCTTCCCGACGAGGTCGGCTCCCGGTCGCGCCGCAGCGACCGCACCGAGCAGGAGGTGCTCGGTCCCCACGGAGGTGTCGCCGCGTCTCTCCGCCTCCTCGACGGCCGCAGTCACCGCTCGACGTGCCTCTCTGCTGAATCGCTCAAACATTGTCTCTCCTGTGCTTCTTGTGGACCGCCTGGCGTGAGACACCCAGAGCGTCACCGATCTCCTGCCATGACCAGCCGGCCACCCTGGCCGCGGCGACGTGCCGGGCCTCGACCTGCTCGGAGAGGCGACGCAGCAACATCGCTGCCCGGAGCCCATCGGCTGGATCGGGGCTCTCGGCGGTAGCGATCGCCTGATCGATTTCCTTCATGCTTGTCATCCTAGGTTGACAGGTTGCCGGCTGTCAATCTGGGTTGACGCCCTTGAAGAATCTCCGACATTTAGGGCTTGACACGTCTGAGTTGGCGTACCTACAATCGAACATATGTTCGATCACCAAGCCTCTGTGATCGGGCTCTGGCCGGGGGAGAGACCGGAAGATCTGGCTGCGGAGGAGGATCTCGTCTACGAGCTCACCTGCCGTGAGCTGGCCGATGGTTGGGTCGCCGAGGAACGTCATCTGTTGCCAGACGACCTCGAAGACCTGCGACCCGGCCCTTATCTGGCTGCGATTCTTCACACCGTCGATCCCGCGCTGCTCAACGGCCACGACACAGTTCGTGTGATGCAGGCCAGAGCTCGCCTGTCCTCTCACAACGAGGCGGGCAAGCTGCGGGCGATGGCTGAGGTGGCATTCGCTCCACCTGGGAACGCCGACTCACCCGTCGAGCGGGATTCGACCGAGTTCGACTTCGTGGCTGCCGAGATCGCGGCAGGGCTGACTCTGACCCGGCGCAGCGCCGAGAACGAGATGGAACGCGCGCTGTCGCTGAATCACCGGCTCCATCGGGTCTGGGCCGCCCTCTGGGCCGGCTCGATCGACTTCGCCAAGGCCAGAGTCTTCGAGAACGCTCTCCGTCATCTTCCCGACTCGACCATCGATGTCGTCCTCGACCAGATCCTCGAGGACGCTGAATCCCTCACCACCGGTCAGCTGAGCGCATCAGTGAACCGCCTGATACTGGCCGCCGACCCCGACGGGAGTGCCTCGGCGTTCGAGGAAGGCCTGGCCGATCGGGGAGTGGCCACCTACGCCAACCCCGACCAGACAGGCTCGTTCCTCGTTCACAACGGCGGCCCCGCCGACATCGCGGCTGCCCGTGCCCATGTCGAGGCGATCGCCCGCAGCCTCAAGACTGCTGATGAGCTGCGAACTTTGGAAGAGATCAGAGCCGACGTCGCGCTCGACCTCCTTCAGGGCAAGTGTCGCCACATGCGGGAGCCAAAACGTGGTGGACGGACCAACGTCTTGGTGCACGCGGAGACCCTCCTCGGGCTCTCCGACGAGCCTGGTGAGTTGGAGGGCTATGGCCCGGTGATGGCCGAGATCGCTCGCAAGACGGCCCGTGAGAGTGTCGACGGCGAGTGGTCTTTCATCGTCACCGACAACGGGCGCCCGGTGGCCACGGGAACATTGAGCCGACGCCCGACCGCAGCGCAGAAGCGTCATCTCGAGGCGGTCTACCCGACCTGTGTGTTCCCGGGATGCCGCCAACCCTCGTTCCAATGTGACCTGGACCACCGCAGACCCCGCTCGCAAGGTGGACCGACTCACAACGACAACCTCGGCCCGCTCTGCCGACACCATCACATGATGCGTCACCACGCACCGTGGCAGCTGACCCGACTACCCGACGGTGACCATCAGTGGACCAGCCCGCTCGGGCACACCTACATCCGAAAGCGGGGCCCGCCCGTATGACACCGGACCGTAGGCCCCACGACCTCAACCCCCATACGTAGTCACCCGACCGTTCACGATCAGCACTCCCTCATCGGCCAGGCGTCTCGCCTGACCTGCCTCGACCGGAGTGCGCAGCCTCCCGCCCGACCCGACCACCCGCCACCAGGGGAGACCGTCCGAGTTGGCCAACACCGTACCCACCGCCCTTGCCGCTCCTGGAAAGCCGGCCTCTGCCGCCACCTCGCCGTAGGTGACGACGTCGCCTGGCTCCAATCCAGAGATGACGGCGGTAACCGCCTCCTCGAAATCGGTCACCGGCACACCTCAGAGGGTCCCGAAGAGACGATCTCCCATGTCGCCGAGACCCGGTGCGATGTAGAAGTTGGGGTTCAGCTCACGGTCGAGGGCGGCGGCGACGACTCTGACATCGGGATGGGTCTCTTCGATCACCCGCACACCCTCCGGTGCCGCCACGACACAGACGGCCATGATCTCTTTGGCGCCGTTCTCCTTGACCTTGTCGATGGCCCACGAGAGAGATCCGCCCGTCGCCAGCATCGGCTCGAGGATGAGGACCCGGGCCGCAGAGAGCTCGGGGAACTTCGTGTAGTACTCCATCGGCTCGGCGGTCTCCTCGTTGCGCTGGACACCGGCGAACCCAATTGCGGCGTCGGGAACGAGAGTGAGCACGGACTCCAGCAGTCCGAGACCGGCCCGGAGCACGGCCACCGCGACGACAGGACGCTTTAGCTGCCGACCGGTCATCGTCTCCAGCGGAGTGTCGATCTGGGAGTCCTCCGTTTTCATATCAGCCAGAGCTTCGGCGACGAGGAGATACCCGAGCCGTTCGGCGGTCTGGCGGAACTGGGGCGGTTCGGTGCTCGCCTTTCTCAGCTCGGTGAGCAGGTCATCGGCAAGCGGGTGTTCGAGAACGGTCAAAGGCATGATGGGGATCGTAATGATCGCGACTCCCGCGCGACCATTCTGTGTCGATTCGCACGAGGGCGTCGTGTCCCAGATCGACACAGAATGGTTTTGGCCGAGACTCCTCTTCAGGTCTTACTCTTGGACCCTTATGGATCTCTTTTCCAATCGAGCTGACGAGGTTGCTTCGCGGATGGCGCCTTTGGCGGCGCGGATGCGGCCGGCGACTCTCGACGAGGTAGTGGGCCAGGAGTCGCTGTTGAAGCCGGGGGCTGCATTCCGCAGGGTGGTCGAGTCTGGAAAACCGGTCTCGATGCTGCTCTGGGGGCCTCCCGGCACCGGCAAGACGACCCTGGCACGACTGATTGCGGGTTATGCCGATGCCGCGTTCACCACGTTGTCGGCGACGAACGCCGGGGTCAGGGATGTCCGCGAAGTTCTCGCCTCCGCCCGGGAGCGTCTCGCCACCGAGGAGAGGAGGACGGTCCTCTTTCTCGACGAGATCCACCGCTTCTCCAAGAGCCAGCAGGACGCGTTGCTCCCCGGTGTCGAGGACGGGACCATAGTCCTGGTCGGCGCCACCACCGAAAACCCTTACTTCGAGGTGATCAACCCGTTGTTGAGCCGGATGACGATGTTCCGGACGGAGTCGATCGAACCCGAGGACCTCGCCCAGCTGGTGCGACGTGCGGTGCAAGACCCCGACCGGGGTCTGGGAGCCGACGGCCTCACCATCCCTGATGAGGTGGTCGACTTCCTGGTGGGCCGGGTTGGCGGTGACGCCCGGCACACCCTCAACACCCTCGAAGTCGCCGCCACCCTCGCCGACGGGAGGGATTCGACCGAGATCGGCCTGGTCGATGTCGAAGAGGCCTTGCAGAGGCGGTTGATTCGCTACGACAAAGGAGGTGACCAGCATTACGACGTCATCTCCGCATTCATCAAGAGCGTTCGCGGCTCCGATGTCGACGCCACGATCTACTGGCTCCACTTGATGCTGGAGGCGGGGGAGGACCCGGAGTTCATCGTGAGGCGTATGATCGTCCTTGCCTCCGAGGACATCGGCCTCGCCGACCCCAACGCGCTGCTCCAGGCCAACGCGGCATCACATGCGCTGGCCTATGTGGGGCTGCCGGAGGCTTCGTTCCACCTCACCCAGGCTGCGATCTACCTGGCCCTTGCCCCCAAGTCGAACTCGGTGACCGAAGCGATGGGAGCGGTTCGGAGCCTCATCGCCGACGGGCCTGCCCCGGTCGT
The DNA here is from genome assembly GCA_050329555.1 of Acidimicrobiia bacterium. GTDB lineage: Bacteria > Actinomycetota > Acidimicrobiia > Spongiisociales > ZC4RG35 > MA-ANB-1. The sequence continues at coordinate 13,910 of JBHJOQ010000024.1, read as the reverse complement.
GCCGATGCACCTTCGTGACGCGCACTACCAGGGAGCCAAGGAACTCGGGCACGGGACCAAGTACAAGTACGCCCACGACCACGACCAGCACGTCGTCAGCCAGGACTACTTTCCGGAAGGCGTCGAGGAAACTTCCCTCTACGAGCCCACCGACCAGGGCCGAGAGGCAGGGTTCAAGGAACGTCTCGCCTGGCTCGACGGAATCTTCGGACGGAAGCGATATTAGAACCGTTCTGTGAAGGTCTACCGACATGGTGTGTTCTCAAACCCTCACAGAACGGGGGTTAACCGGTATTCCTCAAGCCCGCGGCGATGCCGTTGATCGTGAGGAGGAGGGAGCGGTCGAGGTCGGGGCCTTCTTCGCCGGAGCGGGCCCGACCGAGCAGGGACACCTGGAGGTAGTTGATCGGGTCGAGGTAGATGTCACGGACGGCGAAGGTGCGTTGCAACAGGGGCGTCGACTCCAGCAATTCCCTCTGGTCGGTCAGGGCCAGTACTTCCTCAGTGGCCAGCGAAGCCTCCTCGCGGAGACGGTCGAGAATCGATCGGTGCTCCATGGGAACCAACGAGGTGACGTAGCGGTTGGCGATTTCGAGGTCGGTTTTGGCCAGGGTCATTTCGACGTTGCTGAGGAAAGTCTGGAAGTAGCCCCACTCAGAAGCCATCTCGTTGAGGATGTCCTCGTAGCCGGCCTTTCTCGCGGCCTGCAGCCCGCTGCCCACCCCGAACCATCCCGGGACGATCTGACGGCTCTGGGTCCACCCGAACACCCAGGGAATGGCGCGCAGGTCCTCGATCCCGCCCAGCCCCCCAGGGCGGCGTGAGGGACGGCTTCCCAGGTTGAGCCGGCCCAACTCCTCGACGGGAGTCGAGGCCAGGAAATAGGGGACCAGGCTCGGGCCCTCGACCAGATCGCGGTAGGCACGGTATGCGCCCTCGGAGAAGCTCTCCATCGCCTCGGTCCAGGCGTCGAGGATCTCCTTCGGTTTTCGGGACTGGCGGTGGAGTAGCGACGACTCCAGCACCGATGCCACTGTCAACTCCAGGTTGCGGCTGGCGATGTCGGGGTGGCCGTACTTGTCGGAGATGACCTCACCCTGTTCGGTGACTTTGATCGTCCCGTCGACGGTCCCGAAGGGCTGGGCGAGGATCGCCGCGTGAGTCGGGCCGCCACCGCGGCCGATGGTGCCACCCCGACCGTGGAACAGGCTGAGGCGGACGCCGTGTTCGAGGGCGACGTTGCGCATCACCTTCTGCGCCTTGTAGATCTCCCATTGCGAGGTGGTGATCCCCCCTACTTTGTTGGAGTCGGAGTAGCCCAGCATCACCTGCTGCTTGTCACCGTTGAGACTGACGATCCTGCGGTAGGTGTCGTTCTCGAGCAGCTCGTCGAGGAGGGCGGCAGAATTGCGCAAGTCGTCGATGGTCTCGACGAGTGGGACCAATCCGATTCGCGCGGTGTCGCCGGCAACATCGATCAGGCCCGCCTCCTTGGCCAGGACTGCGGCGGTCAGCACGTCGGACGGAGTCTCGGTCATCGAGATCACGTAAGACTCGATGATCTGGTGTCCGTATCGGTTCTGAGCCTTGCGGATGGCATCGAAGGTGGAGATGGTGCGCTCGGTGTCGTCGCTGAGGAGAGTTGTCGGCGATTTCAAGGGGCGCGGATTGTGCAGCTCGGTCTCCAGGACCTCCCGCTTGCCCGCCTCGTCGAGATTGGAATAGTCGACGCCGACCCGTTCGAAGAGCTCGGTGAGGGCTGAAGCGTGTGCGGCGGCGTGCTCCCTGATGTCCATCGTGGCCAGCTGGAACCCCGAGGAGCGAACCATCCGCACCACCCGGCCCAGCGCACCGTCAGCGATGAGGTCGCCTTTGGCGTCGCGCAGCGACCGGTCCATCACCATCAAGTCATCGAGAAGCTCGGAGGGGTCGGCGTAAGCAATACCTGGCTGGTGTGAGGTCGCGGAGCGCACCCGATCGAGGGTGTTGAGGAGCCGGGCATGGATATAAGAGCATTTGAGCCGATAGGGCTCCTGAGAGGTCCGTCGCTGCTCCCTGGCCCATATGACGGGAAGCAGGTCTCGGTCTTGTTCGAGCGAGGTTCTCATCTCGTCGCCGATGTCGGTGAGCCGCTCTGACACCGACAACTCTTCGGCCAGATCTTCGACCATCCCGATCAGGTGGCGGATCCCCCGTTCGTGCTGCTGGGCGAGCACGTCGAGCGTCATATCGGCAGAGATACCCGGGTTGCCGTCCCGGTCGCCACCCACCCACGTGCCGAAGGTGAGAGGAGCCGGCGAGGGGTCCGGGGTGAGCCGCAGCAATTGGCGGTGGATTGAGTCGTTGAGATCGGGAAGGACATGCTCGGCTAGCTGCACCAGGTAGTAGAGGGCCGATCTTGCCTCCTCGACCGGGCTCGGCTTCTCGTGACGGAGTTCGTCGGTCTGCCAGATCTGGTCGATCAGCTCCGCGGTCCGAGCGTCGATTGCTTCCAGGTCGCGCTCCCTGGCGACGAGGCGCTGTTCGATGAGGTCGGCCAGCGCCCTTGTCTTGTTGAGTATCGAGCGGCGGGCCGCCTCGGTGGGGTGGGCAGTGAACACAGGGCGGACGGAGAGGCGGCTGACGACGTCGTCGACCAATGCCTGGTCGAGGCCCGCCTCGAGGATGCGGTCGACGGTGGCATGGAGGTAGCGGTCGTCGGGTGCGAGCTGGTCGATACGGTGGACCTGCTCGGCGACATTCGCCAGGTAGAAGTAGGTGGTGAATGCCCGGACCAGTGGGATCACATTCTCGAGGTCGAGTTCCCGGAGCAGTTTGTCGAGATCTTCCCCGGCAGTCTCCGAACCCCCGCGGCGAGCCGATTTGCCGAGAGCTCTGACCTGTTCGACGAGGTCGAGAAGGTCCTGGCCATGCTGGCGGACCAGTGCGTCGCCCAGCTGGTTGCCGAGCCGGCGGATGTCGGAGCGAAGGACGTCGTCGCGATCGGTTTCGGGAGAACCCATGTAATGAGGATAGGTTGACAGCCACCAGCGCCGTTAATCCCGGTTCCACTTCCGTTATCGGGTTGAAGTGCGTACCGTTCGCCCCATCATCGTGTCACTCACCAACCCATGTTCGACTCACTGACTCAACGCTTCGAAACCACGTTCTCCGCGTTGCGGGGCAAAGGCAGGTTGTCTGAAAAGGACATCGACTCTGCCCTCCGCGACGTGCGCCTCGCTCTGCTCGAAGCCGACGTCAACGTGGCGGTGGTCAGGGCGTTCCTGGGGCGAGTGAAGGAGCGCGCCATGGGCGAGGACGTGCGGAAGAGCCTCACTCCTGGCCAGCAAGTGATCAAGATCGTCAACGAGGAGTTGGTGACCACCCTGGGCAGCCATCAGGCCGAACTGGTCAAGACCGCGCCTCCTCTCACCATCCTGATGGTTGGCCTTCAGGGATCGGGCAAGACGACGACAGCCGGGAAACTCGCCCTGCATCTCAAGAACAAGGGCCGCAAACCCCTCCTGGTTGCTGCCGACCTACAGCGCCCCGCCGCCATCGACCAGCTCGAAACCCTTGCCGGCAGGGTTGGTGTCCCGATCTTCGTCGACCGCAAAGGCAAGCCGGCGAAGCTGGTGAAAGCGGCTGTGAAAGAGGCTGCGAAGACCGGCCGCGACGTTGTCATCATCGACACTGCGGGCCGGCTCCAGATCGACGACAACCTGATGAGCGAATTGCGCGACGTCTCCAAGGCTGTCGACCCGGACGAGGTATTGCTGGTGGTCGACGCGATGACCGGACAGGACGCAGTCAACGTTGCGTCGGGTTTTCAGGAGAAGATCGGCCTCACCGGGATAGTCCTCTCCAAGCTCGACGGCGATGCGCGCGGTGGGGCGGCGATCTCGGTGCGGGAGGTGACGGGCGCGCCGGTCAAGTTCGCCGGTGTCGGCGAGGGCCTCGGTGACCTCGAGCCTTTCTACCCGGACCGGATGGCTTCACGAATACTCGGGATGGGCGACGTTCTCTCGCTCATCGAGAAGGCTGAGACCACCTTCGACCAGAAGGAGGCGGAGAAGGTCGCCCGGAAGATGGAGAAGGGAGATTTCAACCTCGACGACTTCCTCGCCCAGTTCCAGCAGATGAAGCGGATGGGGCCTCTGAAGGACATCCTTGCTATGCTTCCGGGGTCCGGATCGCTACTTCGCGATGTTGACGTCGATGATCGCGACATTCGCAGAGTCGAAGCAATCATTCAGTCTATGACTCCTGAAGAGCGCCGGAACCCCAAGATTATCGGTGGTAGCCGCAAGCGGCGGATCGCGTCCGGGTCGGGGATGAAGCCCCAGGATGTGAACCGTGTGCTCAAGCAGTTCACCGAAGCTAAGAAGATGATGAAGATGCTGGCCGGAGGACGGGGTGTGCCAAACCTCGAGGCCCTGATGAGTGGCCAGCGAACCAAGAGGTGAATACATGGCTGTGAAAATGAGATTGATGCGGATGGGCAAGAAAAAGCAGCCCCAGTACCGTGTCGTCGTGATCGACGGCCGCGCCCAGCGCGATGGCCGCTACATCGAGCAGATCGGGCGTTATGCCCCGCTCGAAGATCCATCACTTGTCGAGATCGACAACGAGAAGGCGGCCGAATGGCTCGCCAAAGGTGCCCAGCCCACCGAGGCTGTCGAGAAGCTGCTCAACATCTCCGGAGCCATGACCACGATGAAGGTCCGCACCGGCCAGATCCACATCATCGGCACCCCGGTGCCCCCCTCCGCTGCGGAGGCGGCCGCCGAGGAAGTGGCAGCCGAAGCGATCGTTGAAGAAGCTCCGGAAGCGACTACCGAAGATGTGCCGGAGTCGGCTGACGGAGCAGTCGCTGCCGTGGCTGCCGGAACCGAAGAAGCAGCCGAAGACGCCGCAGGCGAGGAGGAATAGGCCATGGCAAAGGGTGAAATCGTCGAACGAGTCGTCGAGTACATAGTCAAGAGCATCGTCGAGGAACCGGACGAGGTTTCCGTGACGGTTGTCGAACAGGGCCCCGACGATGTCGTGGCCGAGGTCCGCACGGCCAAGTCCGACATGGGCCGTGTTATCGGCCGCCGTGGGCGGGTCGCCAAAGCCATCCGCGCTGCCGCTGGTGCTGCCGGGGAAGAAGAGGGTATCAGTGCCGGAGTCGAATTCATCGACTGAGCCCCGTTTCGTCGTCGGGCGCCTGGGTCGGCCCCACGGCCTCGACGGACACATCGGCCTCTACGTGGACGAGGATGACCTGGTCCATTTCGAACCAGGCAAATCGATATTCGTCGAGGACCGACAGTTTGAAGTGGCTTCGATTCGCCGTGCCGATCGCGGCCATCATCTCAAACTCGTAGGCATCAATACAAGGGTTGCCGCTGAAGCGATCCGGGGTAACAACGTGATTGCCACCGAGCGCCGTGAACTGGGTGCCGAGGAGTATTGGCCCGATGAGCTTATCGGTCTCGAGGTGAGGGACGATGCCGGCAATCGAGTGGGTGACGTCGCCGATTTGGTCACTGGTGGCGCCCAGGACCGGCTTGTCGTCGACGCAGCGGGTGGGCGTTTCGAGGTTCCTTTTGTCGCCGCGCTTGTGCAGCAAGTTGATGTGGCCGGCGGATTCGTCGTGATCGCCCCGATCGAAGGACTTATCGAACCGTCAGTCTGAAGGTCACGCCCTGAAGGCTCCCGTCGGCGGGAGACTCCTCGCCGACAAACAGGTCGATCGTGCCCGGCGGCAGCGTCACGGTAGTCGCGAACTCTCCCCAGGTTTCCACCCAGTCGGCTGCCGTGGTCGACTCCTCGACCAGCACCTCCTCCGCCCTGGCGGCGACGATCAAAACGTTCGCTTCCGCGGTGCGCGCATACCCCGTGATCACTACCTCTTCCCCGACGGTCGACCCGACCGCAGGCGTGAGGAGAACCGTCCGGGCCGAGACCGACGGTGCCGGGCCGATCTCCCCCGACGCCGGATGCAGTTCGATGGTGAGACGGGCCGGGGTGTTGGACAGGCTGATTCGCGCATTCGCCTTCTCTTTGAGATGGAGGTCGACGAATATCGATCCGTCGAGCGCCCGCACCACGAACATCCTTTCGACCAGCCTCGTCTCGACCAGTTGGTCGGTCATGACGGTGCGGTTGATGCCCAGCGAGATCCTGATCACCCGCTCACCGTCGAGAAACGAGGCAGTGACCGACGGCGGGGTCGTCGCCGGGGCGTTCTCGGCAGTGTCGAAGTCGAAGCCGAATCGCTCGCATGCGTCGGCGACCTGGCGTGATACGAGCCCGAGGGTGCGGCTGTCCGAACTCGGCTGCGTGATCCGATCGATTTGACCCGAGGCGACGAACTCGGTTTCGTTGGGACAACCGATTCCCGGAGACGCCGTGGTCGTCGTGGAGGCGGGGACGGCTGTGGTTGTCGACATTGCAGCCGTGGAAGTGGTCACCGTTGCCTGACCGCCACAAGCTGTGGCGCAGAGGAGGAGGCAGGCGATGAGGCGGGGCATAATCCAACAGCGTAAGTGTTGGTTAACCTTTGAGCGATCATTCAAAAGGAGTCAACATGCCCGAGGCAGTCATTGTCGCCACCGCCCGAAGCCCGATAGGGCGCGCTTATAAAGGCTCGCTCATCGATGTCCGCGCCGACGACCTCGCAGCCCACGCCATCAATGCACTGATGGAGAAGGTGCCGCAGGTGGATCGGGCCAGCGTGAACGACGTGATGCTGGGCTGTGGCCTCACTCACGCCGAACAGGGTTTCAACCTGGCACGGCCCGCCTCGCTGCTCGCCGGGATGCCCGACACGGTCCCGGCGACGACAGTCAACCGATTCTGTGCCTCCTCATTGCAGACAATCCGGATGGCATTTCACGCGATTTCTGTCGGCGAAGGTGACACCTACATCGCAGCCGGGAGCGAATCAGTCTCCCGCACCTACGGGAAAGGTTTCGACTCCGACGATCTCAACCCCCGGTTCACCGACAACACGCGCCCCGACTACATCAACGATGTCTATATCCCGATGGGGAACACTGCCGAGAACGTCGCCGAGAAGTATGGGATAACCCGGCAACGGATGGATGAGTTCGCCAAGCGATCTCAGGACCGCGCCGTCGAAGCCCAGAAGAACGGTTTCTTCGATCGGGAGATAGTGCCGATCGAACTCCCCGACGGGCGGACGATCAAGGATGACGATGGCCCGAGGCCCAACACCACCCTGGAGAAGCTGGGCGAGCTCGCGCCCGCATTCAGGCCGGACGGGTCGGTGACTGCGGGCAACTCCTGTCCGCTCAACGACGGCTCGGCAGCGGTCCTGATCATGTCGGATGAGAGGGCCCGGGAATTGGGTCTCAGCCCGCTGGCTCGAATCATTGCCTCTTCGGTGGTCGGTCTCGAGCCGGAGTACATGGGGATGGGGCCGGTCGGCGCCGTTCGCAACGTGCTGGCCAGGGCGAAGATGTCCCTCGACGACGTCGACGTCATCGAGATCAACGAAGCTTTCGCCGCCCAGGTGCTGGCGAGCGTCGACGAATTGGGCATCGACTTGGACAAGCTCAACCCCCACGGCGGCGCCATCGCCCTTGGCCACCCGTTCGGCATGACCGGGGCTCGCATCATGGGAACCCTGATCAACGACCTGCAGGCCCTCGACAAGACCATCGGCATCGAGACCATGTGCGTAGGCGGCGGCCAGGGCATGGCAATGGTGATAGAGCGGCTGTAAATGGATCTCTCCATCCTCTGAAGCTCTCCTCCGCTTGCGGAGGGAGTACCGGCGACGAAGGAGCCGGGGAGGGTGGGACGTTCCCACCCAGGGAGCTTTCGCTACGACGCGGGCGCGTCTGCTCTCAACTCGTAGAGTCTCAGTCCCCCTTACCTCCACGCTCTCCGAGGGCGGGCAGGAACCTTTCCCCCATTCGGCTGCGCCTCTGTGGGAACAGTTAGCCTCACTAAGGTGAAGATCAACGTTGTCACCATGTTTCCCGAGTTTTTTGATGGGATTCTCGGCCTTTCCATCGTGGGGAGGGCGATCGAGTCGGGGGCACTCGAGGTTGAGCTGGTCCCGCTGAGAGATCACGGGTTGGGCAAGCACCGTCAGCTCGACGACGCTCCGTTCGGGGGAGGCCCGGGGATGGTGATGAGGGTGGAGCCTCTGGCCAACGCCCTCCGTCCTCTCGCCGGCACCCACCGGGTATTGCTCACCCCCTCGGGATCGCCGATCAACCAGGCGATGCTGGACCGCTGGGCTGAGATCGAAGCGCTCACCCTCGTCTGCGGGCGCTACGAGGGCGTCGACCAGCGTGTGGCCGACAACTACATCGAAGAAGAAGCATCGCTGGGCGACTTCGTGCTGGCCGGCGGGGAGGTGGCGGCCGCGGCGGTGATCGAGGGCGTTGCCCGTCTCCTCCCGGGCGTCGTCGGCAACCCGGAGTCGACCCGCACCGAGTCGTTCCGTGATGGGCTGCTCGAAGAGCCCGTTTACACCCGCCCGGCGGAGTTCGAAGGGGGTTCGGTTCCCGAGGTGCTCCTCTCCGGAGATCATGCCCGGATCGAGGAGTGGCGGCTCAGCCAGCGCCGGGAGCGCACCAGGCAACGGCGCCCCGATTTGCTCCCGGATGGCGAGAATTCTGAGAACTGATACAATTGAGGTTCGCCGGAAAGATTCGACACCCCGGCATTTTTTAGGAGTTTCCCATGAACCATCTCGATGCCGTTGAAAGCGCGCACCTGCGCGACGACATCCCCGACTTCCGACCCGGCGACACAGTGCGTGTCGACGTGCGTGTGGTCGAAGCGGGTCGGGAACGAATTCAGGGGTTCGAGGGCGTGGTCATCGCACGTAACGGCAGCGGGATTCGCGCCTCGTTCACGGTTCGCAAGATCAGCTTCGGAGTCGGAGTCGAGCGTGTGTTTCCGCTGCACGCACCGATCATCTCCTCGATCCAGGTGCTTCGTCGGGGCGATGTCCGTCGCTCCAAGCTCTACTACCTGCGTGATCGCGTCGGCAAGTCGGCTCGTATCAAGGAGCTGCGGGACTGACCGCTCCAGGGCACATCGACGATAGCGGAGACACCACCGACGAAACGCCGCCGCCTCAAAAGCGTCGGCGTTCGTTTTTGGCCGAGCTTCCCGGTCTTCTGCTCACCGCCCTTGTCATTGCGGTGGTAGTGAAGACGTTTCTCCTCCAACCGTTCTGGATCCCCTCGGTCTCGATGGAACCGACCATCCAGGTGAATGACCGGGTGATGGTGAACAAGCTCGCGTATCAGTTGGGGGACGTCGGCAGGGGAGACATCGTCGTTTTCACCAACCCGATGGAGCCGGAGAGCACAGAGACCCTTCCCGAAGCGGTGATCCGCTCGGTCCTCGAAGCTGTCGGCATCAGGACGAGGGGGCTCGACGACCTGATCAAGAGAGTGGTCGCGCTGCCAGGCGAGACACTCGAGATAAAGAATGGCGAAATGCTGATCAACGGCTCGCCGATTGCCGAGCTATACACCGATGCCAGCTTCCTCCCCGACTTCGGCCCTGTAGTTATCCCCGCCGACTCCGTCTTCGTCATGGGTGACAACCGCGACGAGAGTTTTGACAGCAGGCGATTCGGGCCCGTCCCCGTAGACCACGTCATTGGTAGGGCGTTTGTGGTGATCTGGCCCCTTTCTCGCTTCGGAGGGGTCTAAGACGAAACAAATCCCGATTTTTTCATCTCGGACCCCGTATTTGGATGTATAGATATCGGGTCGGCATATCATCGGCACGCACCATCGTGTTTGAGGAGACCATGGAAGAAGATCTGGAGCGTTACGAAACCGAGGTCGAGCTAAAGATCTACCAGGAGTACAGGGATGTGCTCCCGATGTTCAAGTATGTCGTCGAGACCGAGCGCAGGTTCTATCTCGCCAACCAGGTGAACTTAGAGGTCCGATCGACCAACGGCTCCATGTTCTTCGAGGTGGAAATGAACGATGCTTGGGTATGGGACATGTTCCGACCCGCCCGTTTCCTGGCTTCCGTAAAAGTCTTGACCTTCCGCGACGTCAATATCGAAGAGGTCGACCAGCAGGAAATCCCGATCTAGGCCGTCTGACCACCGGAGAGCTTGGCGAGGTCCTTGCCTGCCTCTTCCTGAAGGAACAGGGCCTCGACATCATCTCCCGCAACGTGTTGGTGGCCGGTGGCGAGGTCGACATCGTCGCTCGTGACCATTTAACCCCGGTGGTTGTCGAAGTGCGCACGCTTACCGGCAGGAACCATCCTCTGGACGCAATCGACTTAGACAAGCGGGCCCGGGTGCGTCGCCTTGCCCAGGCTCTCGCGATACGCCGTTGTGACCTGATCGGTGTCGGCATCCACCAAACCCACTACGTGGTGCACTGGGAGCTGAATGCGTTTTGAACTGAAGGCACCGGGTAGCCTGTCGCCCGGTGATTCCACAGAACGCGATCGAGGTGAGGGGACTCGTCAAGGAGTACGGGCGAATCCGCGCCCTCGACGGCCTCGACTTCGAGATCGAAGCGGGAAAGCTGACCGGCTTTCTCGGACCTAACGGCGCCGGCAAGACCACGACATTTCGCGCCTTGCTCGGATTGACCAAGCCCGACGAAGGGGAGATGAAGGTACTTGGCCGGTCGATTCCTCGCGATTTGCCTGAGCTTGTCAAAGAAGTTGGCGCCATTGTCGAAGAACCGGGCCTGATCAAGTCGATCACCGGTAGGCGCAACCTCCGGGTAGCGGCTGACACTCTCGGCCGCGGCCACGATCGCATCGAAGAGCTGCTCGCCTTTGTCGAATTGACGGGCGATGCCAATCGCAACGTCGACCAGTACTCCAAAGGCATGCGACAGCGCCTCGCCCTTGCCGCGGCCCTCCTCGCGTCGCCCCGCATCCTCTTTCTCGACGAGCCCCTCGACGGGCTCGACCCGGCTGGCCAGCACGCCTTCCGGGCACGGCTCCGCCAGCTGGCAGAGTCCGGGACCACAGTCTTGGTTTCCAGCCACGATCTCGCCGACGTGGAGGCCCTCGCTGACAACGTCGTCGTCATCGACAAGGGAAAGCTGGTCGCCCAGGGCCCGCTCGAGTCCCTGCTCAGTGGAATGGCCACCCGGGTCGAAGGTGTCGATCCTCCGCGCGCCGCAGGGGTCCTGCGGGAGGCCGGCTTCGAGGTGACCGAAGGTGAGACGTCGATTGTGGTCTCTGGCAGCGGCGGCGCCGAGATCATTCGGGCCCTCACCGATGAGGGGATCTACCCCTCCGAGGTAAAATCTGCCCGGGACACCCTGGAATCGGTGTTCCTCGGTATGACGGAGCCCCGGGAATGATCGGGTTGCTCAAGGCTGAGATCACCAAGTTGACCGGACGCAAGCTGTACCCGGTGATGATCCTGATCATCGTCATTTTCACCGGATTGGCAGGTTTCTTCCTGATGATCTTCGCTCAGGTATTCGAAGGGGCTGCCAGCCAGGGCATGCCGGTGATTCAAAGACCAGACGCCTACTTCCTTGGAATCCAACAGGTAGTTGGCCAGACCTGGTTCCCGCTGATTCTCGCGGTTGTGATCCTCGGCGGTGAGCTTGCTTCGACGATCTGGGCGACAACGCTCACTCGGGAGGCGCGGAAGACCTCGCAGATCGCGGCCCGCCTCATCGTTTTCACCGTTGCCAGCTGGATGGCGATGCTGGTGGGAATCGCGGTTTGGGCAGCGATGGCGGCTTTGTTTGCGGAGGGCACCGGCGGCCCTTCTGCGGGTGACTGGTTTGAAGTGCTCTGGAAGGTTGGGGTGAGCCAGCTGGCTTGGGTCTCCCTCGGCATCGGCTTCGTCTCGCTGCTCCGCTCGGTCGGACCTGCGATCGGCGCAGTCATCGCTCTCTCCTTCGGCGAAGGCCTCTTGGTCCTCTGGCGCCCCTATCAGAACGTTTCCCTCACCGGCGCCACCACCGGGATCTTCGGCGAGTTCGGCCTAGATGGCATAGCCAGCATGTTCATGCCCGCGCCGGTCAGCACCCTCCATGCCGTGGTGATCATCGTCGGGTGGACGGGGCTCGGGTTGCTATTGACGTGGTGGGGCTTGAATCGTCGGGACGCCTGAGGCCCCGAACCTCCGCCTCATCTCCTTGTGCCAGCAACCGTGGTGCCAGTGGCGGCGCAGGTCCGGCGCGTCATCGGGCACGACCACGAGGTGGAAGGTCCCTTCAGGAATCGACTGGCTGCAACCCGGGCATATATAGGCTTTCCGTGCCGCGTAGGGCTGGATCGGGCTGACGGTCACCCCGAGAAGATCGCCCATAACACCAATGCAATAGCCGAACCGACCGCCAGGATCACCATGACGATGTCCACGGCGGAGCGGTTCTGTTCACGAAAAGGGTTGAAGCCCATGCTGTGAACGGTAACTGCGATTCGATTTGTCTACCGTCTTGTCCGTGGATTGGCTGATTACAGAGGACATAGACGGGGTCCGTTGGTTGACCCTCGACCGGCCCGAACGGAAGAACGCTGTGCCCATGGACGGCTGGTCCGACCTGACCGCTGCCTTCCGGGATTTCGAGGACTCCGATTCGAGGGTCCTGGTGCTGACCGGCTCCGGCGAGGACTTCTGCGCCGGCGCCGACCTCGACCCCTCCCGGATCGACCCCATCCAGACCGTCACGGCCCGGCATCGGCGGATGAAGGTCGTGGGCGAGACAGCGATGACGCTGCACCGGCTCACCAAGCCCACCATCGCTGCCGTCGACGGGGTTGCTGTGGGCGCCGGAATGAATCTTGCTCTCGGGTGTGACGTCGTGGTCGCCACGTCGCGGGCACGTTTTGCTGAGATCTTTGTCCGCCGCGGGCTCACTCTCGACTTCGGCGGGAGCTGGCTCCTGCCCCGAATCGTCGGGATGCAACGAGCCAAGGAGCTGGCGCTGAGCGGTCGGATCGTTGGTGCCGAGGAAGCTCTGCGGATCGGACTGGCGAATGCGGTGGTCGAGCCTGGCGATCTCCGCCAAACAGCCACCAAAATGGCCGCCTCATTCCTGGCCGGCGCCCCGCGAGCGCAGATGTTCGCCAAACAGGCGCTCAATGCGTCGTTGGAGATGTCGCTGGCCGATGCGTTGAGTTGGGAGGGCCAATCCCAGGCGATCCTCCTCGGCACGGAGGACGCCGCAGAAGGCATCCTCTCCTTCCTCGAAAAACGTGACCCCGATTGGACCGGTCGTTGAGCCGTCGATGACACAGATGGCATTGGCGGCGCCCTCCCGGATCGCAGTCACCGCCGGGGAGGCCGTCGTCGGGATGGGGGGCACGGCTGCCGACGCCGCGGTGGTCATGGCCCTGGTCGCAATGTGCACCGAGCCCGGGGTCTGTGCTCCCGGGGCTGGCGGCTATGTCACCGTCGATGCCGGTGACGGTTCGCCGGTCGTAGTCGATGGTTACATGGCGGTCCCGGGGCTCGGTTTCTCCGGGGATGTCATCAGCGAGTCGGTGACGATGGAGTATGGCGGTGGTGTGACGACGTCGGTCGGTCCGGGCACGATCGGTGTCCCCGGCTCATTCGCCGCACTCTCGGTGGCGTCGGAGCGCTACGGGCACATCCCCTGGTCGGAGCTGATGGATCTCGTCGCCGACACCGTCGAGCCCGGATTTCCCCTCAGCCAGGCGTGTCGCACCTACCTGGTCGATTCCGGGCCGCTCATCTTCAGCCAGGACCCTGCATCGCGGGCCGCGCTCTACGACGGGGACCGGCTGAAGGAGACCGGTGAACCGGTGAGATTTGTCGACCTGCCCGCCACGTTGCGCCAGATCGGGGAGGAGGGTGCCGATGCCTTCTATCGCGGTGAGCTCGCCGGGCGAATCGTCGCCGACCTCTCGTCACGGGGGTCGCAGGTCACAGCCCGAGACCTGGACGAGTATCAGCCCCTCATCAGAGAGCCGCTCCGAGC
>JBHJOQ010000046.1:0-14252 GCA_050329555.1 Acidimicrobiia bacterium | reverse complement strand
CGGTCCGGATGGGCCTGCTCGCCCGCCACCAGGAGGGGGAGCTACGCGACTGGCTCTACGGGAACATGCCCCTCGACGGTGTCGACCTCATGTCCACGGCGCTGCGCGGGATCGCAAGCAAAGTGGAACTGGACCATCAGATCCCGGTCGATGTGGTCACGGTGGGAGATGCAACTCTCGATGAGTCACTTCGGCCCCTGCTCGGCGCAGCGAACGAGGCGATGGTCAACGCCGCCAGACACTCCGGTGCCGATCGGGTGTCGGCTTACATGGAAGTGGATGAGAGCACCATCGAAATCTTCGTGACCGACCAGGGCAAAGGATTCGACCTGGCCGACGTCGGACCCGACCGAAAGGGCATCGAGAATTCGATTGTTGCCCGGGCGGAGAAGGCGGGGGCACAGGTGAGCATCGAGTCCGAGCCGGGCGAGGGCACCGAGGTCGGCATCAAAATGAGTCTGGAGGGGCGTTGAGCACCAAGGTGTTCCTTGTCGATGACCACCGGCTGTTCCTCGCCGGGGTGCGTGCCGAGCTGGCCGAGGAGTTCTCGATTGTCGGCACTGCCCACGATGTCGATGCTGCCATCGACGGCATCCGCAACTTCAAGCCCGATGTGGTTCTCATCGATGTGCACATGCCCGACGGCGGGGGAGTGGCGGTTGTGGAGGGGGTGGCGGAGACCGACCCCGACATCAAGTTCCTTGCCCTGTCGGTTTCCGACAGCGCCGAAGATGTGATCGCCATGATCCGTGCCGGGGCCCGCGGATACGTGACGAAGACCATCGGTCCTGAAGAACTTGCCGATGCGATCCGCCGGATCCACGCCGGGGACGCAGTGTTCTCACCACGGCTGGCCGGGTTTGTGCTCGACGCTTTCGCCGGGGCGATTCCCTCGACAGAAGACCCGGAGATGGATCAGCTCACCGTCAGAGAGAAGGACGTGCTCCGTCTCATCGCCCGCGGATTCGCCTACAAACAGGTCGCCCGAAAGCTCAACATCTCGATCAAGACCGTTGAGACCCACGTTTCCTCGGTCCTCCGCAAACTCCAACTCTCCAACCGCCACGAGCTAGCCCGCTGGGCCAGCAAACGCCGGATCGTCTAGATCGCGTTCCTAAGGCTCTACGTCTCATATCTGATAGCGAGAGTGGACAGTTCAGCGAGCCTCGGGCACAACGTCCGAACTGGGGCCCCAGCGAATCACTATTGATACTCCACGCCTTAGGAACGTGGTATCAGGGCTGCTTGTACGCGATGCCGCCCTTGAAGACATGCGTCACGTTTGCCGCGTCCGCGAGGATGCTCACGTCTTCCGTGGGATCGCCGGAGACACATATGACGTCGGCGTCGTAGCCTTCCACCAACTGGCCCGATTCGGGAGCTTGGGGACCCAGGGTTTCGGGACCGTTGGCGGTGGCAGCTTCGATCGCCTGAAGATTGGTCATCCCGTCTTTGACCATCAGGGCGAGCTCCTCGGCGTTGCGGCCCCACATCCCGGTGGCCCAGATGTCGGTGCCCAGGGCAATCCGCACTCCCTTGTCGATCGCCAGTGACACCGCCTCACTGTGTTTCTTTGCCGCTTCTTCGCCCTTGCGCCTCGCGTACTCGGGCATCCCCTTCTTCGAACCTTCCGACATCAAGTACTCAACGATGAATCGGGTCGGAACCAGAGTGGCTTCCTTGGCGACCATCAATTCGGCAGCCTCTTCGTTGAGATAGGTACCGTGTTCGATTGTCTTAACCCCGGCTTCGAGGGCGGCGATGATGCCGCGGCTCCCGTGACAGTGCGCGCCAACGAGGCGGCCCATGCGGGTTGCCTCGTCGACGATCGCCTCGAGCTCCTCTCTGGAGAATTGGGGAAGGATCGGGTCGTCGAGCTCGCTCATGACTCCACCGGACGCATGGATCTTGATTACCTTGGCACCCAGCCTGAGCATCCGGCGCACTGCAGCACGGCACTCATCGGGGCCATCGCAAATGTTGTCCTCACCCCAATGCGCCTGGACCAGGCTTCTTGCCTTTTCCAGGGGCATCCCGTGAAAGTCCCCGTGTCCACCCGTCTGGGACAACATCGCACCGCTCCCGTAGACGTTGGGTCCAACCACCCACCCTTCGTCGATGCTGCGACCCAGGAAGGTGCCGTACCCGCCCATTTCGCGCACCGACGTGAAGCCGGCGTCCAACACGTTGCGGGCGTCGTGGGTGACCCGCATTGCAGCCATCTGCGGCCGGAGCCCTGACATCTCGTCGAAGTTCGCGGTGAGCAGTCCGAGAAAGTGACCATGGCACTCCCACATCCCCGGCATCACCGTGTCCGTGCTGAGAATGTCACCCTCGGAGACTTGGGGCGCGCCGTCGGTCGGGCCCACGTAGGAGATGCGGTTGTCGTCCAGCACCACGGTGCCGTTGCTGATCGGCTCGCCGCGGCCAGGGATCAGTTTCCCGGCGTCGATTCTGGTGGTCGTCATGCAGAGATGACTTCACCTGCGGCCATGTTGGCCACACGCACGCCGCCGAAAGCGAGGAAACCCCCGATGTGGACGACGGTCACGTCAGCATTCGAGTCGGTGGCGGTGAGGTCATCGAAACCTCCCGCATACACCCTTCCGGTGAAATCGACCCTCCACCCCAGTGGGACGACAAGGTCGAGGCCCCCGAATACCACGGCCAGGTCGAGATAGACCCCGGTCGGAGCCGGGACGACCTGGCGCAGGTCGAGTCGGGTCCCACCGAACATAGTCAGCACCTTTCCCCCGTAGAACGGGTCGGCCGTCGACGTCAGGTCTTCACCTTGGAAGATCGCCACCATGTCGACTTCCTGGGTGGTGGGCTGGGCGTTGGACTTGAGCATGAACTTGGCGACGACGGCGGTGCCGACGGCGGCCATCATGCCAAGTCGCATCAGTTTGAATATGAATCTGAACACTTCATAACCCTATCCGAAATCCGCGTCCAGCGGTTCAGGCGAGCTGTTCGCCGGCCGTCACTGCGAGATCGAGAGCATTGGTCGGCGGCGCCAATGGACATGACCAGCGGGGCGAGTGGACGCAGCTCGGGTGGTATGCGTAGTTGAAGTCGAGTACGAGGCCATACGGGGTTCGGCCCAGGTCGGCCCCTTTGACGGTGTCGATGAGGTAGCGCCCGCCACCGTAGGTGATGTCGCGATTCGTGTGGTCCCGGAACGGGATGAACATGCCGCCCCCATAAGCGTCGAGCCAGAACACCCCGAGAGATTGGGTGTAGCCCCTTAGGTCGAATTCGACTTCTCCAATCCTGGCGAAGCGAGTGGTGTCGCTCCCCGAGCTGGCCACATCGATCTCGACGTGTTCGGCGGGCCGGAACAGGCCTTCCGTGCGCCATTCCGGCTCGTATGCAAAGAAGGGAAGTGAGGAAAAGGATTCCCCGTCTTCGATAGGAGACTGGGGGTGGGTGGCGAAAATGCGGTCCCGCGACCGGCGCCACGATTCCCAAGTGGATCGAGATGGATCGGACCTGCGAACAGCTCCGTAGAGGCCGGCGACCTGGTTTCGGTAGTCGACCAGCTCGAGGTAATCGCTCATCGTCGGTTCCAACCCATTCAGACCTTCACCGAATTCCCTAAATGCCTTGACGGATGGTTTTCTATCGACCATTGTTGTGCCGTCGAGTAAAAGAGGTACCAGTGAACGAGCAGCACAACATCGCATTCACCCAGCAGAAGACTGGCTTTTCCGCGCCCGTTCCCACATCCGACGGCGGTGCAGCCAACGTCAACCGGCAGCCTCTAGATCCATGATTTGATCTTCACAATCGTTTCGTGAGCAGGCCGCCGGATCACCCGGCGGCTTTCTTTTTGCTCCGAGCAACGCAGAAGAGAATCAGGATTGAAAATGAACAAGGAATTACGAGAAATACAAGAGAACGGACGATGTAGTTCCGAAGGAGAGCACGAATGGTTCTTCTCGGAACGCCCCGCGGATATGGCCCAGGCTCAGGAGGTCTGCGCCGGTTGTGACCTCAGGGTGAGATGCCTTCAGGTTGCTCTGAGCGAGGGCCACGACTGGGGCGTCTGGGGCGGTGTCATCTTCTGGGATGGCCAGCCGTTCCACCGGCGTCGCGGCCGGGGTCGTCCGAGTCACTCCGAGAAGGGTCTGCCCCTCGAGGCAGATGTGTCACAGTTGTGGGAGCAAGTCAAGTCGGCTTGATCGGCCCCGCGCAACCAAACTGAATGCCGGACGGAGCCGGGGCTCAGGAGACTGCGAGCTCGCGTAGACTTCCGGGTGTCGACGGATGCCTCATCTTCGCGAGTGCCTTGGCTTCGATCTGGCGAATTCGCTCACGGGTGACGTCGAAGTGCCGCCCCACCTCGTCGAGGGTCGCCGGGACCGTCCCGTTGAGGCCGTAGCGCATCTCGATGATGGTCCGCTCCCGGTCGTTCAGCCTTTCAAGGATGTTGCGCAGGTCTTCGATGTTGAGCTTGGAGGCGATGAGGTCGAAAGGTGTGGCGGCTTCGTCATCGGCGATGAAGTCACCCAACGTCGCGTTGTCCTCACCGATCGGCTCGAAAATGGATATCGGCTCCGGTGCCACTTTCCGTGCCTCGATGATTTTCTTCACAGTGAGCCCAGACTCGTCGGCCAATTCGTCGTCGGACGGCTTGCGCCCGAGACGCCGTGTCAAGTTCGACTCTGCGGTCTGCATCTGAGTGATGGTGTCCATCATGTGCACCGGCACCCGGATCGTCCGGCTCTTGTCGGCGATTGCCCTCGTGATTGCTTGGCGGATCCACCATGTGGCATACGTAGAGAACTTGAAACCCTTCCGGTATTCAAACTTTTCCACAGCCCGGATCAGGCCGAGGTTGCCTTCCTGGACGAGGTCGAGGAACGGTAGTCGGGCGTGTCCGTAGCGTTTGGCGATCGAGACCACCAGTCGCAGGTTCGCTCTGATGAAGGTCTGGCGGGCTTCTTCACCGGTGCGGATCAGGCGCTTCAGTTCGCGCCGTTTTGCAGAATCCGTTTCGTCGGGCAAGGCAGCTACGGCCTTCTTCCCGGTTTCTATGGCCTTGGCGAGCTGGACCTCGTCTTCGGCGGTGAGCAGCATGTAGGTGCCGATACCGTCGAGATACTGCCGGACCGCTTCGTCGCTTACTTCTCGTCTGATGGATGCGCTCTTTGCCATAGTGGTTTGTCCCTGGCCAGCGTAGGAACACGACTGGCCACTATTGAGGATTTATCAACAGGCTCCTATATCGGATGAGACTTCGAAAAACTGAATGGTTCGCAGGGACCAATCTGCCCTCGCGCGAACGGTCTAGTCCCGATCTCGAGGTGGTGAACGAAGCCACTTGTCGTAGAATTGCTGTTCCCGGGCGTTTAGCTCAGTTGGCTAGAGCACTGCCCTTACAAGGCAGGGGTCGGCGGTTCGAGTCCGTCAACGCCCACGAATAGGTTCGGTCCGTGCCAGTTGGAGATTCGGGCACCAGTCAGTCAGTTGATGGTTGGAGTGTCCACATCGCGTCCAGATGGGCTGAGAGACGCGGCTCTCAAAGTCGTCGACGAGAGGTCTGCCGTCGCGCTGGCATCATCCACGACGAAGATGCATCGTCGGGAGCACTCCTGAAGGCTCTGCGACGCGAACATCCACGGTTGAGCCATCTCGGTCCAAGATCGAACGACATCGCAAAGGTGCTGAACAGGAGCCTGTTGAACGAATACATGTCACCCATCGTGACGACCAGGCATCACCACTGGCTGCGTTCTCGGCCCCGTCATTCCGGTCCGAGGAGTGGCGAAACCTCGGCCTTGCGACCGGCGCGCCTGGCCGCCAATCTGAGCAACGGCATTATTCAACAGGCTCCTTGTCGGCTGCGGTTATCGATGCTCTTGGTCCCATTAGAAACAAGTGGTCCATGGCACATCCCAACGAAGACCTGTTGGAGCCCGGGGAGGCAACTCTGGTGATCAATGTTGCGAGGAGTCTTCTCAGATACCTCGCGGACAAGGTGGCTCCGGACCCTATTTCTGAGGCTGGTCGATCAGAGCAGCTCGATATGCCGTTCTAGACGTCGCGTGTTACGAAATTATTCCTTTACGCCCTGTAGCCTGGATGGTATGATTTTGTACCAATCGGCCTGGAGGACATGATGGAACAAAAATATAACACCTGGCGGATCGAGAGCCCCAAGGCTTTGGGAAGTGCACTCCGGGCCCTGAGGGAGGAGCGAGGTTTCACCCAGGCGGACATTGCTCGGTCGCTTGGCACAACGAGACAGCGACTCTCCCGCATCGAGGACGGCGATGTCTCGGCGCAGGTTTTGTTGATTCTCCGAGCCATCCGACTGTTGCACGGCGAACTTCGCCTGGAACGCAATCGTGGTTGACCTCTGGCTCTACGGGACTCGTCTCGCTCGCATTGCCTTCGAGCGCCGGTCACGAACGCGCCTGTCCTATGCGGAGGAAGCGATCGCCCGATGGGGGCTGGGTTCGCGGGTGTTCACAGTGTCCCAACCTCTGACGACGGCGACTCTCACACCAGGCCCCACCGCTGCCATCGTTGAAGGTCTGCTCCCGGAGGGTGATGCCTTGGCAGTGCTGATGAGCGAGTTCGGATCTCAGGAGAATCTGTTGCTCGAACTCGGTCGGGAGACTATCGGAGCTGTGGTAGCGGTGGAATCGGACGCTGATCCTTCCCCATACGAAATGGGTGAGGAACCGGTGCTCCTTACAGAGTCGGATGTCGCCGCTCGCCTTCGCGGGCTACCGGAAGCACCCCTAGGCGTGTCCAAGGAGACGGGGGTGCGGCTGTCCCTGCCAGGCGTCCAGTCCAAGTTGCCTCTTGGTTTGGTCGACGGGGATTACGTCGACCCGAGCTCCAGCAATCCCTCTGCCGTCATCTTGAAGCCGGAGCCAAGTGCATGGCCGGGCTTGGTCGATCTGGAGTCTTGGGGACTGGCCGTCTTGCGAGCTGCAAGTGTTCCCACCGCGGATTGGTCGATTGAGGTATTCGAAGGCATTCGAACCCTCGTGGTTCACCGATATGACCGAGAACCGGGTGCTGACCCCGAACACCGGCGGATACACCAGGAAGACCTCTGTATGGCGCTCGGTCTACGACCCCGTGAGAAGTACGCGACGAGCCACCGTTCGAAGACAGCCCTCTCGCACCTGGCCTCTGGCGTCTACGAGAACTCGGTGACCCCAGAAGAAGATATGCAAGCTTTTGTCACGATCCTGGTCGTCAACGTAGCAATCGGCAACGCGGATGCACATGCTCGAAATCTCTCACTAATCCATCGTCCGGATGGCACAGTTCTTCTCGCCCCTGCGTATGACGTGATTCCGACGTACCACTACCCCAGTCATTCTCGCCATCTGGCCCAGCCCATTGATCGGGATGTGCTGCGGCCAGAGTCGGTGACTGGGGCCCACCTGCGAGCAGAGGTTGAGTCGTGGGGAATCCCTGGATTGGAGGCGAAACTAGATGCGGCATACGAACGGGTCGAACACGCCCTTGCGGCAATCGATCTTCCGATCTCGAGCGCCCCTCTGGAGGAGCTTCTTGGGCAGTACGAGCGACTCCGACCATAGGCGTTTACTCTCGCTGGGGAGCACCTTGGCAAAGGCTCCGCGACCACAACGCGTCCACAGGACAACGCGAACGCCGCCCCTTTGGCCGATCCGGAGGACGATGACTTCCTGGTTTTCCTCGTCGATCCGATACAGGATCCTGTAAGTGCCACGGCGTGCGCTCAAGACGCCTCACGTGGTGTTTTTCGACTCGGTCGATGAACTCTGAGAACCAGCGCGGACTGAACGCAGCGACTCACTGGTCATGGCCACAATTTTGCCAACGCGCCGGTCTCTAAGGGAAGAGTCTCCGACGAGTGAAACGCGTCTGACTCATCCCCAGGTTCAGCGTGGGGTTGGTCGGCGGAGGCGAACTGCTGCCGGCCCTTCGTTCTGTCCGACTGCGACGCAACCGGGGGCTGATGCGAGACCGATGGAGTGTCCAGTCTCCGTGCCCATAGCGGGTCACGAAACACTCCTGGCAATCGACGCGGCGCGGGCCGTGCTCGGATACGAACCGGGCCACTCCTTGCGGGACCACGTCGTCGCCCCCTTCCGTGTACGCCCCGCGCATAGATCCGAGACGGTCCGTGGCTACGAACACATTGCATGCCTTCCATCGACCTCCACTCGTCATCCGTCCTCGTGCTCGGTGGATCCGGTGCGCTCGGGAGCCGCATCGCCACGCGCCTCGCCGCCGAGGGTGCGCTCATCACGGTCGCCGGCAGATCCGGTGAGCGGCTCGATGTGGTCGCGCGAGGGATTCCGGGTGCGGCGACATCCGTCTTCGACCTCTCCGATCCGCGCGATGCGCACCTCCCGGTGGATGCATCGATCGCCGCGCACGGCCGACTCGACGGGATCGTGAACGCCGCTGGCGTCGTCGCGTTTGGGCTTCTCGCCGACACCGATCCGGACGTGATCGACAAGGTCATCGCCGTGGACCTGACGGGCCCCCTGCACGTCTACCGGTACGCGATCCCGCGGATGGACGGAGGTTTCATCGTGAACCTGAGCGGGATCGTCGCCACCATGCCGACCCCTGGCATGGCAACCTACTCGGCGGCGAAGGCCGGTCTGTCCGCAGCGACGGTGGCCCTCACCCGCGAGCTGCGGCGCCTCGGCATCACCGTGATCGATGCCAGGCCACCACATACGGAAACGGGCCTCGTCGTGAGAGCGATCGCCGGTGAGGCGCCTCGCCTGCCGGAGGGCGTCTCTCCCGATGCGGTCGCCGAGCGGATCGTCGCGGGCATCATCGCCGGCGACAGGGTGCTCGAGGCAGACGCCTTCGCACCGGCCTGATCACGCCGGCTGGCACAAGGGGCATGCCAACACCGACCGGCCGCGCGCATCCCACGCGCGGATCTCCGTCCCGCATCGGTAGCAGGGCGAGAATCGCCGCTTGCACACCGACAGCCACGGTCGTTTCGGGAATTCGCGATGGCTCCCGACCCCAATGGTCCGTGGATCGGTCGTCGCGATCCCGCTCGGCCGCCTCTGATAGAGCCCGTTTCGGCCGCTCGTGCGAAGCTCCGGCTGAAAATCCGTCGTGGCTGCTCGCTGGGGCTCGTTACAGTCGGCTGACATGGTCGAACCTGACTTCTCTCACCTGGCAGAGCTGCACAAGCCCGGAGTTGACCCGATTCCTGATGTCGTTCTCGAACTTGCTGCGGGACAGGATGTTGAACTTGTCTGGCGGAATGAGCTCGGCGGGCTGACCTTCGAGTTCGCCGATCGGTTCGCCAAGTGGAACCCTCGCACCACCGGGATCGATCTCGATCGGGAGCGGGTCCGGCTCGGGTGGCTCTCACCCCTGCATCCCGCGCCTTGCGTCATCTCCTCGGGTGCCGACAAGACGGCGCAATGGCTCGTGACCGCGGCACTGCCCGGCACATGCGCCGTCGGGGACACGTGGCGTGCCCGGCGGCCCGAGGCGATCCGGGCGATTGCGACCGGATTGCGGGCCCTTCATGCGCTTCCCATTGACGACTTTCCATCAGCCTGGGCGGTTGAGTCGTGGGCCTGCCGCCGACCCGAGTCGTTGGGACCGCCGCCGCCCTTGGATGATCCTGTGATCGTCCACGGTGACGCCTGTGCCCCAAACACCCTGATATCTCCTGAGGGCGACTGGGTGGGTCACGTCGACCTCGGCGATCTCACCGTTGGCGACCGGTGGGCTGACCTCGCAATTGCGTCACTCAGCCTCGACTGGAACTTCGGTGAGGGACACCAGGCTGAGCTGTTCGCCGAGTACGGCATCGAGCCCGATGAGGAACGCATTAGCTATTACCGCGAGTTGTGGGACCTGGAGTCGTGAATCCGGGCGACCTCCACGAACTGTATCGTTCGGACCCGGATCTTCTGATCCTCCACACCTTGAACCCTCGCTCGGCTGCACGGTCGCGCAGGCCGGCAATTGTTCTCGCTGGATTGCGGCCCGGGCGGAGGTTGGAGCCTCACCGGGGCGGGCGGAGAGACAGAACGAGAACTCAGCGGCGTCGAGCTCCAAACTGCTTTGGAGATGTTTGAACTCTGCCGCCCGCGGGGTAAGCGCTGCGACTCATCGCGCCCAGGACGTGTTGCTCTTTCAGCGTTCGGCCAGAAAGGAACCCTGAACCCGTGTTCGAATCGTTCATGGCGGCTGTTCGCCGCTGCTTGCTTCTCGTCGCCGTTTCCGTAGCCGTGCTCTCCAGCAGCACCGCTTCGGCCACTCTTGTCGAATGCGACCAGACCTGGGAGCAATTCGCGACGGTCGTGCGCCAGGAAGCCCGCCGCGGCCTGACCATGGAACGTCTGGAGCTGATCAATAAATTCATTCCGATCGTTGAAGCTTGTGGCGACGGGTCGATTGGGGAGTGGAATTCGGGCGTGGATCGTTGGGGGCCGTTGGTTGCGTCGCACTTCCGCCCTGAGGACGTCTCGCGCGCCCTCTGTCTTATGGAACTGGAGAGTGCCGGAGACCCGGGAGCTCAGAATCCGACCTCTGGGGCTTCGGGCCTGATGCAGGTGATGCCCTTCTGGGCGTTCCATTTCGGATACAGCCCGACTGATCTCTTCGATCCGTGGACCAAACTCGAGGTGGCTGGCCGGAGCCGGGACCAGCAAGGCCGGGAAGCCTGGACCCCGCACGTCCGGGGGATGTGCCGCTGAGGCGACCTACTTGACGAAGTCGATGGTCAGCGGATAGCGGAACTGCTCGCCACGAGACGCCGCCAGCCCGCCCTGGATGACGAGCACCAGCCAGATGACCAGGGCGATGATCACCGCGGGTATTGCCAGCAGGAAGCCGATACCAAGTGTGACGATGCTGATGATGAAGAGGGCCACTGATCCCACGATCACATATATCAACACCGAGATGTTGAAGTTGAGGGCATGAACGCTGTGGGCGGCGACGTATGGATCGCTGTCTTTCTTCGCCAGCCATACCACCAGCGGGCCAACCAGGGAAGGGACCCCGATAATGGCAATCAGCGCCGACAGGTGGGCAGCCATCGCCCAGTTCTTTCGGTCGGCGTCGCTCATCGGGCGCGGGGACTGAGGGACGGGGCTCTGGTCGGTCATAGAGCCAATAGTAGGCAGGCTCATGCTCGTGCCGCCAGATCCCACCCAGATCCCACCCAGATCCTCCTAATCCTCGAGGTGAGTAGGAGCGCGCTCCAGTTCGAGTTGCCGATATCGGTTGACAAATGCCGGGGAACGCGGTGGGCCCGCCTTAGGCTCCTGAACAGAAGAATACACATGGAAAAAGACCTCAGCCACACAGGTGCACACCGGGCGCTTGACATGTTCAGGGCCACGGCTAGCGCCGCGCATGAGCTTGGAGTCGGTCGCCAACTCATCGAAGACAAATCCTTCGCCGGCGACACCATCATCCTCCAGGGCCAGGAAGTGGCCAACTTCGGATTGTGCTCCTATCTCGGCTTGGGAACCGATGAGCGGGTGATCGCCGGGGCAGTCGATGCCACCCGTCGCTTCGGGACGTCTTATTCATCCTCAATCGCCTACACCGCTCTCGGGATGTACGGGGATTTGAGTGAGCGGCTTGAAGCGATGTTCGGGGCACCGGTGGTCCTGGCCCCAACGTCGACACTTGCCCATCTCGCCGCCTTGCCCGTCCTGGTCAGAGGGGGTGACACGGTGTACCTCGATGGGCAGGCGCATGCCTCACTCCTGGCAGTGACGCCGACCCTTGCGTCCAACGGGGCGCATGTGGAGACGGTTCCCCACAATGACGTCGACGAGCTCGACAGGCGGCTCTCTGGATCGGACGGCAGTGGGGCGTCGTGGTTCGTCACCGACGGCCTGTTCTCGATGCACGGGGACACGGTTCCTGTCGAAAGAGTCCACCAGTTGATGGAAAAACACCCCAACTTTCACGTCTACTGCGACGATGCCCACGGGTTCGGTTGGTCGGGTAAGCACGGTTGCGGGACCTATCTGGGCAGGGCGGGATGGCATGAGCGGCTAGTGATCGCGGTTGGCCTCGCCAAGTCCTTCGGGACGATGGGCGGGGTCGTTGCCACTCCCAACGAGGACTTCATCGACATGATCAACATCACCGGCTCACCGCTGGTTTTTGGGGGCCCGATCCCGCCGCCGATACTGGGTGCGAGCATCGCATCGGCTGACATCCATCTCTCCGACGAGCTTCCGGGGCTCCAGCAACAGTTGGACCGGCGGATCAAGTTCATCAACGCTTTCTCCGACAGCATCGGGCTACCGCTCGCGAGCTTTGCCGAAACGCCATTGTGGTTTGTCGAGGTAGGGGCATCGAAGAAGGTGCTTGAAGGCCTGTCGATGATGAGAACCGCGGGGTTCTTTGTCAACGGAGCCGTCTTTCCGGTGGTCCCGAGAGGTCACGGCGGTTTGCGCTTCACCGTCACCAACTACAACTCGCTGTCGCAGATAGAAGCAATGCTGGTCGCACTGAAGCGGGTGTGGCTCGAGTTGGCCGGAGAAACCGAAATCGAGATCGATCTCACAGACAGCCTCGCCGCCGAAGCCGGGGAACCCCCTGATTCCGGCGAAAGCTTTCGTCCCTAAATCGACAGCAATGTCCTGCCGATAGGTAGGACATGATTTCGACCGGCTTCCCGGGAGCGGGCTCCAAGAGATGGCTCGTACCGGGCATTGTCATGGCGCTGCTTGTCGCCGCTATCAGCGGCGTCCTCATCGCTCCGGACCGGGCCGACGAGATCGGGTTTGTCGGAATGGTTATTGGGACCTCCACAGCCGGCGTCCTCTTCTTCAGGAGATCGAAAGGACTGGAGCGGACCGAGCGCATCGTCTGGCGGATGATCGGGGCAGCGATCCTTCTTGTGATGATCGGGCTGCTGGTAATCGGGGTTCTCATTGAACTTGGAGTTGATCTCCCGTCGATTGGCCCGGTCGATGCCTTCTTCCTCGGGGCATATGCGACATTGTTTGTGGCACTCATCACCCTGGCTCGGGTCGAATCCGGGGGCCGGGAATGGCTTCCGACGATTCTCGATGCCCTGGTCGGTGGTATCTCCCTGGCTGTCCTCGTCTGGACTGCCCTGTTCGAGGATTTGGTGGACAGCCTCGAAGGGGCCCCATGGTGGCAGACCCTCATCGCCGCGACCTACCCGATACTCGATGTCGCCGTGGTATTCGGCCTGATCATCCTGATCATCCGGCGTAGCCATTTCCGCTTCGACCTCCGACTCATCTTCCTGGCTCTCGGCTTGAGCGTGCAGGTGATCTCCGATTTCATCTACTTGCGGACCGGGGTGGGGGTCACCTTTGCCGAAGCTGCTCCAGCCTGGTCGTTGCTATTGCTGGCAGCGACGTTCTTTGTTGCCACCGCCGCGATCGTCGACGTCACGCCGGCGAAACGAGAGTTCCCCGAGTCGGAAGTGCCGTTGCTGGCCCTTCTCTGGCCGTATTTGCTCGGCGCCGGTCTCCTGGCGGCACATGTCAGTACGTATCGCAGCGTTGCACCGGGCTCAAATGCAGTGCTGCTATTGGACGCCGTGCTCGCGGTCGGGATCCTCGTGTTCCTGAGACAGCTGGTGTCCATTCGCCGGAATCAGAGCCGGGTGGAGAAGCAACGGTCGGAACTGGTGGCATCGGTCAGCCATGAGTTGCGGACGCCCCTGACTGCGATAGTCGGATATCTGAACCTTCTGACCGACAACGGCGATGACTTCCCCGAGGACGCACGCAACGAAATGATCGCCGAGGCGAATAGCCAGGCCAACCACATGTCACGTCTGGTTTCTGACCTCGTGATGCTCGCCCGCGGGGTCCACCGCAACCTTTCCCTCGTGATCACCGAGGTGTCAGTTTCGTCCGTAGTGAATGCGGCGCTCAGGGGAATCGAACCGGAGGGAACCAGAATCGACGTGGAGATTTCCTCCGACGTCCTGGTGCGGGTCGACTCGGGGCGGGTTCAACAGGCATTGTCGAATCTGTTGAGCAACGCAGTTCGTTACGGCGGAGATACCGCGGTCCTGGTCAGCAGGATCGAAGGTGATGACCTGGTGATCGAGATGCACGACAACGGCGAAGGAGTCCCGACCAAGTACGAGGCGATCATCTGGCAGCGTTTCGAGCGCGGGGCCAATCGCCTGAACGCTTCCAACCCCGGGCTTGGAATCGGGCTTGCCATCGTGGAAGCGATAGTGGTCTCCCATGGAGGATCGGCCGCATACCGCCGATCCAACCGGCTCGGTGGTG
>JBHJOQ010000158.1:0-4613 GCA_050329555.1 Acidimicrobiia bacterium | reverse complement strand
TTGGATCAGCACGTCCTCGCCGTGCATGCAGTGATTCACCGTTCCCGCTCGACGGCGGCCACCGGGATCTACTTGCTCGACCCGGTCCAGCCCGGCTCCCCATTTCGCTCGGAGGGTCGGCACCGAGACATGCTCCCATACCAGCTCGGGCGGGGCTGCGTAGAACTCCGAGTAGGTCAGAGTCGCCTCGCTGTCGGACACATACACCCGTCTCCGCTCTCGCATCGCCCGCCACGCCCGTTCCAGGTCGTGGAGCCAGCCTCCAACCTCGCCCAGGTGGTCGTATTCCTCGCGGTGGCGGGCCATGCCCAAGGCTTCGGGATCGAGTCCGGTTGCCTCGATGCAGGTATCGGTGAGCAGGGCGTAGGCCGACTCCTCGATCGAGGTCTTGAGCAGACGGTGGGCCACCACCACGTCGGTTCCCACCAGCTCTCTACTCCCGGCCATGCTTTGGATCGCGACGTCCCCGTGGTGAGCCACCATCTTCAAGTTGAGGGTGGGGATGAGCAAGCATGCCTGACATTCGCACACCGACGCCTGTCGAATCGACAACAACCGTTGACGGAAGTCGAAGTAGCAACCCTCGATCTTGTCCATCAGGATCGAGCCGTCGATCGACCCTACCGATGCGTAGACGAAGGCAGCATCCCCTTCCAGCTTCGCCAGCCTGAAGCGGGGGCGAAAAGACTTGACCACCGTCGTGATCAGGTCGGCGAGCACGTCCTGAGCGTGGTCGAGCTCGACTCCCGCCAGGTATCGGGTGTAACCCGAGATGTCGGCGACGACCAGACAAGCCCTTTCGGTGGCCATAAGCGCCGAGTGTAGATGAATAGCCGCGCCTCGAACACGAGCTGGCGGAAAACCAGCACGAGGGCGTCCTCCAGCCCTTTACACTTGAGGCTGCAGCGACTAGATCCTGCGCCGATGTCGATGCAAGGGTCGCAAACCTTTAGGAAGCGATAGGCGTCCAAGCAGCGGAAGCGCTCAAGCAAGGACTGTCACAAGGCACGATTCGGCGGGCGGTCACTCAGCTGGAAACCGAACTCGACGCGCTACGCCGACACCGTGCCCAACTTGCGGCATGGACAGAACAGAACGAGGCACAGTCAGTGCGTATGGCCAGCCTTGCAAAGCTTGCCGAAGTGGCCCACAAGCGCCTCGATACGATGAGCCCGGTCGAGCGGCGAGCGGTAATAGACCTTCTCGATGTGCGAGTGACTGTCCTGGATTCGGGTGGCCGGCGCGGTACACCCCAGATCCGAATCCAGGGACAGATACCGGAGATGCTCTCGCTTGACGGTAACCTCCTTGACGCGGTGCCGCAGCATTTGAGCTGACACGTGCGGATAGCGCGGGTGTGGGATGGCAGGCGCCATCTATGTCGACTCTGTTTGCAACGCCGTCGACGATCTTGTGATAGCTCGACAGATGGCGGGATCTTGTTAGGTTACGATCGGTGGCCGTGCCACCAACACGGAACGTAGGTTTCCCACTATCCACCGGAACAGGACGACATTGGGACGGGCCTGGCGCCACGAGGGAGCACACGACCAGGTGGAGGGCAACATTTGGGGCCTGACCCTAAGCTAAGGACGGAGCCTTTGCCCTTTCCGTCGGCAGAATGAGGCTCGTTCTCCTAGTGCCGCCCTATGCCGTTTAGCAGGGACTTTCCAGGAATTTCGGGCCCAGCCGGTACGACGCAATACGCGGCGACACGACACGAATGCATACATTGGACATCCATCGACAATCAAAAAGCCGCTGACCTGCAGCGGCCCAGGCACGACTGTTCAAAGCTCTGGGCCCGGATTGACTGTGTGACAGTGAATCGTGGAGAGGTGTGGATGGTTGACACACCGCACGGTGAGAAGCCCTACCTGGTGGTCTCAAACCAGACTCGCAACCGGAATCTGGAGTCGGTTTTGTGTGCTCGCGTCATTACATCTCCAAATCGGCCAGACATACCGAGCATCGTTCCCATCGAAGCCCGAGGTGCGGTTGTCGGCTCGGTTCTCTGTGACGACATCGTTCAGGTGGAGAAGACCCGCCTGAAGCGGAGGATGTCGAACTCATTCCCACCAAAGGAGATGGAGAGATTCTGGAAAGGAATCTCAGCTGCGTTCGGATGCTGAACCCGGCAATTGACGGTGTCCTCGTCGTTGTCCCCTTTGATTCATCGGTGAGTCCGGGCTGGTCGCCTGAATCAGCCACCCGGGTCTCAGCGGAGAGGTGCTTGTTCCACTCGACACCGACCAACCGGCGTAATCCGTTAGGAGTCTCGGCGGCCATGAGATCCTGCCCACTGGCGGCCAGTGGTTTTGCCCGTGTTGATGTTGTTGCCCTGACATACGGGTCGTGGAGCCAACTTGGTCGAAGCCTGCGAAGAGTTCATGGTCAAGGTCAACTCCCGGCGGCATCGTGTTACCCGTCGGATCCTAGCGGAGATGCTCGCCGAGGAACAGACTCGACTGCACCGACTCCCTGAGGTTGGGTTCACCGCTGCGTTTGGTGAGACCCGCTAGGTGCCCTGGTCGTCGACGATCTCTTTATGGCGGGGTTGGTTATTCGGTGCCGCAAAGTCAGGGCATTGGTTTCGCACTGTCTGGAGCGGTGCTTGCCGCTGCCCTCGTCGGCATCGGCTCCGCTGCCGGGCGGCGAGAGTCCGTCGACGGCTGAGCATCGAACGCTAAGTCAGGTCCTCTACCTCGATCACCTCTGCGAGCGAGGCATCGCTCTTTTCGGCCCGTAGTGACGCCACGATGCTGACGGTGAGGATCAGGGCGATGACCCCGAGGCTTATCCAGATCGGGAAGTGGAACCACTCGGCGATCAGCATCTTCAGACCGACAAACCCGAGGACCAATCCCAATCCGAGGTTGAGATATCGGAAGCGACCTGCCATCCCGGCCAGCACGAAGTACAGGGCGCGCAAGCCCAGGATCGCAAATGCATTCGACGAGAAAACGATGAATGGCTCGCGGCTGATGGCGAGGATCGCGGGAACCGAGTCGACAGCGAAAACGATGTCAGTGCTTTCGATCAGCACGAGGACTGCGAACAGCGGAGTCGCCAGTAGCTTCCCACTTCGTCGGCTGAACATCTTCTGGCCGTCGTACTCGGTCGTAGATGGGACCAAACGGCGAAACACCTTGAGGACGGGATTGTCTTCAGGATGGATCTCGGCGTTGTCATGGCGGGCGATCTTGAAGGCGGTGAAGATCAGGAATGCTCCGAAGACGTACAGCACCCAGTCGAAGGTATCGATCAAAGCGACACCGGCGAAGATGAAAATAGCCCGAAACACGAGGGCTCCGAAGATGCCCCAGAATAGGACCCGGTACTGATAGGCGGCTGGCACCGCAAAGTAGTTCAGGATCACCGCCCACACGAACACATTGTCGATAGAGAGACTCTTCTCGATCAGGTAGCCCGCGAGGTATTCACCTGCCGCCTGCCCGCCCTGCCAGCTCAGGATCACCAGTGTGAACGCCAAACCGATGGTTATCCATACGGCGGACTCTATGGTTGCCTCCTTTATGCTGATGGCATGGGGCTTGCGGTGGACGATGAGCAGGTCAGCGAATAAGAGCACCGCGATGCCGACCACGAGGGCAGCCCAGACCCATCCGGCGACGTCGAAGCTGGCGAAGTCGGCTTGGGCGGTCTCGACTGCGAGTACCTGGGCCATCGATGGCAACGTCATGAGCTAATCAAACCTTCTCGGGGTCCGGTGCGGGGGGTGCCCGACCCGGACGCGACTGCTGTCCGTGTCGGAGGTCTTGCCCAACGATGTGTGTGACATCGTCCCGGGGACCGGACGCCGCTCAATCCGACGCCAGGATGACGGCATCCCGGTATTGGGGCTACTCCCCTCCGTATCGGGCAATGTAGTCGAACCTGGCTTCAATACAACGAAACGGGATGCCAATTTTCGTCAGCGCCCGGGTCGGCCTGTATGCCTCAACCGCAGCCCGTCCGAAGCCGATAAGCATTGCAATGACTTGTTGTGCCGCGCCTGCCCTTAGTTCGGCACTTGCCTTGTACGCGACGAGAATCCCACTGTCTGGTGGACCGCAATGACCGAAATCTCAGGGGATGGTGTAATCGGATGCGATCCGTCCGGGACCGTAACCTTCTTCAACAGTGTCGCCGAAGAGATGACCGGATGGCGAGGCAGCGAAGCGGTCGGGATGAATGTCGCAGAGGTATTCGTCAGGATCGACGAGAACACCCGGGCCGTCCTGCCGTCCCCGGCGACCGGCCAACACCCGAGTGACCGAACGCCTGGCGCCAGATCGTCGGGGGTCATCCTGGTCGGGCGGGGAAAGGAGGAGATCCCGGTTGAATCGAGTGTCTCACCGATCGTCCACGACGGTGCCACGGCCGGAACGGTGATCGTCTTCCGGGACGTCAGCGCCGCGCTGGCGATGGCTGAGCAGATGACCCATGCCTTCGAGCACGACTCCCTGACCGGGTTGCCCAACCGCCTCCTCCTCAAGGACCGGATCGACCAGGCGATTGCGACAGCCCCCCGTCACGAAAGGCAGATTGCGGTCTTGTTCCTCGACCTCGACGGTTTCAAGCACATCAATGACTCTCTTGGGCATCCGACC
>JBHJOQ010000154.1:0-3320 GCA_050329555.1 Acidimicrobiia bacterium | reverse complement strand
GGCAACAGCCTGGACCTTTTCTGGTCTTGGCATTTTCGCTCCTCCGAATTATGTGCAAACAAAAACCCCTCGACATGACGACCAGGGGCTCACAGAGGAGACCTACGCAGGCGGGTGTTTTCCCTTATGTCCATCGAGCTTGAGCTCGCGACGCCGGCGGTCTTGGGCCGAGGTATTGGAGTTGCAGCTGCGAAGTATAAACGCGGTGGCGCGGTGACCGGCAATCCGGTTAGCGTCGCGGCGATGAACGAAGGTTATGTGACATCGGGAGAGGAGCGGATCTTCTTCCGCGAGGCCGGCGAGGGCGAAGCGGTGGTTTTCATCCACGCCGGCGTTGCCGACTCGAGGATGTGGCTTCCCCAACTCGAGGCGGTACCCGCTGGCTACCGGTATGTCGCCCAGGACGAGCGCGGCTTCGGCGGCACCGATGTCGGAAACACCCAATTCAGCTCGCATCAAGATGTGCTCACCGTGATGGATTCTCTCGGGATCGACCGGGCAGTGCTCGTCGGTTGTTCTATGGGAGGCGGGGTTGCACTCGACGTTGCCATCGCCGCGCCGGAGCGGGTTTCGGGGTTCGTGCTGGTCGGCGCCGCGTCCCCCGGGCTCGAGGTCGACCCCTATGAGCCACCGGGGTGGCCCGAGGCTGTCACTGCATTCAAAGCGGGAGACATGAAGCGTGTTGCCGAGCTCGATGCCGCCATGTGGATGGCCGGGTACGGCCGTGACCTCGTAGCCGTCGATCCCGGGCTGGTCGAGATTTTCCTGGACATGGACCTAACCGCGCTTCGCAACGAATCGAAGCGGGACGAGTTGCGCACACCCGGACCCGACCGGGTAGCAGGGATCGTGGAAATCGAGCAGCCGGCCCTGGTCGTGGTCGGCGAATACGACCTCCCCGACATCCGGGAGGCAGCAGACCACCTCGCCTCCCGCCTCTCCGACCGTCCCGCGGTTGTAGTCCCCGATGCCGCCCACCTTGCCGGCTTCGAACAGCCCGATGTTTTCAATGCCGCCCTGGTGGATTTTCTGAAAACAATTGCTTGACGACCTGGGACTTTCCATATTTTCCCTGGACAGCGGACCGGATCGGCGCGACACTCGCACCTTGAGAACACGGGGGTTCCTGCAGAGCCGGGCGGGTTTCCTGACCGCCCCCGCCCCGCAAAGCCGGACCCAGAACGAGGGCCACGAGGCCGTGGACCGGAACACCTACCCCGGTCCGCAGAAGATGAGATAAGGCCCCGTGCGGACGGTGGACCTGGCAACCGATTGCCCTCGAAGCTACAGATTCCGGCCCCAGGAACCCCCTATTCTCATCCCTAACACTTTCGAGATCTCGAGATCTGTGTCACCCAAACCCGCGGTTGGCTCCGTTACATGGGCATGCTCACCATCACGAGTATGAATGACGAAGAGGTCTATCGGTCTTATTCCGCGGAGCTCACCAGATACGCGACAGGTCTGGTGGGTCCCTTCGACGCTGCGGATGTTGTGACCGATGCCTGCCTCAAGGCTTTCACCTCGGCGAGCTGGCAGGGGGTATCGAACCACCGGGCGTACTTATACCGGACCGTGCTGTCGGTGGCGACCGATCATCACCGCAGCACCCTGGCCCGCCGGCTTCGCGAGATGAAGTCGGCATCCCCCGAGACGGTGCACAACCCAGACATCGACATCGATGTCCTCCAGGTGGTCAACCGTCTATCGATGCAGCAGAGGGCAGCTGTCCTCCTCACCTATTGGGCCGACCTGCCCGTCGACGGCGTCGCCGAGAGGATGGGAGTGTCAACAGGCGCGGTCAAGCGTCATCTCGCCCGGGCCCGCAAGCACCTCAAGGAGTGGCTGTCATGAAAAAGAGTGACGACCAGAGAATGAAAGATTTGACCAACCGCCTGGTGGCAATGTCGCCCGAGCCACCTCCATTTCCTGAGGAGGTCACCATGACCACACCAGTGAGAAAACCGACAACCTGGAAGCCGTTGGCCGTCTTCGCCGCCGCCGCGGTGGTGGTTCTGCTCGGTTTCGGGATCCCCTTCCTCCTGATGAACGGGGGCGAGCCCTCGGTGGCCGGGCCAGAGACCACGACCACAACCACCACCAGCACACCGACAACAGTGCCGGTCGATGAGACCTCAACAACGACGCTCGTGGGAAATCCTTCGTTCGTCGATACGGTTGTCTTCCTGGCCCAGACACCGGAAAACAGCTTCCTTGGCAACCCGGCCATGATTGCTCTGGCGGCGACCGTCGAAGTCGAAGCCAACGAAGGAGCGATGGCAGGGGTGCGGAACAGCATCAACATGCTCGGAAGTTCCGAGTTCACTGCACCGGAACCATTCATGAACCTGGTTCCATCCGGTGTTGAGGCACTTGATGTGCGCCCCGCCGATGGCGCAGACAACGTACTAATCATCGAAATGAACGAGGTATTTCTCAGCGGAGCAGGTGGGCTCTTGGCCGATTTCGCCATGCTAAATCAGCTGATTCACACTGCCACCTATCTGCCGGATATCGACGAAGTGCAGTTCATTGTGAACAATCAGCCGGTAACTCAGTTCGGTTCGGAAGGGCTGGACCTCTCATCCTCGGTCAGTCGCGAGTCCTTCCAAGAGCATCTCGCGCTGATCAACCTGACCTCGCCAGTCTCGTCAGACACCGATCTGAATATCGTCGTCGAGGGCACCTCCAACACGTTTGAGGCGTCGCTGGCAGTTCAGGTTGTAGCTGAAAGTGGTGAGGCCGTCCATGAGGAGTTCGGGACCGCGACGTGCGGGTCGGGCTGTTGGGGCGAGTACATGTTCGTGCTCAATCGAGATCTGTTCCAGTCAGGTAGCACCATTCGAATCCTTGAATACTCAGCCGAGGATGGAGAGCCACAGAACGTCATTTCCGTTCCCTACGAGTTCTGGTTCTTACCCGACGCACTCAGCTCCTAGATGCCCCAAACCTCCCCACCGTCCGGGGAGTCGCGCAAAAGAAAGACCCCGCTCGGCGGGGTCTTTTCGTATCTGGTCTTAGTGGACCTATGACTTGGAGGCGATCCCCTCGACGCTGTTGACGTCGACCTTGACCCCAGGGCCCATCGTCGATGAGACTGTCATGCCCCTGAGAAACCGGCCCTTCGAAGAAGCGGGTCGGGAGCGGATGATCTCACTGGATACGGCAGCGAGGTTGGCTAAGAGGTCCTCGGCCGGGAAGGAGACCTTGCCGACGGGGATGTGGACGTTGCCGTAGCGATCGTTGCGATATTCGAGGCGGCCTGCCTTGAACTCCCCGACAGCCTTGCCTACTTCTTCGGTGACGGTGCCGGCCTTGGG
>JBHJOQ010000009.1:0-28479 GCA_050329555.1 Acidimicrobiia bacterium | reverse complement strand
ATCATCATCACCCGCGCCGGGCGGTTGGTCTTCACCCACTCGATCATGCCGTGGGTCGATCCGACGTAGTCCGCTTCTGCGAGGACATCAGGAGGGCTCTCGGGATGGGCGATCACCTGGATATCGCCACCGTAGGACTCACGGTGCATGGCAACCTCTTCACCGGTGAAGCGGTCGTGGACCATGCAGGATCCTTCCCACAGGATGACTTCGACATCGGTTTGGGTAGCCACCCACATCCCGAGGAACTGGTCCGGAGTGAAGATCACCCGGTCGACGCCGAGGGACTCCACAACAGCTACCGCATTCGAGGAGGTGCAGGTGATGTCAGATTCGGCCTTCACCTCGGCGGAGGTGTTCACATAGGTGACCACGGGCACCCCGGGATATTGCTCCTTGAGGTTGCGGACGTCTTCGCCTGTGATCCCGTCGGCCAGCGAGCAACCGGCCTGGAGGTCGGGAATGAGGACGGTCTTTTCCGGTGCGATGATCTTCGCGGTCTCGGCCATGAAGTGGACCCCGGCCAGAACGATCACCTGGGCACCTGTCTCCCGGGCCAGGTAGGCGAGCTTCAGTGAGTCCCCGGTGACATCGGCGGCCAGGTGGTAGATGTCGGGGGTCATGTAGTTGTGGGCAGCGACGATGGCGTTGCGCTCCACCTTCAACCGATTGATGTCCTCGACGATTGGCTGCAGCGCAACGACCTCTGCTTCGGGGAGCACATCTCCCGGCCTGGTTATCCGTAGCGCTGTCGGCATCGGAATGAGTGTAGGACCGACCTAAACCTTCCCCGACCCGGGCCGTCGGTGCTTAGATCCTCCTATGGAAGAAGAGTGGTACTACTGCATCGAGCACGAAACTGTTGAGCCGAAGTTGGGCTGTCGGATCACCACCCGGATCGGCCCGTTTCCGACCCGTGAAGAAGCAGCCAAGGCTTTGGAGAAGGTTGCGGAGCGAAATGAGGTGTGGGAGAACGACCCGGAGTGGAACGACCAAAGTGACGACGGATGAGTCGCCTCTCCCGCATTCCGCCCTCCAGCCTATCCGAGATCATCGCAGGCAAGTGAGCTGATTCTGTTCTCCTGGTTCGATCGGATCAAAGACATTTCTTCCTCATCCCTGCCGGCATCATCGCCTTCCTCGGCGCCCTTTCCCGGATCGCTGTCGCTCTCGACGGCCTCGGCAGGGACGAA
Source organism: Acidimicrobiia bacterium (assembly GCA_050329555.1). GTDB lineage: Bacteria > Actinomycetota > Acidimicrobiia > Spongiisociales > ZC4RG35 > MA-ANB-1. The sequence goes on along the minus strand of JBHJOQ010000009.1, from coordinate 27,286 downwards.
GACTCGGTATTTCCCTGGCTCGTCCCCACCACTGTCGACTCGGCGAGAGCCATCCTTTCCACCGTGGCCACCGCAACTGTGACCGTGGCGGCCATCGTCTTCTCGATGACCACTGTTGACGTCCAGTTGGCCACAAGCCAGTTCTCGCCGCGGGTGACCCAGGGGTTTCTCCGGGATCGATACCAGCAGGTGACCATCGGGTTGACCATCGGCACGTTCGTCTATGCCCTCCTTGTTCTGGCCGCAGTCAGAGGCGGGGAGAACAACCCCGGAACGACACACGACGTCTCGGTCACCATCGCCGTGGTGCTGGCGGTGGCGTCGATGATCGCCATCGTGTCGTTCATCGATCGCATCATGCCCAAGATGCGGATCGACACGATCGTCCGGGGACTCGCCGAAGAGACCAAATCAGCTTTCGAAGCGCTTCCCGAACGTGAGGTCGTTGCAACCGACACGGACCCGTCACCTGACGGCGGCTCGGTGTCGAGGATGGCGGTTACCAAGTCGGGTTGGGTTCGTTCCATCGACGTCGACGCACTTCTCAACGGAGTCCCCGACGGCACAACCGCACGGCTCGACATCAGGCCGGGTGACTGCATCGCAGCCGGAGAGGTTGCCGCCACGATGTGGCCGGCCGTGGACGAGCAGGCCGAGCCGATTGTGGGACGGGCAATCGACTTGGGACGGACCCGCACCATCGAAACCGACCCATCGTACGGGATCCGTCAACTGGTCGATATCGCCCTCCGGGCATTGGGTCATCCTTCCCTGAGCGCGACAAAGAGCATCTCCACGAGATCGCCCGCACGGTTGGCCTCGAAGAGAGGTAGGCCGTCGCTGCGGCATCCCGGGCCCCGCTACATTGAAAACCGATGAGCCGCTACCCGCTTTCCAACCTCTCCGACCTTCCCGACGACCTCCGGGAACGGGTCGAACCGATCGCCGAACGAACCGGGTTCATTCCCAACGTGTTCCTGGCGATGGGCCACCGGCCCGATGAGCTGAGGGCTTTCATGGACTATCACGACGCCCTGATGGAACGGGAGTCCGGGCTGACCAAGGCGGAGCGCGAGATGATCGTCGTCGCCACCAGCGCGGCGAATGACTGCCTTTACTGTGTCGTCGCCCACGGCGCCATCCTCCGGATCAGGGCCAAGGATTCAGAGATCGCCGACCGCATTGCCACCGATTGGAGAACCGCTCCGGTCACAGAACGTCAGCGCGCCATGCTGACGTTCGCCGTGATGCTGGCGAGGTTCCCCGAGGAAATCGACGAGACCGACTTCGAGGTGCTCAACGAACACGGCTTCAGCGACGAGGACATCTGGGATATCGGCTCGATTACCGCCCTCTTCGCCCTCTCCAATCGGGTGGCGCACCTGGGCTCGATCCAACCCAACCCCGAGTTCTTCACGATGGGCCGCTGATCAGCGGATTCCCTCTACAATCGCCTCATGGCCAACCCAGTATTAACCCGTCAATTCGGTAAGGCCCCCGCCGGACATGGCGCGGGCATCGAAACCGCCCCCTCTCCCATCGTCACCTCACCGGGTGACCGGATGACTATGGGCGACACGATGCGGGCCACGGGATCCCTGTTCACGTTGCTGCTCGCCGGCGCGGTCTTCGGATGGATCAACGCCGAGGCGATCAGCGGGATCCTGCTGATCTCTTTGCTCGCCCTCTTTGCTCTTTTGATCGTCACGATGATCAAGCCGCATTGGGTCCGGGTGACCGGCCCGTTGTTCGCAGTTGCCGAGGGAGTGCTGGTCGGAGCGATCTCCAGCCTCTACTCGACGCTCTATGACGGGATCGTCGTCCAGGCAATCCTGGCCACACTCGCAGTATTCACGGCGATGCTCTTCCTGTATGCGACGAGGATTATCAAGGTCACCCAGCGCCTCCGCTCGACGGTGATCCTGGCGACAGCAGGCATCGCGATCTTCTACGTGGCGACAATCGTCCTCAGCCTGTTTGGTGTCGGCGTCCCTTCGGTGTTCGATGTCGGCCCGCTAGGTATCGGGATCAGTCTCCTTATCGTCGGCGTCGCTTCGTTCAACCTGCTGCTCGACTTCGACATCATCGAGCGTGGGATCGAAGAGGGCGCCCCCGGCTGGATGTCTTGGTTCGCCGCTTTCGGCCTGATGGTGACCGTCGTCTGGCTCTACCTCGAACTTCTCCGGCTGATCGCCCTGATCTCCGGCAGGGACTAGAAAGACCCGTTCCTAAGGCGCCACGTCTCACATTTGATAGCGGGAGCGGACAGATCAGCCGAGACTCGGACCAGGTCTGAACTGGGTCCCCTGCGTATCAAATACGATATCTAGAGCCTTAGGAAACTGTTCTAGGACGACCGGTGGTCACATGTGGGCGATGATGGCGTCGCCGAATTCGGAGGTTTTGACTTCGGTGGCGTCGTCGGTGAGACGGGCAAAGTCGTACGTGACCGTCTTGGCGCTGATGGCGCCTTCGATGCCTTTGACAATGAGGTCGGCGACCTCGTCCCAACCAATGTAACGGAACATCATCTCCCCCGAGAGGATGACCGAGCCCGGATTGACCTTGTCCTGGCCTGCGTACTTGGGGGCAGTTCCATGGGTTGCCTCGAAGATCGCCACGCCGGTGTCGTAGTTGATGTTGCCGCCGGGAGCGATCCCGATCCCGCCGACCTGGGCGGCAAGAGCATCCGACAGATAATCGCCGTTGAGGTTTGTGGTGGCGATCACGTCGTAGTTGCCGGGCCGGGTCAGCACCTGCTGCAACATCGCATCTGCGATCACGTCCTGGACCAGTAGCTTGTCGCCGGCTTCGCCGCCGCTGTCCTCCCAGGACACCGCGACATCGGAGAACTCGTCGTTTACCAGCTCATAGCCCCAGGCCCGGAACGCGCCTTCGGTGAACTTCATGATGTTGCCCTTGTGCACCAGAGTCACCGACCTCCGGTTGTTGGCCAGGGCGTACCTGATTGCCGCCCGAATCAGCCGCTTCGAGCCGGTGATCGATATCGGCTTCAGACCTAATCCGGAGTCGGGGCGGATCTCCCAGCCGAACTCGGCCTCGAGAAACTCGAGGAGCTTCCTGGCATCTTCGGTCCCCTCCTCCAGCTCCTTCCCGGCGTATACATCTTCGGTGTTCTCACGGAAGATGACCATGTCGACCGCGCCCGGGTCCTTGACCGGAGAGGGAACGCCTTCGAACCACCGAACCGGACGCACGCAGGCATAGAGATCGAGGATCTGACGCAGCGCCACATTCAGCGACCGGATTCCGCCGCCAACCGGCGTGGTCAACGGGCCCTTGATCCCCACCAGGAATTCACCAAAAGCGTCAACCGTCTCGTCGGGCAGCCAGGAACCGGTGGCGTCGAAGGCCTTCTGGCCGGCGAGGACTTCGGTCCATTCAACGCGCCGCTCACCGCCGTAGGCCTTCTCCACTGCAGCATCGAAGACCCTGGCCGCAGCGGCCCAGATATCGGGCCCGATTCCGTCGCCCTCGATAAAGGGGATGATCGGATCGTTGGCGACAACGAGACCGTCGGGTCCCATGCTGATCGGTGTGCCCATGCGTTGATTCTCCTGATTGAAAACGGAACCCAAAGCCTAGCCAGCCGCGAGGTGCTCTTCTCGACTGGACGAAGGGCCGTCTGATGCCTCTTTATGTCAGCCATATGCAGGCTTTACGCCAATTTTCAGCATTGGTGGGTAAGTTGCGTGGCAATGAATCGTCCCAACCGACGCACTATCAAAATCGTTGCAATCGTGATCGCGATTCCGGCCATTGCCGCGGCGTGGTGGCTTGGGTCCCCTCTGTTTCTCGATTCCGAGGTCAACGAAGCCTTCCCGGTTTCGGGTGCAGCCGAAGACCAGACTGAATTGGAGGCCACGACCGCTCAGGGCACCACCGACACCACGACACCGCCGGCTTCGACTGTCCCGACGAGCGAACCTGCCACCGGACCCACCACCCTTCTGGTGGGAGAGTTCCGCGACGCTGATTCCAGCCACCGGGGTACAGGGACCGCCACCATCTACGAGCTCGAGGACGGTTCCACCCTCCTCCGGTTCGAGGACTTCGAGGTGACCAACGGGCCCGACCTCCACGTCTACCTCGTGCCGCACCAAAACCCGACAAGTTCTGAAGACCTGGAAGGCTATGTGGACCTTGGCTCTCTCAAAGGCAACATCGGGGATCAGAACTACCAGATCCCCGAAGGGATCGACATCTCCGAGTTCGGCAGCGTTGTCATCTACTGCGTGCCGTTCCACGTCTTCTTCAGCATCGCTCCGTTGAGTTAGGAGCCCGTTGAACAAAGCTCTAATGGCGCGTTCCGAAGGCTCAACGTATCAAATACGATATCTAGAGCCTTAGGAACGGTCTTCTTCAGCATCGCTTCGTTCGGTTAGCCCCGCCGCTCCTTCGCCGCCGCCACGGTGTTGACCAGAAGCATCGCCCGGGTCATCGGCCCCACACCTCCGGGCACCGGAGTGATCGCTGAGGCGACCTCTGCCACCGATTCATAGTCGACATCTCCCATAATCCCCCCTTCGGCACGGTTGATGCCGACGTCGACGACGACCGCACCGTCCCTGACATGCTCGGCGGTGATCAGGCCGGGAGAACCGACCGCGGCCACGAGGATGTCGGCCTGCCTCGTGATCGACGCAAGATCCGTGGTCCGCGAATGTGCCACCGACACGGTTGCATCGGCACCCCTGCTTGCAAGCATCAACGCCAGTGGGCGGCCTACCAGGAACGATCGCCCAACGATCACCGCCCGGGCACCCGGGGTTGCAATCTCATAGTGGTCGAGAATCCGCATGATGCCCCCCGGCGTGCATGGCCGGAGGCCGGGACGGTCGAGTACCAGGCGTCCGAGATTGTACGGATGAAGCCCGTCGACATCTTTGGCCGGGTCGATCCTCTCAACGATCTGTTCGGAGCCAAGGCCACCCGGCAACGGGAGCTGGACCAGAATGCCGTCGATCTGGTCGTCGCAGTTGAGAGTGGCGATCAGTTCTTCCAGGTCTTCTGTGGTGGTGTCCCCGCTCAGCTCATGGTGGATCGAGGTGATCCCGACCTCTTCGGCATCGCGACGCTTGCCCCGGACATATGCGTGAGAGGCAGGGTCATCACCGACCAGGACGGTGGCCAGGCCGGGGCGGTATCCCAGCCCGGACACGTCGGCGGAGACCTCTGCTTTCACCGCAGCAGCAACCGCCTTGCCGTCGAGTACCAGCGCAGCCATCAGTGCCTGAAGTGCCGGTTGCCGGAGAAGACCAGGACGATGCCGTGCTCGTTGGCCGCATCGATGATCTCCTGGTCGTTACGCGACCCTCCGGGTTCGACGATTGCGGTGACCCCCGCCTCGGCGAGTGCGTCGATACCGTCCCGGAAAGGGAAGAAGGCGTCGGAAGCCGCCACAGCGCCGCGAGCACGATCACCTGCCTGGGCCACGGCCCGGCGGCCCGCACCCACGCGAGATTGGTCCCCGGCACCGACCCCGACGGCTGCGAAGTCCTTGAAGATCACGATTGCGTTCGACTTGGCGTGCATCGCGACCGTCATCGCAGTACTGAGTTGCACAGCCTCGTCTTCGGTCGGGTTTCTTTCCGAAACGATCTGCCACTCCTCTCCGATGTCGGAGTCCCGCTCTTGGACCAGGAAACCGCCCTCGATGCGCCGGATGTCGGAGTCTTTGCTGCCAGGGGGCAACGCCGCGATCACCCGGAGGTTCTTCTTCTTGGAGAGGACGGCAAGCGCGTCGGGTGCCACCGAGCTGCACACCACCACTTCGATGAAGCGGTCGGCGATCAACTGCGCGGTTTCAACATCGACCTGGCCGTTGATCCCGATAACGCTGCCAAACGCTGACCCCGGATCGCACTCCCACGCCTTCTCGAACGCCGCTGCAACTGTGCCGGCGTGGGCGAAACCGCTGGGATTGGTGTGTTTGATGATTGCGACCGAGGCTTCCGGGACGTCAGAAGCCAGCCGCCATGCCGCCTCTGCATCGGCATAGTTGTTGAAAGACATCTCCTTGCCCTGGTATTGGCGGGCTTCCGACCACCACGGAGAAGCCTCATCCTCCCGGTAAATGGCAGCAGCCTGTTGGGGGTTCTCCCCATAGCGGAGCGCAGCGTGCCACCGCAGAGGGATCACCAGGTCCTCGCCAATCCATCCGACGATCGCCGCGTCGTACGACGCGGTATGGAAGAAGGCATCGGCAGCGAGACTGCGACGGAGGTCGTCGTCAACTCCTCCTCCTTCGATGGCCGTCAGCACTTCCTGGTAGCGATCCGGACTGGTGGCCACAGCGACATATCGATGGTTCTTCGCGGCCGACCGGATCATTGCCGGCCCGCCGATGTCGATCTTCTCGATGATGTCGCCCTCGCTTGAAGCGGGGTCGGCCACCGTCTCCCGGAACGGGTAGAGGTTGACCACCACGAGTTGGAAGTAATCGAAACCTGACGCCTCCATCTCCGCCACGTCGTCGGCGTGACCGGGTCGGGCCAGAATTCCCCCATGAATTGCAGGGTGCAGGGTCTTGACCCGTCCTCCGAGGATCTCGGGCGCGCCGGTCACATCGCTGACGCGGGTCACCGTGATACCAGCCTCTTCCAGCGCGGTTGCAGTACCCCCGGATGACACGATCTCGATCCCTGCCACAGCCAGCCCTCGGGCCAGGTCTTCAAGCCCCGTCTTGTCGTGAACGCTCAGGAGTGCCCGCTTCACCTCGACTTTCACGACCAGACCACCTCCCTTCCGCTCACCTGGACCCGGCCCGCAGCGAATGCTGATACCACCTCCGGGTAGATCTTGTGCTCTTCGAGTTGGATCCGCTCGTGGAGTGCCTCCTCGGTGTCACCGGCAAGGACAGGTACCGGGCGCTGGGCGATTATGGGACCGTGATCTATTTCCTCATCCACGAAGTGGACTGTGGCACCGGTCACCTTCACCCCGTAAGCGAGAGCCTGGGCCACGGCGTGGGCACCCGGGAACGCAGGCAGAAGCGAAGGATGGATGTTGAGTATCCGGTCGCGGTACCGCCTTATCGCCACAGGTGCGAGGATCCGCATGAACCCGGCTAGAACCAGCGACTCCGCACCCGACTCCTCTGCTGCCTCGACCAACGCCCGTGAAAAAGCGTCGCGATCGGCAAACTGACCGTACCTGATCAGCCGGGAGGGAATCCCGGCAGCCTCGGCCTTCGCCAATGCGCCGACATCCGGCCGGTCGGAAATCAGCAGCGAGATGTCGACGTTGGGGTCGGCGGCCTCGATCAACGCTTGGAAATTCGTACCAGAGCCCGAGGCGAGCACTGCGATTTTGATTTGTCCCTCCGGGGTTGTGCGCTCCGGGATTGTAGGCGATCACCCCTGCAGCTCTGACTTACCCGAACGGGAGTCGATGGCGCGGCGGGCGCAGTGAAGGATCGACCGCAACGATGCTTGGAGACGCCCATGAGATCAACGGTGCGCTCCTCCGTGAGCCCGCTCCCTTCTTTGACGAGGATGGCACAGCGGTCGTTGTCCGGAACTGTGCACAGATGCCCCAGGGGCTTCCAACCTCGAGGAGATCTCGGCGTCCAGCACAAATCGGCGGGGACTACCACACGCATATTGTCACTCCGGCCGCGGCGGTTGCCCGGAGATGAGCGTTGAGCGCCGATGTGCCTGGCCCCGCCGAGGCCTTAGAATTGCGAGCAGATCCCCCCGGATCCTGAAAGAGGTCAGATGTCGAAATTCGAAAGCGTGCCCGCCGACGAGTGGGAGCACTGGTCGTCGCAGAACGATGCCATCGTCCTCGACGTGCGCCAGCCCGACGAGTGGGATCTGGGGACTCTCCCCGGTTCAACGCTCATCTCCATGGGCGAGATCGTCGACCGGCTAACCGAGCTCGACAACGACCGGGCGGTGCTCTGCGTGTGCCGGTCCGGGTCGCGCAGCGCACAGGTGGCTGCGTACCTCACAACCGCCGGCTTCGCCAGGGTGGCCAACATGGCTGGAGGCGTCAAAGCTCTCGGCATGCAGGACTGAGCGTTGAAGATAGAGACCGTGCGCACCGAAGGCCTCGGGGACTCGACCTACGTCCTGGCCTATGAGGGCATCGGGCTCATCGTCGACCCGCAGCGGGACATAGACCGTTTCACCTCTATCGTCGAAGGGCTCGATATCGAGGTCAGATGGGTGTTCGAGACACACCTTCACAACGACTACGTCTCCGGCGCCAGGGAAATCGCAAAGGCTCTCCATGCCGAATTGGTGATTCCCGCAGGGGCCGCACCTGTGTACCGCCATCGTCCTGCCTTCCACGGCGAGGAGCTGACTGCCAACGGGATTTCGATTCGCCCTCTGCATACACCGGGCCATACCCCCGAGCATGTGTCTTACCTGGTCATCATCGACGGCATCGAAGAGGCCGTCTTCTCAGGAGGCAGCCTCCTGGTCGGCTCGTCAGGGCGATCCGACCTCCTCGGCATCGAGCGGGCAGAGACACTCGCCCGCCTGCAATATCAGTCGGTCAACAGGCTCGCCGACTTGCCGGACCCGGTCGGGCTCTACCCGACCCACGGGGCGGGCAGCTTCTGCACGGCTTCCAAAGCTGCGACGGAGACGTCGACCATCGGAGAGGAGAAGCGTTCGAACCCTGTCCTGCAGCACGACGATGCCGATTCTTTTGTCGACGCCCAGCTCTCTGGCCTGGTCCCTTATCCGTCTTACTACCGCTTCATGGGGCCGTCCAACCTGGAGGGCCGGCCGGCGCCGGACCTGACTCCCCCACCTGTCGTGTCCCGCGACCGATTCAATGAGCTCGATTCGTCGGTGACCATTGTCGACGCCCGGCCCAAGGCTGCTTTCGCCGCCGGCCACATCCCGGGCTCGCTGGCAATCGAGCTTCGCAACGACTTTGGAGTCTGGGTGGGATGGGTCACCGAGTTCAACTCGCCGCTCTTGCTCGTCCTCGATCCCGACCAATCCGTCGACGAGGCCCAGCGACAGCTTGCGCGCATCGGGTACGACCGGATCGTCGGGGTGATCACCGATCTGCCTGCCTGGGACATCAAGCTCTCGACGTTTCCGGTCCACGACGTCAGATCCTTCACGGCCAGGATGGCCGAAAAGGTCCCGGTTCTCGACGTCCGCGCCCCCAACGAATGGGAGTCAGGGGTCATCGAAGGGTCCCATCGCCGGTATACGCCCGACCTGGCCAAGGCGCCGCCGACGATTCTCGACCCGGCTGCACCTGTCCTGGTCGCATGCGAAACCGGGTACCGGGCCTTCCTTGCCGCCTCCCTCCTCGAGCGGCAGGGTTACCACCCCGAGGTCCTTATCGGAGCGGGCATCCCCGAGGTCCTGGCTACCACCTGACCGGAATGAAGAAGACTACGGCTTTCATTAGGCGGCAAGGCAATACCTGCCACAATGTGCGGCATGTCAGAAGAGGGCTCCAGTCGACGCAAATGGGTGTTCCCGGTGGTTGTGGGAGCCATCCTGTTGGTGCTCGCCTTGATCGCCCTCCTCCGGGAACCGGTGGTGCTCGACCGGGACACACCGGAAGGGACAGTCCAGGTGTTCCTCCAGGCGATAGCCGACAACGACTTCGCCGCCGCCCGTGACCAGCTCTCCTCAGGGCTCCAGGAAGAATGCTCCACGGCCGATATCGCCAGTGCGGGCCCCTACGAGACTTTCACCGCCACGCTGGGCGATGTCGAAGAGTTTGGCGACGAAACGTTGGTCTATGTCTCGCTGCGCCTCGGTGACGGCTCCGGTCTAGATAGCTACACATTCGACCCTGGACCGTACCGGCTGCTGAGGGAATCCGGCCGTTGGGCGATCACCGAGGTCGCCTGGCCTTACTTCTTCTTCGAGTGCGGCTTATGAGCAGCATCATCTTCGGACTCCTCGCACCCCTGCTCCTGGTGGCGGCGATCATCTTCGTCATCAAGGCGTTCTCCGGCAAAGAGCAGGAACGCAGCGAGGGCGGTGACCTGGTGGCGTATGCTCTGCTGGCGATATTCGTCGGTGGCCTGGTCTGGGCGCTGCTCCTTCTTGGCCGGGCCGCTTTCCCCGGCGACGGCCTCGTCGGCACTTCCCGTGGCGACCTGGCCGGCGCCCTGGCCGGACTGATCGTGGCCGCGCCACTCACCTACTACCTGTGGCGTCGCCAAGACGAAAGGCGCACCGAGTTTCCCGGCTCTGTCGGATGGCCCCTTTACCTCGCTCTGACCGACGCGATATACCTGACATGGCTGGTGGTCTATGCGGTGCTCATCGTCGCCGCGACATTGGGCGACATCGACTTCCCCCGGCTGACCGACGTTCTGATCGTCGCAGGCGTAGTCGGGATCCATGAATGGGCCTCCCGCTCCGACCGGCCGGGCAGCAACATATCCCAGATCCATCGTGTTGTCGGCTCGTTCATCGGGCTGGTGACCCTCACGGTGGGTTCGGCGATTCTGCTCTACTCACTGTTCGTCACCGTATACGAAACGTTCTACGCCGGCGCCGGGGATCCCCTGTACGAAGTGGGAGCCGGGATGACACTGGTCGGCGCGGCCGTGTGGGCGTGGCGCTGGCTGCAACCGTGGCCCGCCGAACCGGACGGAACCAGGCTCACGTATCTCGTCTTTATCACATACTCCGCGATGATCAGCCTGGTGGGTTCGGTCACGGCGGTGACGATATTCATCGCCACGTTCCTGCTCGATCAGCCTGACTCTCCCGGACGCCATTTCGAGCCGCTGACTGCCCTGCTCCCGGTCTCGATCGTATCGGGACTGGTCTGGTGGCACCACAGACCGAAGCTGGGAGCGGAACGCACAGATTCACAGCGCGCCTACGAGTATCTCCTGATGGCAACGGGGTTGGGTGCTGCCATCGGTTTCGGGACTGCCCTGGTCGCCATCATCACTGAGACCGACCCTCTGGTCGACAGCCTCGCCACCGTCGCCGTGTCGCTTGTCCTCGCCTCTGCTGCCGCTGCCCTCCTCTGGTGGCTCTTCTGGACCAATGCCCAGGAGGCTCCCCGTGCCCCGGAGGCGGCCTCGTTCCCACGGCGGCTCTACCTGATGGGGATGGCCATCATCCTCGGGCTCACCGCTGCAGGAGCGATAGTGGGGGTGCTGCTGTTCATCTTCCAGGCATTGTTCGGTTTGAGCCCGCAAATCTCGACGCTGATCATCGAATTGACGCTCGCCGCCCTCGCCGGTGGTGCCGCTTTCCACCTCTACTCCACCTACAGGGCCGACTCCGGACTTCGCTCTGAGGCCAAGGGGGAGCCGTACTCGCTCACGGTGATCACGTCCCACCCCGGGTCGCTGGCCTCAGCACTCCCGCCGGAAGCGAAGCTGAAGGTGATCCATCGCGGCGACGACATCGGAGCCGTCGACGAAGAGATGGCCGCCCGGATCGTCGAAGCCACACGCGGCGTCGACTCGATAGTCTGGGTCGGCGAGCACGGATTTGAATCTGCTCCCACTCTCAAGTCCTGACCCACCGCCCTGTTTCCCGGCCGTGGTCTGCCCCGACATCGGTTGGGTAGGTCAGCCATAGATCAAGGGAGCACCATTATCAGGAGCAGCCGTTCCTAAGGCTGTAGGTATCGTATTTGATACGCAGAGCCTTAGGAACGGGTATCGCCCGGTGGCGGTATTCCTGCCATCATCACCTGGTGAAGTGGCTCGCTCTTGCTTACCTCAAATTGCGGGGATGGAATTTCTTCGGTCAGGTGCCTCCTGACCCCAGGTTCATCGCCATCGGAGCTCCCCACACCACCAACTGGGATTTCGTCGCCTTCCTGGCCGCCACCAGACACTGGGACTTCACACCAAAGTACCTCGGGAAACACTCGCTCTTCGACGGCCCGTTCGGCTGGGTATTCCGGAGGCTTGGGGGGATACCTGTCGATCGCAGCCGACCCGGCGGGGTCATCGACCAGGTCAAAGCCGAGTTCGAGTCGAGCGAGGAGTTCGCCCTGGTAATCGCACCGGAAGGGACCAGGAAAGCCGCAGAATTCTGGAAGTCCGGGTTCGTCAAGATCGCCGCCGCCACTGGGGTGCCCATCGTCCCCGCCGGCCTCGACTACACCAAGAAGACCATAACTTTGGGCGAACCGATCCACTACGACGGCGTCCCCGTCAACCTGATGACCGCGTTGCGGGCCTTCTATGCGTCCACCGAGGGCAAACACCCGGAAGGCGCAGGGCCGGTGCGGATCAGAGAAGAGTCGACAGAGGTCATCTGAGCCGGCTCTTCCGGATCAGGATCGCTCGGCCAACCGACGGAAATCCTCGGTTGGGCCACCATCTCCAGCGCCGATGCTGACCGCCCGGGCACCGAACTTGTCCCGGATCAGATCTACCTTCAAGTCGAGTGAATCCGAGCGGTCGGCTGCGAGTGACCCGGCGTTGGTCACCAGGCCGTCGTCGAACCCGAGTTCCATCTGAACGTGTCGGTCGACCGTCAGCTTTGAGACGGTCACACTCACCAGAGTGACGGGGCCTTCATGACCTTCGAGGGCACGTTCCAGCAAATAGGTGGCTATCGCCGCAATGGCCCTTGTGGAGCCAGTGGGCCACTTCAATGTGTGGCTGCGGGTGAGTCGGCGCGGTCCGGGCAATCGGACGCCCACCGTGACTGTGGAGCCGGAACGCCCCTTGCGCCGCAACCGCCGGCCGACACGGTCGGCCAGGCCGACCAGAACCGACTCCAGGTCGGTGACGTCCACCAGCCCCCGGCCGAGAGCCTGCTGGCTGCCGACACTTCCCGCCCGCCGCCCCCGCTGAACACGACGCGGGTCGCGGTTATTGGCGAGGGCATGCAGGCTGCTACCCACCACGGAACCCAGCCCGCCACCCAGGACCGACTCCGGCACCGAGGCCAGTTGGCCGATGTCTTCGATTCCCAACCGCCTCAGCCTCGCCGCCGTCACCGGGCCCACCCCCCACATGGCTTCCACCGGTAGAGCGTGGAGAAAATCGAGCTCTGTTTGCGGATCGACCCAAACCATCCCGTCGGGTTTGGCCCGGGCGGAAGCGATCTTGGCGAGAAATTTCGTGCTGGCGATGCCGATCGAGATCGGCAACCCGACCTCGTCACGAACTCTCCGTCTGATCTCCTGGCCGATTCGCTTTGGGGAGCCGAGCAGGTGGATCGTCCCGAGCACGTCGAGGAACGCCTCATCGACGCTGATCTGCTCCACGACCGGGGTGAAGTCGTCGATGATCGCCATCACCTGATCGGAGAAGTCCATGTACCGGCTGAAACTTCCCTCCACGACTCTCAGCTGAGGGCACAGGTGCAGCGCATCGCGGAGCGGCATCGGAGCGGTGACTCCGAACCTCCTGGCCTCATACGAGGCGGCGAGGATGACGCCTCCGCCCACCGCCATCGGGACCCCCCGCAACGACGGATCGAGCAGCTGCTCCACCGATGCGTAGAAGGCATCGAGGTCGGCATGGAGGATGGTCGGTTCCATCTCGTTGACTCTCGCGACCGACTGGGACAAATTCGCCGAAAAGAGGTCCCCTCCGTCTCGGGCACCTTGGTCCCCGCTCAGGGGACTCATTGCCATAGGTTGGGAGATCCCGGGAAATGATGATATGTGAAGAGATTCACAAGCAGATGAGAAAGGACGTGAACTCATGGCCAAGCGTTTTCGAATGATCGGGATCGTGCTGGCATTGTTCGGTGGGCAGGGTTCGAGACGAGGCACGCGATACAGAGCGGGTCTGACACCAACTAGCCACCAACCAGGAAGCCCCCATCGGAAACGGTGGGGGCTTCCTGTCGCCTATCCGGCGAGGCGCTTCAACGCCGACCGATCCACCTTGCCGAGATGGGTCCGGGGCAGCTTGTCGACGAAGAACACTCTCCTCGGGTGTTTGTAAGGCTCGAGCCGGGCCAGTACCCAGTCGATCAGGTCCTGTTCGGACACTTCTGGATGGGCTACCACAAAAGCTACCGGCTTCGACAGGCCGGCCTCGTCAGACACCGCTACCACCGCAACCTCCAAAACCGCCTCGTTCTCGAGAAGCACCGACTCGACTTCCTGAGGCCGGAACCACTTGCCCTTGATCTTGATCGCGTCGTCGGCCCGGCCCCGGTGGGTGACGTAGCCCGCCTCATCGATCGAAACCAGGTCTCCCCCGACGAACCACTCACCTCGAAACGCTTCCTCGGTCTGGTCCGGATCTGCGAAGTATCCGAGGCCCAGGGAGTCGCCGCGAACCCAGAGCCGGCCGACCACCCCTGGGGGTACCTCGACACCATCCTCGTCACAAGCCTTGATCTCAAACCCCGGCACCACTTGTCCCAGAGTGCCGGGCCTGACATCGCTGATGGTGTTGGTGATGAAGATGTGCCACATTTCGGCGGTGCCCAGACCGTCGAGGAGCTCCACACCGAACAAGTCCTTCCAGCAGTGATAGAGCGATTCGGGCAGGGCCTCCCCTGCCGAGGTCGCCAGTCGGAGCGAAGAGAGATCCCGGTTCGAAGCTTTGGGGTGCGACGCCATCTGGTTGATTGCAGAGGGGACGTTGACCAGCACGGTCGGTCGGTGTCTCTCGATCCGGTCGAACAGAGCCTCCGGGGTGGAATGGTCCGCGAACAGCACCGAAGACGCTCCGACCGAAAGCGGAAAGAGAAGATTCGACCCCATGGCGTATCCGAAGTAGAGCTTGGGAACCGAGATCGTGATGTCATCGGGCACCAGGGCGAGGCTGCCCTGGCCGTAGAGGAAGGTCGTATTGGCCAGGCTGCGATGGGTCTGGGCGACAGCCTTGGGGTCACCGGTGGTCCCGCCCGAGAAAAGCCACATCGCCGGGTCCTCGAGCGAGGTCTCGACAGTGTCGATCTCTCCCGGCTCGATAATGGCCGGGTCGAGCACCGCAGTCTCGATACCTGTCTCGTCGAGAGCTGCCTGGAAGGTGTCCCGATAGATGACGTCGACGAAGGCCGCCGTGGCTCCGGCCCTGTTGAGGATGCCGACCAGCGCCTCCCGGGAGAGCCCCGGGTTGACCATCACCACCACCGCACCGATCCGGAAGATCCCGAAAACAGCGGCCGCATATTGCGGCCCGTCGGGAAGGACGATGAGTACACGGTCCTGCCGCTCGACACCGTGGTCGAGGAGTGAGGAAGCGAACCCGGATGCCAGGGCGTCGAGCTCTCCAAATGTGACATCTCGATCATCCGTCCGGAGAGCGACCCGGTCTGCGGTCAGGCGGAGATGGTCGCGCAGAATCCAGTTGTCGACGTTCAGAGCTTCCGGCCAATCGATCATGGTCTCACGCTAGTGCTCCCATCGAGACGGGGACTACGGTGCGGTGCGATGCAAACCACCTTTATCACCGGAGCTACCTCCGGTATCGGCAGGGCCCTTGCGCTGGAGCTGAGCCGGCAAGGGCACCACATCGTCGTTGCTGGCCGCTCCCGGGACCGGGGCTCATCCCTGGTTTCTCAGCTCGAAGGGCTCGGAGGCTCCGGCAGTTTCCTCCAACTCGACCTCGGGTCCTTCGAGTCGGTGAGAAGGGCGGCCCGGGAATTCCGGGACCGGGGTGTCACCATCGACGTCATGGTCAACAACGCCGGGGTCGGGTTGGCGAAAGGGCTCAGTGAAGACGGATTCGAGAAGCACTTTGCGATCAACCACCTCGGCCACTTCCTGCTCAACCATGAGCTCCAGGCGGCGTATCGGGAGGGTACCCGGGTGATCACGGTCGCCAGCGCAGTTCACAAGAGGGTCGACGGGATCGACTTCGAGCGGGTCACCCGCAAGGGGCGATCGCTGTTCCGCCTCGACGAGTACGCAGTCTCCAAACTGGCCAACGTCCTCTACACCACAGAACTCGCCCGACGGAACACGGAGTGGGACACATACGCCGTGCACCCTGGCTTGGTCAACACCAAAATCCTCCCCGGGTGGCTGCGTCTTCTGCGCAGCGCCAGACTGCTCACACCGGAGCAGGGTGCGACCACCGGCGTCTATTGCGCCACCGATCCCGACCTCGATGGAGAATCCGGCCACTACTACGCCAGAGGGGCGAGGGCCGAGCCCTCCTCCGCGGCGCAGGACCCGGAATTGGCTGCCGAGTTGTGGGCCCGCTCCGAGCAATGGTGTGGCATCAGGTGGCAGTAGTGTCTAGGGCTGGACAACCCAGCTGACCAACCCGGTCGCGTCGCACAACTCCTCGACCTCGGAGACGACCGCGACGCTAGACCAGCCCTCTGGCCCTGCCCGCCCCTTCTGCGCCAAAAGCAATTGATCCACCAAGGGCGCGGTGGCATCGAGGACCCGGGACCTGGGCTCCTCCTCGAGTGACTGAGCTGCCACTTCGACAGCTCGCGTCTGATCAAGCAACTTGTCGACAGAGTCACCGATGTTCTCGTCTTCCAATAGCGGAACTACCTCGGAACAGAACCCGCTCGAAGGGGACTCCGCAGCCTCGGTGCATGCGGCGACAAGCATGGCCACAAGACAGAAAAGCACCCACCGAGAACCGGAATGAGACACTTTCGCGAACATCTCAAGCCAGGCTACTGCGCTGTTCGTGGGGCGGTACTCGAACCTTCTCATACACCGCCAACGCGTGTCGCATCCCGTCATCAGGGCAATAGCCGAGGCCGCCACCCGCAATCCGAAGGGACGCTAGCGTCAGGGTGAAATGGCATCCGAAGGCATCTACTACGGCGACTACCTGCAGCTCGACAAGCTGCTGGGCTCCCAGCAGCTGGAGAGCACCAGGGCCGGCGACACCAAACACGACGAGATGCTCTTCATCATCGTCCACCAGGCATACGAGCTGTGGTTCAAGCAGATCCTCTGGGAACTCGACGACTTGCTCGGGATGTTCGGGGGCGAGCAGGTCGCCGAGGGGGATATGGGTCGCGTCGTCAGCCGGTTGCGGCGGATCACCGAGATCCAGAAACTGCTCATCCAACAGATCTCGGTCCTGGAGACCATGACCCCGCTCGACTTCCTCGACTTCCGCGACCACCTGTTCCCCGCTTCTGGCTTCCAGTCGGCCCAGTTCAGGATCGTCGAGAACAAGCTCGGAATGCGACCCGAAGACCGGCTGCTGTTCGAGGGCGCCCCCTACACGGAACGATTCGATGCCGATGACAAGCAGTTGGTGCTGGAGACTCATGGCGACCGGACGCTCTTCGGCGAAGTCGAACGTTGGTTGGAGCGGACCCCCTTCCTCGAGCACGAAGAGTTCGAATTCTGGGAGGCATTCAAGGATGCAGTGAAAGGGCGCTTGGAAGCCGACCGGGAGGTCGTGGCCAGCAACCCCAATCTCACCGAAGACGAGAGGTCGGCCCAGCTGAAGGATTTCGACCTGACCATGCGTCAGTACGAGGCAGTCTTCGATCCGGAGAGGCACGCCGGCCTCAAACGCGCCGGGCAGCGCCGTCTCAGCCACCGGGCGTTTCAGGCAGCCCTCTTCATCACGCTCTACAGCGATCTGCCGGCGCTGCAGGAGCCGCACCGCATGCTCGAACTGTTGATGGACATCGACGAGGGTTTCACCGCCTGGCGTTATCGCCACGCCCA
The DNA here is from genome assembly GCA_050329555.1 of Acidimicrobiia bacterium. Taxonomy (GTDB): domain Bacteria; phylum Actinomycetota; class Acidimicrobiia; order Spongiisociales; family ZC4RG35; genus MA-ANB-1. The sequence continues at coordinate 9,727 of JBHJOQ010000009.1, read as the reverse complement.
GATGGCGCTGCGGATGATCGGACGCAGGATCGGCACCGGGGGCTCCGCCGGTGCCAAGTACCTGGAGAAGTCGGCGGAGAGGAGCAAGGTATTCGGCGACCTCTTCAATCTCGCGACGTTTCTCGTGCCTTACGCCGACCGCCCCGAATTGCCCGCTTCGGTGGTCGACTCGATGAAGTTCCGCTACCAGGCATGAACCTCAAGGAGCATTTCTCCCGGTTCTTCGAACACGACCCGGACCGTCTCCATTTCGCCGCTCATTCTCACCATCCCTGGCCGGATGTCTCCTTCGCTGCCCACCAGCAGTACTGGGAAGACTCCACCAGGTTGGCGGACGACAAATGGGCCCACGTCTTCGACCATGTTCTCCCCGAGACCCGCCGCCTTGTCGCCGACGCAGTAGGGCTCCCCGATCCGGGCACCATCACATTCGCGCCGAACACCCACGAATTCCTGGTCAGGATCTTCTCCTGCATCGAGCCCCCGGTTCGCATCCTCTCCACCGGTTCGGAGTTCCATTCGTTCGCCCGCCAGTCACGGCGGTGGGAGGAAGCCGGTCTCGCCATCGTCGACAGGATCGGGACCGAGCCTTTCGAGGACTTCGAAGATCGATTTCTCCGGTTTGTCGCGGCAGGGGCTCACGACCTTGTCTATGTGTCCTCCGTCTTCTACGACTCCGGATACCCGATCGCCCGGATGGTCGAACTGGTCGGGGCCGCCCCCAACGACAGCACCTTTTTTGTCATCGATGGCTACCACCAGTTCATGGCCCGCCCCACTGACCTGGCGTCGATCGCCGACCGGGCATTCTTCGTCGCCGGCGGGTACAAGTACGCAATGAGCGGCGAGGGAGTGTGTTTCCTCCACGTCCCTGGCGGATACGGCCGGCGCCCGGTTGACACCGGCTGGTACGCTGGGTTCGGCCAACTCGAATCTGGAGTGAGCGACGAGGTTGCCTTCGCTACCGACGGATCCCGATTTGCTGGAGCCACCTATGACCCTTCGGGGGTTTACCGCCTCGGTGCCGTCCTCGGTTGGCTCGAATCAACTGGGATCGACGCCGGGGCGATCCATGAGCATGTGGTAGCCCTCCAGGAGCAGTTTCTGGACTCGAGTCCCGACCTTGGTGAGCTGACCCCCGGCCGCGGGAGCGATCGCGGCAACTTCCTCACCTTCCGTCACCCCGACGCCCTGGCCAGGTATCAGGCGCTCCACGAGCGCAACGTGATCACCGACTTCCGCGGCGACCGACTCCGGATCGGGTTCGGGATCTACCACGATCACGATGACGTCGATCGCCTCATCGCCATCACCCGGTCAATTCCCTGACCAAGCCCTGCACAGTGCACCGGGTTGCGCGCGAACCGCACCTCCTGCACAGTGCACGGGGATGCGGGTAGGCATTTCGTCGGCCGGGCAGGCACAATGCCTTGCTGATGCAAGACCTACCCGACCTGAGAGTCGCGCCCATCGAGGAGATCCGGCCTCACGAGGACTTCGATCCGTTCCGGGTCGACCGTCTGCGCGACCGGATCGACTCCGACGGCATCCAGATCAACCCGATGGTCTGCACCATCGCTCCAGACGGGTCGTATGTCCTTCTCGACGGGGCAACCCGGCGCGAGGCGTTCAACCGCCTTGCCATGCCTCATGCAGTGATCCAGATCGTCGACCCGGAGTCGGTGACGCTGGAGACCTGGCACCACGTCCTCCAGAACGGACACCCCGACACTCTCCTGGAGGAACTGCAGGCTTCGGAGTCGTTTGAGCTAATCGGGGACAGCGGGACGCCCAGGATCACTGTTGGCGGTGGCGCCTGGAAGACCGCCCGGGGGGTCTCGGTGAGCGCCAATGCCTGCCTCAACGCGCTGGTCGACTGCTATCACGGCAAGATGACAGTGACCCGTGTCACGGACCCCGGAGAAGAAGCAGTGAAGGCAACTCACCAAGATTGGACAGCAATTGTCGAGTTTCCGGCCCTCACCATCGAAGACGTGATGAGAGCCGCCACACAAGCCGACTACGTGCCTGCCGGAATTACCCGCTTTGTGGTGCCGGCGCGTGCTCTGCGGCTGAACATCCCCCTCGACTTCCTCTTGAACCAGGACGACACCGACGCCAAGCAGGAACGCCTCGATGCGATCCTCGCCAAACGGGCACGGGAAGGCCGAATCCGACGCTACGACGAACCGGTGATCATCCTCGACGACTGACCGCCATCGACCGTTCTGTGAGAGTCTGGACACGGCGCTCACCAGTTGAGACCACCCACCACAGAGTGTTCCAAGATCTTCACAGAACGGGTCTTACTCCTCGATGACCGCCACTCCAGTGATCTCGACCACGGCAGCGGGGTCGACCAATTCGGAGACACCTATCAGGGCCATCGCCGGGTAGTGCCGCCCGAAAACCGAACGGTAAACCTTGCCCACCTCGGCGAGGTTGTCCTTGTACGAGCCCACGTCGGTCGCGTAAATGGTCAGGGAGACCAAATCGGTTGGCCCACCCCCGGCCTCTTCAACGACCGCGGCGACGTTCTGACAGGCGCGTGCGAATTGAGCGACAAACCCGTCGTCGAGCGACATGTCCTGGTGATGGCCGGTCTCCCCTGCGATGTGGAGGATCCGTCCCGGACCGGAGACCACACCATGGGAGAAACCCAATGGCGGGGCCAGCTGCGAGGGGTTGATCGGAATCCCGCTCATCTCCCCTTCCAGTCCGGCTGACGCTTGCCGGTGAACGCCTGGTAGAACTCCGCATGGTCATCGCTGGTCATCAGCAGGGCCTGGGTGAAGGCTTCCAACTCGATCGAGGAGCCCAGGTCCATGTCGAGCTCCCGGCTGAGCAGGACCTTGGTCGAACCGTACGCGAGGGTCGGGCCTGAAGCGAGCTGCAGGGCGAGGTCGGTTGCCACCTGGGCCAGTTCAGCATCGCGAACCACCCTGGTCGCCAGCCCGACATCGACAGCTCGCACGGCGTCGACCGGCTCTCCAAGGAGGAGAAACTCGGTGGCACGGCCCAGGCCGACCACCCTGGGAAGCAAGTAGGCGGAGCCCATGTCGGCGCCGGCGAGGCCCACCTTGGTGAAGAGGAAGTGGAAGCTTGCCGATTCGGCGAGGATGCGCAGGTCGGCGGCCAGGGCAATTACCGCCCCCGCGCCGGCAGCAACCCCGTTGACTGCAGCGATGATCGGCATGGGCAGCCGGCGCATCGCCTCGACGACGGTCCCGGTCATCCGGGTGAACTCGAGGAGGCTCTTGGTATCCATCTCCAGCAGCTTCCCGATGATCTCGTAAACGTCACCGCCGGAGCAGAAACCTCTGCCTTCCCCGGTGACGAGGAGAACCGACACGTCGTCGCGGTGCTCGACTTCGGCCAGCAGATCGCGGAGATCTGCGTATGCCTCGAACGTGAGGGCGTTGAGCCGGTCGGGCCGGTCGAAAGTGACCACACCGACTCCACCGGTGACCGTGAACCGGAAATGGTTCCACTCCCCGGTGAAGGCGGCAGATGATCGAAATGGGCTCACAGCTGGGGAGGCTAACGCCATGTGGCGCGCATGGCAGTCGCGAACGGTGCGAAATGATTAGGTTCTAGTCAATGGAACCAACACTCGACCAGGTTCGGGAAGAGCTGGCCGCGATCCACGATGAACTTCTCGCCTTGCCGATCAACGATTTCGAGAGACGCTCCGCACTCAAGGACCGCCAACAAGAGCTGCGCCAGCTGTCCCACGAGATGGCCGAAGGATTGCCGCTGCACAACAGGGAAGTCCTCGTCGCCGAATTCAAACGCCTCCAGCAGGTTCGAGACCGTCTACTCGACGAGCGGCTGAGCGTGACCGGGGAGGGTGTCGGGGATGCCGGCATCGACAACATGTTCATCAACGCGGTCAACAGTGCCATCGAGGCGGGGGCGGGGCTGGACGAAGTCGAAAAACGCATCAACAAGATCATCGTCCAGATGAAGAGGGCCTGATCGTCGGTTGAGCTCGAGAACGGACCGCGTCCTGCAGGCCGAGGAGATCGGAACCCGTCTCCTCGAAACTGCACAGTCGACCCACCGGGTCAACCGCGCCCTCCTCAGATCGATTGCCGGCGAAGGGCTATTCGACACCCTGTTCGCGACGGAGGGAGCAACTGCAGTCGACCTCTGTGCGACCCGACAGGGGCTGGCCCGCACCAACACTGCGGCGGAGACCGCCTTTGCTCTCCAGGGCCTGGGCGGGACACCGATCCGCGCCGCAGGCACGCCATCGGTGCGCGAGCGCTGGGTCCCGACGATGGCCACCGGCGAGGCGGTGGCCGGCTTCGCCCTCACCGAGCCCGGGGCCGGTTCCGATGCCGCTGCCGTCACGACCAGAGCCGAACCTGACGGTGACGGCTACCGCATCACCGGCACCAAGGCGTACATATCGAATGCCCCCGAAGCCGACGTGTACACGGTTTTCGCCACCACCAACCCTGAGGCCGGAAGCCGCGGGATCTCCGCGTTCGCTGTACCCGCCGAAAGCGAGGGATTGAGTGGCGAGGCAATCGAGATGGTGTCACCCCACCCGATCGGCCGCCTCACCTTCGAGGAAGTCTTCGTTCCGCCAGACAATCTCCTCGGTGAGGTCAACCGCGGCTTCAGGGTGGCGATGCAAACCCTCGACCTGTTCCGGCCCAGCGTCGGCGCCTTCGCCCTCGGCATGGCCGAGGCTGCGTTACGCGAGGCCGTCGCCCACGCCACGACCCGCACCGCCTTCGGGAAACCCGTTGGCGAGTTCCAGGGTGTGTCCCACCAGCTCGCTGACGTCCGCACAGCAATCGCGGCTTCGGAACACCTGGTGTATGCGGCTGCAGAGGCGTTCGATCGAGGGGACAACGATTCACTCACCGGACTGGCGGCGATGGCAAAGCTCCACGCCACCGAGACCGCACAGAAGGCTGTCGACGTGGCAATTCAGGTACTGGGGGCGCGAGGGTTGGAGAAGGGCTCGCTGCTCGCCCACCTCTATCTGGAGGTAAGGGCACCCCGGATCTACGAAGGGACGTCCGAGATCCAGAGAAACATCATCGCCCGGGAGTTATTCGGCGGTCGGATCTAAGCCACAGTCACCCGGGCACGCACCATCACGCAGGCTTCGGCGATCCAATCGAATCCGCCGCCTTCGAGTGCCTCGCGGAGTGCAGGTGAGAAAGCCCCCGGCTGAACCCAGATGTTCTCGACGCCTGCTTCCTGGCAATTCTCCAGGACCTTTATGCCCCGGGACGCAGGGACTACCAGGACGGCAATTGTCGGGGTCTGCGGCGTGTCGAGCACAGTCGGATAACACGGATCGCCGTCCACTGTCTTTCGTCCGGGGTTGACTGCGAAAACGGTGAAGTCTTTTGCTTTGAGATCCCGGTAGATGATTCCCCCGTACTTGCCCGGCGTGTCGGTTGCCCCGACCACGGCGACAGTTGTGTCCGGGTCGGAAAGGAGGGGGGTCAGATCTTTGTTCATCGACAGGTAGAACAGTATCGCCCCGCCCGCTGTTCCGGGAGATTGCGATCGACCGGCTCGTGACTCCTGACCTCGCGAGTTGGTACCGTGCCGATTGTGACTGAACTGATCGTCGACGGCGGCCCGCTGACCCCCGACCAGGTGGTGGACGTTGCCCTGCGTGGCGCCAGGGCGATCCCGGGCCCCGACCTCGCCGCCCGGATGGGCCCGGCCCGCAAGCTGGTCGACGACGCCGTGGATTCAGGCAAGACCATCTACGGGATCACCACCGGCTTCGGAGCCCTCGCCACCACCCACATCGGCAAGGAGGACTCCGAGACCCTCCAGTACAACCTGCTCCGCTCCCACGCCACCGGAGTCGGCGACCCGATGCCCGACGCCATCGTCAGGGCGATGCTCCTGCTGAGGGCCCGGACACTGGCCCAGGGCCACTCGGGGGTCCGGCCGGTGGTCGTGGAACGTCTCCTCGAGATGCTCAACCGCGGCATTCTCCCCGTGGTGCCCGGGCAAGGCTCGGTGGGTGCATCCGGTGATCTCGCTCCGTTCGCCCACCTGGCCCTCCCCATTATCGGCGAGGGTCTGGTCCGGGTCGACGGGGATGTCAAAGCCACCCGCGAGACCGACCTCCAGCCGCTGGCCCTGCAGACCAAAGAGGGCCTTGCGCTCCTCAATGGGACCGAAGGCATGACAGCGATGGGTGTCCTCGCCCTGCACCAGGCCCGGACCCTCGTCGAGGCGGCGGATGTCGCTTGTGCCCTGTCGGTGGAGGCGCTGATGGGAAGCTCCCGCCCGTTCCGCCCCGAGGTCCACGACCTGCGGCCCCATCCCGGCCAGACCAGGTCGGCGCGGCGCATCGCACATCTCATCGAAGGCTCCGGGATCGGCTCCAGCCATGCCGACGACTTCGATCATGCGGTGCAGGATGCCTACTCGTTGCGATGTGCCCCGCAGGTGCATGGGGCGGTGGCTGACACGTTGGACCACATGCAAGCGGTTCTGAGCAGGGAGATGGGCTCGGTGGTCGACAATCCGATCGTGTTTCCCGAGTCGGGGGAGGTGATATCGGCGGGAAACTTCCATGGCCAGCCCCTTGCCTTTGTCCTCGACTTCGCCGCAATCGCCGCCGCCGAACTGGCCTCGATCTCGGAGCGCCGCACCGACCGGATCCTCGACCCGGCGAGGTCAGGCGGATTGCCCGCATTCCTGGCCGCCAATCCGGGGCTCGACTCGGGCTACATGATCAGCCAGTACGTTCAGGCCGCATTAGTTGCCGAGAATAAGGGCCTCGTCCACCCCGCCTCGGTGGAGTCGATTCCGACTTCGGGGAGCCAGGAGGACCATGTTTCGATGGGATGGGGCGCCGGCAAAAAGCTCTTTCCCCTCCTCGAGAACGTGCGAAGGGTGTTGGCCATCGAAGTGCTGTGTGCCGTGCAAGGAATCGAGTACCGCCACCCGCTGCTCCCGGCACCGGGTACTGCCGCGGTGGTCGACCTGGTCCGGTCCCACGTCCCATCGCTCACCGCCGACCGGTCGCTCAGCGACGAGATCGAAGTAGTGGCCGGTCTGATCGCCAACGGAAGACTCATTCATTAATGGGATTCCTGCTTACGGGCATCGGTCTCCTCACCACCAACACCGGTCCGCCGATCCCAGATGCTGCAGTCGCCATCGACGGTACACGGGTCGCGTTCGCCGGACCGGCGAGGGACGCTCCAGCATCGGAGGGGAGGACGGTCATCGACTGTGAGGGAGGTGCGGTGCTTCCGGGCTTCGTCGACTCCCACACCCACGTGGTCTTTTCCGGCGATCGCTCCGCTGAGTTCGCCAGACGTCTCGCCGGGGCCACCTACTCCGAGATCGCAGCCGAGGGGGGCGGCATCCTTGCCACGGTTGGGGCGACCAGGGCCTCCTCCGAGGAAGAGCTGTTCCGGCACGCCGCCGAACGGATCTGGCGAATGATCAGGGCCGGAACTACGACGATCGAGATCAAGTCGGGGTACGGGCTGGACCCCGAGACGGAGTTACGCCTGCTCCGCGTTGCCCGCCGGATCGGCGAGGAGCTGCCCGTGACGGTCCGCACCACCTTCCTCGGTGCCCACTCGGTACCGGCCGAGTTCAGGGCGGACCGCGACAGCTACATCCGGTTGCTCATCGACGAGATGCTGCCGGCTGCGGCACCCCTCGCCGACTACTGCGATGTGTTCGTCGAAGAGGGGGTCTTTGACGTCGACGAGGCCAGGGCGATCTTCGCGGCCGCCGCGACATTGGGCTTGGCAGCCAGAGTCCATGCCGAACAGCTGAGCCACGGGGGCGGAGCGAAGCTGGCTGCCGAGATTCGAGCTGTGAGCGCCGATCACCTCGATCACGCCACGGTCGACGATGCCGGCGCCCTCGCAGCTGCCGGCGTGGCGGCCGTGCTGGTTCCGGGGGCCAGCTACACACTCCGCTCCACCCAGGCTCCGGGGCCGATGCTCTGGGAGGAGGGCTGCACCGTGGCACTAGCCACCGACTGCAATCCCGGTACTTCCTACTTCGAAGGCATGGGGCCGGTCATCTCACTGGGGGTCGTCGAGATGGGCCTCACTGCGGAACAGGCGATTTGGGCCGCGACCAGGGGTGGAGCGCTTTCGCTGGGCCTCGAAGACCGGGGCGTGATCCTCCCCGGAGCGCCCGCCGACCTGATTGTCCTCGATGCTCCGAGCCCGACTCACATCCCTTATCGCCCGGCGACCAACCTGGTCAGCAGAGTCTTCTCTTCGGGGCTGCCGGCGATTCCGCGCTGATCAGGCTTCTTCGGGCCGGATCACCGCAGGAGTCCGGAAACTGGCATCGAGACGCTCGGCGCCCTCGGGTGTGGATCTGCCGGCAACGCCGGTGATCCGTGCCAGGCGAACCGCAAGAAGGGTGAGCCAGGCGGCGATCGCAAAGGCGACGCTGAGGGGTGTGACAGTGCCATCGAAGAGCCGGTCGATGTAAGCACCGATCAGGGCGGCGAGGCCGGTGGAGACAGTCCCGATAATCGCTGAGGCCATGCCCGCCACCGCCCCCATCGGGATCATCGCAACGGTGTTCAGATTGGGGATGAGCAGCGACTGGAACAGCACCAGCAGCCCCAAACCGAACACGAACGCCCACAATTCGGGCCTCCCGTTAGTGCTGATCGCGAGAACCGCGAGAAGCGTCGCCGCGATGACGTAACCCACCACCATCACGTGGACGAGAGTGGTCAGCCCGAAGCGGCCCACCAGCCAGCTGTTGGCGAGCATGCCGACTCCCATGACCAGTGCCACCGCGCCGAAAATGAGCGGGAAGATGTCACCGCTGCCGAACACCTCGGTGAAGATCAGCTCGGAGCTGGCGATATAGGAAAAGAAAGCCCCGAAGAGCACAGAAAGCCCCAGTGTCACCATCGCCGTGACCCGGTTGCTCACCACGATCCGCGCCGACTCGACAACGCTGCGAAAGCCAAGCTCGCGTCGATGCTCCGGGCGCAGGGTCTCCGGCATGCGCAACGACCAAACCCCGACGATGACGGCCACGACGACTGCGAAACCGAAGGTACCGCGCCATGAAATCCAGTCGGTCAGAACGGCACCGATACTGGGAGCGACGGCCGGAACCAAAACGAAGACGGCGAGGATGAACGACATCAGCTTTGCCATCTCGCTGCCCTCATGGGTGTCGCGCACGATCGAGAGCGTCAACACCCGGGGCCCGGCAGCGCCAAACCCCCAGACGAACCGAGCGACCAGGAGGAAACCGAAAGAGGGAGCGAACACCGATGCGGTGGCACCGATCAGAAAGATCACCAGGCCGGCATAGATCAGTGGTTTGCGCCCGTAGCGATCGGCCAGGATGCCATAGACGATCTGGGACACGGCCATTCCCAGGATGAAAGCGGTAACCAGACCGGCTACAGCCGTCGAATCGGGCTCGAGCCCGAACTCATCGCGGATGTCCCCCATTGCCGGAAGCATCAGGTCGACCGAAAGCGCTGCGATCGACATCAGCAGCGCCATCAACGCGATGAATTCGATGCGCCCGATCGAGCGACGGCCATCGGTGGCGATGGCTAGCTGAGTTCGCATTCAGACCTCACGACGAAAAGAACGGCGGCGTACCTAGTGTCCTGTCCGGCAGATCATGCATGTATTTCAGCGGCCCTTTTCACCCCCGGCGGCGTCCTCGTCCTCGCCGAACGGCCCAGTGCGACTTCGTCCTGCGTCCTTGCCAGAGATAA
>JBHJOQ010000049.1:0-18367 GCA_050329555.1 Acidimicrobiia bacterium | reverse complement strand
GGGCGAGTTCGGATCCGTGCCAGAGCTCGTGGACAAGGTCTCAGGATTCATCACCGACTACAACCAGAAAGCCAAACCATTCCGATGGACCTACGAAGGCAAACCCCTCAAAGTCGCCTGATACGTCAACGGACTTACGCGCGTGACCACTAGTTCTATCACTAGTCGCGGTGTCTGCGATCGCAGGTGGGCCGGCATCGGCACACGAAGAGGAGCACGGAGTGAACCCCGTCAACAAAGCAGACGGTTTTATCACCCGCGATGACTTACCGGAAGGTCTTGCGGCACTTGTAACAGAAGAGTCCATCGCCGCCGCGAACTTGCCGGTCTTCGCCACGGCTCGGCAAGGCTACGGCTCGGACGCCAGGTTCGTGGCACAGATCGACTATCAGCTCGAGTTTCGATCAAAGGTCGACTTCATGAGTTCTGAGTACGAACACATCGCTCAGCTTATGAGCGAGCGTCCGGAGAACATGGGAAGCGAGCAGATGGGTCTTTACATGGCGGAGGCCGAAGTCGCTGAGATGAAGCGGCGAGATGCTCTCGGCGACAGCATGCCTTCAGTTGTGACAGCCGTCACCGGAATCCGAGTCGAGGATTCTCCTGAAGGAATTCTGCCTGACTACGGACCGATCTTTGGAGGCATTTGGCAGGATCAACTTGACGGCGGCCGCATCGTGCTAGCCGTGGTCGACGCAACATCACTCGACATAAAGTCCCTGGAAGACCTCGTAGACGGCTCGGCAAACCTCAAGATCGTCGAGCAGCCCTTCACATACAATGAAATCGAGAACTATCGCCTACAGCTAGACAGCGAACTGCAGGCGCTGGGGATAGCCCGGGATATCGCTGCGGTGCGAAGTGACCGCGGCAGACTTCTCGAAGTGCGCGTAGCGGACCCAGTGTCATTACCTGAGTCGTTCGGCGTGAGCGTTCCCAGGAGCGCGTTTGATGTGGTGATAGGGGAACCGATCCAAGAAGCAGGATACCCAAACACGACGCACAGTCTCGCCGACCAGCAGCCCGGTCTTCGGATCGCAATGCGAACTAGCTCGAGCTTTGTGGGCTATTGTACCTGGGGGTTCAATGGTCACACCAGCACATTCAACTACATGGTCTACGCCGGACACTGCAACCCCGGCACGTATAAAAACTCCTCAGGGTATGTCGGCAGCAATGTCAAGATCTGGCAGAACAACTCGAGTTCGCGTGTACTAACCCCAAGCAACCCGTTCCTGCATTCGGTGGACAACAGCACCTATGACGGAGCTCGGATGCAATCTGGTTACGCGAACGATAACTGCTACCACGGCGACACGGGTGCCTCATCGCCCTCGCCGCACTGTGGATGGCCGATGTCTGCAAGAGCGATCCATAACAGCTGGGAAGTAGGCAGTGATCGCACTTGCGCTTCGCTGGGAAACTCCGGTGTCTACAAGTGTGGCTACATAGTTGAGTTGAACGCTCCCCCAAACCGGGTCAGAGTTGACATGAGCGTCGTTGCCGGCGATTCCGGCTCAGGATTCAAATGGGATTACCGTATCGACGGAATTCTGACCGACCGGTCCACTACCCAGGCGTTCTTCCAAACGGCGTATCACGTCCAGGTCGCACTGGGCAACGGCTACTTCTACTTCAATTGCGCGAGCGGAAAGAAAACCTATAGCGACCCGTCAAACTGGGGTGTCTGCCCAGCGGTCGACGCTTGATCGCCTCGTCTGAAACTGGCGCAATGGCAGTAGTCCAACGTTCCTCACTACCCTGCTCGGCATAGGAAGCGGGAGCGGGCCGAGATCCTCGTGACGGGCATTTCTGTAAGTCCACTTCGCGAAATCGAAGAGCAGCCCTGGTGGTACCACCTTTTCACCAGGGACGAGGTGAGGGTGCAGCAAAGAGGGTCCTCGTCGCTCCAACTGGCTGGCCGCCTAACAAGTGCCCTTGAAGTAGCACCTGATACAGGTACTCGGCTTGCTTGAAGGATGGATTGACTGTCGATGAAGAAACGGCGTCTCCGTCGTCGGCTAATGCCATACGCGCCAGGTGCGTGTCGGACGACGCTGACGCCGTGTTGCCGATGCGGATGGCAATTCATGCAACGTTGCGACGGTGTGCGGCATGGTTGAGGTGTGAACGACGCGGAGATCTACGCGGAATTGCGAATGGATCTAATGCGCTACGCCACAGCGTTGGTGGGGGTGTCTGACGCCGGAGATCTGGTGTCTGCGGTCGTGACTCGGGTGATGGCGAAAGATGGTCTGGTCGCACTTAAGCAACCCAAGGCCTATCTGACGCGTTCGATCCTGAACGAGGCCCGAATGAGGCATCGCTCGAGGACTCGAGAGACCCGTGCAGTGCTTGCCTTGCAAACTGATGCCGCGAACCGTAGGCATATGGATCACCTCGACCATGTGTTGGACTTGGTGATGGATCTACCGCCCCGGCAGCGAGCTGCGGTGTTTCTCACATATTACGAGCAGTACACGCCCACCGAGATCGCCGGGCTGATGGGGTGCCGAGCGGGCACGGTGCGGCGCTACCTGCATCTGGCTCGAGCCAAGCTGAGAAAGGTCATTGATGGATAGTCAAGTAAAGGGAGCCTTCGAGGTGCTGATGTCTGAGATGGAGGATCCGCCGGACTGGGAGGATCTGTCGTCAATCCAGACGCTCGTACTGCCGAAGCGCTCGTCGTCTGCTGGTCCGATGGTTGCGGTGGCAGCCGCCGTGATCACCATCGTCGCTGTGGGGCTGGTCGGTCTGATCCGCCCAGAAGGAGAGCCGACAAATGCCACCATCGGCGTGTGGCAGCTGGATCGCTACATCCTCGGTGGACAACGCCATAATGTTGTCGCCGGCGTGAACGCCGTCAGCGAGCCCTGGGTAATCATCGACGCCGAGTCGATGACAGGACACGCCGGATGTAACGCCTTCGCTGGGCGATACCAGTACCTGGACGACGCAATCACGTCAGATCCCGTCAAAAACGCTGCCTGGTGTGGGCCAGACGACGGGACCCTCATGGAGGCCGAACTGGCTTTCGAAGCAATGGTTTGGCAAGAGGGATCTGTAACGGTGAGCTTCGATGGCAACCGAATGATCTGGTCCAACGGAGGTAACGCACTGGAATGGGTCTCGATTGCATCACCACCGACCACCCAGTTCGTAGCGCCACCGCCGATCAATGAAGTCGGACGCCTCGACTGCTCGCCCGGTGTCGTCGCAGAGACCCGAGTGCCAGACGAGGGCCAAGAGGTTCTCGACATAGCCCAAGAGGCTGACCCGAATGTCGTCGAGGTCGAACATGGGGAGCCGCTCCGCTACTCCGGGCTAAACGCTGACGGTCAGGTCATCGTTGAGATCGCTCTCGGCGACATGAGCGGTGCGGACTACCAGGTTTGGGCCTGCTCCAACTGACTACTCAGATCAACATTATCCGGAGCCTCGGTTGTTTGGCTGCGAATCAGTACGCCTGTTATGACAGAACCCTCACGACCAAGCGAGTTCGGAGAGAAGAGCGGTACTTCCGCTCGCTCACGTCGATGTTGAACTCCCGGATCACTTGGATGCGAGGATCGCGCTCATCCTGCGAGTTGGGGCCGCACCCTCGACCACTCTGTAAGTGTCTGAAACCGTTTCGCGAGAATACCCGCGAAGCGTGCCCACGTGGTCCAGTACCCCGCCGACCACTGTGAGCTGATACACGCCCGCCCAGAGCAGGTCGAGGCTGACCGGATATCCTCCGTCGAGCCCGGCGCGGTGGGCGGAACAGGTGTTGTACGTGGCGGGCTGCCGGGGGGTCTGACTGCTGAGGAGAACCAGGCGCTGTCGGGCTGCACCGGGAGGCTGGACTCGGCCACCTTTCAGTCCCGGACCGAAAATCTAGCGATCCACCCTCAGACAAGCCGACTCACTTAAGCCTCACCCGTCTCTAAGCACCCAGGTTGTTTCCCCTCCTAAGAGCTCCGTGGAAGGAGCAAGCGATGCAGGCCGCGAGGTCAGAGACGTGCTGTGAAGTTGGGCCGTCAGGGCGATCCCACGGGCCCTTCTCGCCACCGACCTCGGACCTCCGAGTATGGGCTGCATCTCGGACCGTTCCGCACATATATGAATCTGCCCCCGGGATCGGCCTGGCGGCGACCGGGAAACCCAAAGATCCCCATGACCAAGTTCGGGTCAAGACACACGAACTCCAACACCCCCTTGTTAGGCGAAAAGCCCGCCTCTCAACCGACTGTCCTCCCTTGACAGTCAGTAAGGTACGCGCTTGACGGCGTGTCTTTCCGTACACAGTTGCAACCACTCCGGTTTGCGGTAAACCAGTAAACTGGCATCCGAGATGATGCAACTGTGTACGGTAAGAACGGCTGTTTAGTGCGATGAGCTTGAGCCGTCAGGTCCTCCGCAAGATCGACGACCGGCTGCGGTCCGACTCCGACCAGGAGACGGGCGAGTGGATGGCCAAGGTGCCGATCTCTGGTGCCACCAAGGCGGTGTGGCAGAGATACTGTCAAGCTGTTGGTGTCCACATGGGTCAGGGTGTGGCCATCTTGATCCACCATGAGTTGGCGTCGGTGGTTGATGAGGATCTGGAAACGCTCAGCGACCACCTCGAGGCGAAACAAGCCGAACTCAACACCCGAGCATCAGAGTTTGCCGAAACCGAGAAGGAATTGGAACGGCAGCGTCGCGACCTGGCGGTCCGGGAGTCCGAGCTGGCCGAACGGAGACGGGACATCGAAGAGCGCGAACGCAATGCGGCGGTTGTTGAGCACCGCCTTGCCCAAGAGCTGATGGCGCTCTCCGGGACCCCACGCATCGCCAGATCTGGGCTGAAACTGGGCCGCAACGACCTCTGCTGGTGTCGGTCGGGGAAGAAGTACAAGAACTGCCACCTCCGCCAGAATGGTAGTTAACAGTTGTATAACTGCTAATAGTCTGATATGATAGGTAGAGTGATGGCCTCGGTCGCTCAACCTTCGTTGCCTTTCGATGAGTCCCCCGACCTTCCCGGGCGGTACGACGACCGGCTACTGTCGGTCGAAGAGCTGGCCGACTATCTCGAGGTCCCAGTGAAGACCATCTACACCTGGCGACATCGCAACACCGGACCTAAAGGATTCCGGGTCGGCAAACACGTCCGCTTCCGCTGGCACGACGTCCAAGCCTGGGTAGCCCAACAAATCGCCGACGAGAACTAAACATGGCACACGTCAGACGCCACCCCGTCGACAACACCAAATGGCAGGTCCGCTATATCGACCCTAACGGCCGGGAACGGTCGAAAGTCTTCCCCCGCAAGGTCGACGCCGAAAAGTTCTTGATCCATGTCGAAGCCCAGAAGCAGAGGGCCGAGTGGGTGAACCCGGAACGGGCCGCCACCCGGTTCGGTGATTGGGCGAACCACTGGTTGGAGACGAGATCCCATCTCAAGCCCAAGACCCGAGCCGGCTACGAGTCCCTATTCCGGGTGTGGCTTCTTCCCGCTTTCGGCGACGCACGTCTCGACCGCATCGATCCGATCGCTGTCGAGGTCTGGATTACTGACATGAAGCGAGCCGGGTTGTCTCCGTCGCGAGTCCGTCAGGCCCATCAGGCCTTGAACGCAGTGCTGAAAGCCGCGGTCAAGAACAAGTATCTCGCCTCAAATCCGGCCGACGGGGTGAGCCTGCCTCGGATTCGCAAGAAGGAGCAGCGCTTTCTCACCTCGGATCAGCTCGACGACCTGGCACAGGCAATCGAGGAACCGTATGGGACCCTGATCTATCTCTTGGGTTACGGAGGATTGCGCTGGGGAGAAGCCGCCGCCTTGCGCAGACGCCGCATCGATGTCCTCAGAGCGAGAGTGGAAATCGGCGAATCAGTCTCGGAAGTATCCGGCAAGCTGATATACGGGACGACCAAAAGCCATCGTTCCCGCACCATCGCCCTCCCCCGCTCCCTCCGAGACATGCTCAGCACACATCTCGATGAGCACGTCGCTCCCGATCCTGACGCTCTCGTGTTCACCATGGCGGGCCGCACCTACAAGACGAAGACCTACAGACCGGGGACTCCCCTACGCAACTCCAACTTCGCCAAGCGGATATGGCGCCCAGGTCTCGAGGCCGCTGGCCTGCCCATGGACTTGAGAATTCACGATCTCCGACACACCGCGGCAGCATTGATGATCGCCACCGGAGCTCACCCAGAGCACATCAAACGACACCTCGGCCACTCCTCGATCACGGTGACCATGGACCTATATGGACATCTATTCCCGTCGGAAGCCGACGCCATCGCCGAACAGCTCGACCAAATGCTGCGCGATTCTCAGACGGACAAACGACGGACAAAACCGACGGAGCCGCCCTTTCGGGGCTCGGAAACTGACCCAGAAAAGGCGGCTGACCTGCAACTTCGTTTGTGGGCCCGGCAGGATTTGAACCTGCAACCAACGGATTATGAGTCCGCTGCTCTGACCTGGTTGAGCTACGGGCCCGCGGCCCTCCCCGCCACCCGGGCGAGAAGCGCGTAACCATAAGTTACCCAGTTGTCGCCACTCAGCTAACTGGATTCAGCAACCCGTTCTTATTCGAGTCTGTTTCGTCCGACCTGCCGAATCCGTCTGCGAGCCTGTAGCCAAAGAGGGCTTCGGCAGCCGGATTCCACATCGTCACGATGCCCTTCTCGTCAATCGACACGATGGCATCGTTCGCCGACTTCACGATCGCCTGGAGACGCTGTTCCGACCTGCTGAGTTTTTCTGTCAGCTCAGTGCGGACCGTTACATCCCGGATGATGCCGCTGAAATAGCGACGGCCATCGTCGATCCAGGTCGCCAGTGACAACTCGATCGGGAATTTGGATCCGGATCTGTGTTGCCCGAACACTTCCACTGTCTTTCCGATGATCCTGGTTTCACCTGATGTGGCGACCCGAGCCATTCCTTCCTCATGAGATGCCCGGAACCGCTCGGGAACGATGATCGAAAGGCTCTTGCCGATCACCTCCTGCCCTTTCCATCCGAACATCCGTTCCGAGGCTGGATTCCAGGACACGATCATCCCGGCCTCGTCCGCCGTGACGATCCCGTCGGCGGCCGATTCCACGATTGCAGCCAGAGACTGGATTGAACCGGAACCGTTGTTGGCACTCACCGCGCGGCGAGTCTAAAGCTCCCAGCCCGTAGAAATCTACCGATTCAACACGCCGACCCGGCGAGCGCAACCTGGGTCAAAGGCACATCGCCGCTTGCTTACTGCTCGTCCGGCTGCCGTTTGAACTTCCTGCTCATCTCATGGTCGACAATCTCGTCGTATTCGGGATGGCGCCTTATGTACGCGGCGATGAACGGGCAGAGCGGCACCAACGTCATACCCCGATCACGGACGTCATCGAGTGCCGAGCGGGCGAGGCGGTTGGCGAGGCCACGACCCTTGAATTCAGAATCCACCTCGGTGTGAGTGAACAGATACGTGTTGCCGCGCATTCGGTACTCTGCTTTGCCGACGACCCTCCCATCCACTTCTATCGTGAACTGTCGGTTTTCGGGCTCATCGCGAACCTCGACATTCAGCGCGTCGCCTGTTTCCCGTTCGGCCATCAAGCCACCTCTTGTCCCCTAGCCAATGCCTGCGACGACGTTTCCAATCTCACGGCGGTCGACACATTAGGCGCTCGAGGTGCGACCGACCGTGGCCCGGTGCCGCAAGCAGCACCGAATTGCTGGACTTATCATGGAGAGCGACGGCCATCGGCGAGGCCGTAAGGCATGAGGGAGGTGAGATGGCGACTTGTGAACACTTCGAAGGGTTGACCACTGCGGCTGAGCCGACCTCAAATGTCTGTGACCGGTGCATCGCCGCCGGCGATAGCTGGGTGCATCTCCGGGCATGCTTGATGTGCGGTTTGGTTGGATGTTGTGACAGTTCCAAGAACAAACACGCCCGGCAGCACTGGGAAGAGGACGGTCATCCCCTGGTGCGTTCGATCCAGCCCGGAGAGACGTGGCGATACTGCTTCGAGGACGGTCTGGTAATGCGATGAGCGACAAGCCGGTGATCCTCGCGATCGATGATGAGCCCGAAGTCCTCAGCGCCGTCCAGCGCGACCTTCGATCCCACTATTCGGAGGAGTACCGGATAATGGGAGCAACTTCGGGCCAGGAAGCCATCGATACCATCGAAGAGCTTGCGGTCCGCGGCACCCCGCTGGCCCTTATCGTTGCTGACCAGAGAATGCCCAATATCAGCGGCGTCGACGTCATTCGCTCTTCACTCGATTCGTTCCCGGACGTCAAGAAAACGCTGCTGACGGCGTATGCAGATACTGACGCTGCGATCAGCGCGATCAACAACGTCGGTCTCGACCACTACATCATGAAGCCCTGGGACCCTCCGGAGGACAAGCTGTACCCGATACTCGACGAGCTTCTCGATGACTGGCAAGCCCATTTCAGGCCGGTGTACGGCGGCATCAGAATCGTTAGCCAGGAGTGGTCCAGGCCTGCTTTTGAGCTCAAGGCCTTCCTTGCCCGGAACCAGATTCCGTATCGCTCGCTCCTGGTCGACAAGGACGAGGAGGCCACCCGCCTCCTGGACTCGGCGCGGGCCGGCTTGTCCGACCTGCCGCTGGTCCTCTTTCCTGACAAAGAGCCGCTCCGCTGCCCCACGACCGATCAGCTTGCTGAGCGGGTCGGCCTGTCCAGCCATGCCAGCGCCGACGCCTATGACGTGGTGATCGTAGGAGCAGGCCCGGCCGGCCTGGCAGCGGCGGTCTACGGTTCGTCGGAAGGGCTGAAGACACTCCTCATCGAGGCTTCGGCACCGGGGGGCCAGGCGGGTCAGTCGACGCGGATCGAGAACTATCTCGGCTTCCCCAAAGGTATAAGTGGTGCAGACCTCTCCCGGAGGGCCAAACTGCAGGCGGAACGGCTCGGCGCCGAGCTCCTGGTCCCGATGCGGGTCGAGCGGGTAAGCCGCAAAGATCCTTACAGAATCGTCCACCTCGCTGACGGCAGCTCGATAACGGCCAAGGCAATGGTGGTGACCAGCGGCGTCGAATACCGGAAGCTGAGCGGACCTGGCCTGGAAGAACTGACCGGGGCCGGTGTCTATTACGGCACCTCGAACATCGAAGCGAGCTATCACCGGGATCAGCCAATGTATGTGGTCGGAGGAGGAAACTCGGCAGGCCAGGCTGCTCTCTTCCTGACCCGATTCACCGACTCTGTAACGATCGTCATCCGGAGCGACAGTCTGGAGGAGACGATGTCGAAGTACCTGATCGACAACATCGCGGCCAACGAAGCAGTCTCGGTTCTCGGGACCAGCCAGGTGGTGGAGGCCATAGGCGAGAGCCACCTCGAAACCCTGATACTGGGAAATCTCGAGACGGGGGAAGAGTCGGAGGTCAAGGCCGGCGCATTGTTCATTTTCATCGGACAGAGGGCACAGACGGATTGGCTTGCCGGCCTGGTCCAACTCGACGACCGCGGCTTCGTACTGTCCGGCCCGGACCTCGGGCCACTCAAGGGCTGGAACGTTGAACGCGACCCACTCCCTCTCGAGACATCGGTTCCGGGGGTCTTCGTCGCCGGCGACGTGCGGCACAATTCAATCCGCCGGGTGGCGGGCGCAACCGGGGAGGGTTCGACCGCAATCCGGTTCGTGCACCAGCACCTCGCCTCGTTGTGAGCAACATCGCCGACGCCCTTCGCGCACTTCCCTATTTCGCGGATCTGCCCGACAAGCTCATCCTCAGCGTCTGTGAAGGCTCAGAGACAGTGGATGTCGAAGCGGGGACCGTGATCATCGAGGAAGGCAGCGACTCGGTGGAGATGTATGTCGTGGTCGAGGGAGAGATGACAGTCACCAAGCACACAGCCGACACCGAGGTCGAACTTGCCCGGGTCGGTCCGGGTGAGGTTGTCGGCGAAATGGCCCTGCTCGACAACTCGCCTCGAATGGCCACGGTTCGTGCCGCGGAAAAGTCACAACTGATCCGGGTCCCGGTCGAAGCGTTCGAACATCTGCTCGAGGATTCGAGAGTGGTGAGACGGATGTTCCGGACCGTCACCGCGAGACTGCGGGATATCGAAGACAAGATCCGCCACGAGGAGCGGATGGCCGCATTGGGACGGATGGCCGCCCAATTGATGCATGAACTGAACAATCCGGCTGCTGCGGTAGCCAGAAGCACCCAGGAGTTGCTGCGCACCTACGCCGAGCTCGGTGATGAGTCACGCGCCCTTGTCGGCGTCGCCGATGATGATTACGGCCTCATCCCTCCGCAAGGAGACCTGTCCACAATCCAGCGGTCCGAATCCGAGGAGGCGGTTGCAGGTTGGCTCATCGGGCATGGCGTGTCCGGGGCGTGGGACATCGCACCGGCAATGGTCCAGGCCGGCTGGACGCCAGAACGATTGGACAAGGCCACCTCGATTCTGGACAGTGAGAGGCTCGCCCGCTTCGCTCGATGGGTCGGTTTGCGCGCCACCGCCGAACAGCTGATCGGGGAGATCGCAATCGGTGCCGGGAGGATCTCGGAACTGGTCCGCGTCGTCAAGGACTACTCCTACCTGGACCGGGGACCGATCCAGGAGATCGTCCCCACATCGGGAATCAGGGACACCTTGATCCTGCTCAAACACAAGCTACGCGGAATCGAGGTGGAACTCGACTTCGAAGACGACCTCGCGACCGTTGAAGTTTCTGGACGGGACCTCAACCAGGTCTGGACCAATCTCATCGACAACGCTGCCGACGCGATGGGCGAGAGCGGGACTATCACGATTAGAGCCCACAACCAAGACCGCGCTGTCGTGGTTTCGGTCGCCGATACCGGCCCCGGGATTCCCGACGACGTCGCCGCTCGGATCTTTGACCCTTTCTACACCACCAAAGAGCCGGGAAAGGGAACCGGCCTTGGGTTACACACGGTCCACACGATCTTGAAGCGGGCCAACGCCGATATCGAGGTCGCGAGCTCACCGCAGGGGACCACCTTCACTGTCACCCTTCCGACCTTAGGGTCTGGTGATCGCGATGCGGAGCCTCCACGCGGCCAGCGCGAATAGCACCGCGGCGTATCCCGCGAGGACGCCCAATTCGAGGAGGATGTCACCGGTGCTCCCACCACGGCGCACCAACTCGGCGTAGCCGTCAAGTGCCCAGGCGTGCGGGGTGAAGTGGGCAACTGTTTGCATGGTCGGTGAGAACAGCTCGAGCGGGAACATACAGCCACCGAGAGCAGCCAGGCCCAGGCTCAAGACGACCCCGACACCTCCTGCCTGCTGATCATTGGAGAACACCGAACCCATCAGGACCCCCGCCCCGGCGCCCACGGCCGAGAACACCACCAATAACAAGAGTGAGGCAAGAGGATCGCCCCAGTTGACATTGAAGATGATGAGGGTCAACACCACGATGTACAGGCCCTGGACCAGTGCCACACCAAATCGGCCCATCGACTCACCGATAACGATCGACCTCACCGAAGTCGGAGTCGACAGCATCCGTGAGCTGATACCGAGTTGCCTGGTCAAGATCAAAGCGGCGGAACCGGCGAGGGCAGTGAGAAAGACGAAGAGCACCAACTGTGAGGAGGCACCGAGGTCGAACTGGCCCAGGGTTTCCGGGAAGAGCGCTTCACCCACGGCGGTGACCGACACTTCGACACCGCCTGCCTGGCCCGCGATGCTTCTCGCAACATCGTTGGCGGTCTCAAAATCGGAATCGCTCTCGGCGACGGCAAACTGTGCTGCACCAACCGGCTTCATCACATCGGCGACAGCGGATCCGACAATTGCTTGCAACTGTTGACCGCTTCCGTCAGGCCGTGCAACAAAGCCGATCTCAACGACTTCCGATGCTGCCACGGAGCTGTCGATGTCTGCGGGTAGGAACAACCCCGCCTGAACGTGGCCCCGCTCCACAGCTGTGACGAGAGCGTCTTCGGTATCGAAACTGCGGGTGTCGATACTCTCCTGGGATTCGATTTCGTCCCTGATCTCGGTGGCCACCTCGCCGGCGTCAGCCAAATAGAGGCCGATCGCGGGTTTGACGCCGCCCCCGAACTGCGACCCGATCAGCAGAATCAACGCGAGCGGGAAGATGAACACGAAGAATATGTTCGACCGTTCCCGGAGCATTCTCCGGATGTTCGACATGCCGATTGCGAGTGCCTTCATCGCCGCAACCTCCTCATCAACAAGAACCAGGAGATCGCCCCGGTGACCAGGGCGAATATGAGAATCGCGCCGGTGGCGGGAAGAGCAGCCGTCCAGGGTGCCCCGTCAGCGAGATCGGCAAGGCCCCTCATGAACCAGGCGTGAGGAGTGAGGAAGGTCAGTCTGGAGAGAATGTCGTCGCCCTGGCCGATCTGGAAGAAGACACCGCCGAGCATGCCCAGGATCACGGCAATTATCGAGCTCAAGTTCTCTGCGCCCTCGGGCGACTTGGCCACAGCCGCGACCAGCCCAATTATCCCTACTGCGGCGAACACGGAGGCAATCACCAGCAAAGCAACTCCAAGCGGTGCCCCCCAGGTGGCCCCCATCAGAAGCTGGGTCGCCACAATCAGCACGAACATCGAGATCAGTCCCAGGAGAAACGAGAGAAGCGCCTTGCCGCCGACGATTGCGGCACGATGGATCGGTGCTGCCTTCAATCGGGTCAGAGTCCCCTGCCGGTCCTCCTCGAGAAGGCCGAGAACCCCGAAACCCACCGTGAAGAAGAGGAAGAACACGGCCATCCCTGCGGCCAAATAGGTGGTCGCATCGAGCTGTCTCGTCGGGGTCGACACGTCATCGAGCCGGTAGGAAAAGGCCGCGGTCCGGGGATCGGCCCCGAGAGAATCCAAGAACTCGGCCGTCACCGGCATGGAAGTCAATTGGGACGTAGTGCCGATGGCGAGCTGTGCCGCTTCGACGCCGGTGGCGAACTGGTTGGCAATCGAGGCCGCGATCTGTGTCGACGTCGGCGCATCGACATCGCCGACCACCTTGATGGTCGCAGGCGAATTGGTACCAATTGCCTGGCCCAATCCGGGCTCCAGCAAGAAGTACGAGTCAACCTCCCCCAGGTCAATCGCCTCGTCAGCAGATTCCACATCGCTGAAACTCTCCAGCTCGAAGATCCCCTCGGCCTCGATCTCTTCGAGAACGGACGTGAAGCTGGTTGAAATCTCGGATCGGTCCAGGTCGACCACCCCGTACTCGAGGCCGATCCCCTGCGTCGGATCGAACGCATTCCCGAAGACCAAATTCAGTATGAATGCCAACGAGAGCGGGGCGACGATGCCAATGATCAGCGCCGACCGGTCCCGCAGGCGCAGCTTCAGGTCTTTGACGGCGATCCGGAAGGCAGTGCGCACTGTCCTCAGTCCCGGAGGGCTTTGCCGGTCAGATGCAGGAAAACTGCTTCCAGGTTCGGTTCCACGACCTGGACACCTGTAATCGACGCACCGCTTTCGGTGACCGTGGTCAGGATTGCGGGCAGGATGCTCGATGCGTCCACCGCCAGAACGTCGAGGCCTTGGTCGGAAGGCGCGGCACCGACCACTCCTTCGAGCGAATCCAGCGCTTCTACGGCGCCGCTGATGTTTCCGGTCGCGCTGATGCTGATCCTGTCTTTCTCCCCGACCATGGAGACGAGTTCACGACGGGTTCCCTCCGCTTTGATCGTGCCTTCGTCGATGATTGCAACCCGGTCACAGAGACGCTCAGCCTCCTCCATGTAGTGGGTGGTGTAGAGGACCGCCATGCCCTCCACCGAAAGGTTCTCGACCGATTCGAGGATCGCGTTTCGGGACTGGGGATCGACCCCGACAGTCGGCTCGTCGAGGATGAGGAGTTGGGGCTCATGAAGCAGCCCGATTCCGATATTGAGACGGCGCTTCATCCCACCGGAGTACTCCCCGGTCAGGTCGTCGCGGCGGTCGGTCAGGCCGATGACTTCTAGGACTTCATCGACCCTCGACCCAAGGGTCTGGCCCGCCATGCCGTAGAGCTTGCCGAAGAAGGTGAGATTCTCCGACGCGGTCAGGTCCGGATAGATCGCCAGATCCTGGGGAACCAGCCCGATGGCGCCTTTGCCTGCCGTCGAAGATGTGGTGATTCGATGACCGTCAACGCTCACCGAACCGGCGTCAGGTTCGAGCAACCCCGAAATCATTGAAATAGTCGTGGTCTTCCCGGCCCCGTTGGGCCCGAGCAAACCGTATGTCTCCCCTCGAGAGATCTGGAGATCGACGCCGTCGACCGCAATCAGGTCGTCGAAGTGTTTGACCAGGCCGGAGGCTTCGAGGATTTGGGGCAACGCGTTCTCCTGTTTGGGCGGCGCCGACTCTAACGGCCCGGCCTAAATCTCCAAATGACGCGCAGCTCTGTCGAAATCCACCTATCCGGATATGCCGATAGCGAGCGCGATACCACCGACTAACCCGGACTGATCTCCGAGTCGGGGCGCGGTGACGAACTCTCCGGAATGGTGCTCCCGGAGCACGGCGTATCCGGCGAGCTGGGCTCCAAGCTGCTCACGAACTGCGAAGTGGAAGCCGTCCATCTTCGACACCCCGCCACCAATTACCACCCGTTGCGGTGAAACCGTGTAGATAAGGGTACGAACCGCTTGAGAGACGTAAAAGGCAACAAGCATGGTCGCTTGCTCCTTCTCTTGTGCGCCGAGTTCCGAAGGTCGTGCCCCAAATCTCGCCGCGAGTGCCGGCCCGGCCGCCAATCCCTCCAGACACGTGCGGTGAAACGGGCAATTTCCTGGAAATGGGTCATCCCCATGCTTCTCCACAACGATGTGCCCGAACTCAGGATGAGCCAGGCCGCGTATGATGTTGCCCCCGACCACGATGCCCGCTCCGATCCCGGTGCCGACAGTGATGTATGCGTGATTGTCTAGGCGCGCCGAAGCTCCCCATCTCCCCTCGGCGACCGCGGCGCCATTGACGTCGGTGTCGATCGCCACCGGGACACCGAGGCGGCCACCGATCGCCGAGACCAGGTTGAAGTCGCTCCAGCCCGGCTTGGGCGTGGCGAGGATCGAGCCGAAGCTTTCGTGCCCGGGCCGAAGTTCGAGCGGCCCGAACGAGGCAATTCCGACCGACTTCAGATCGTGCTGAGAAAGAAACTCGACTACGGCGTCGACGACCGGACCGGGCTCCTCGCCGGTCTCGAGTCTCAACGTCTCTCCAAGGCTGCCTTCGCCGTTGCCCACAGCGACCAAGGTCTTGGTGCCACCCAGTTCCACGGTCCCGTAGAGGTTCATGGGCTGATCTTGGCGTGCTGATCTGTGCGCGCCAAGTATCTAAAACGGCGCAGGCAGGTGAAACAGGCCCGCGACACCCGGCACGCAACGGGCGTGTCTGATAGGTTCAGGCCAAGTTCTCGACGAAAGGGACCTCCTTGTGAAAATCTCGATGAAAGTCAACGGGCAGGAGGTAACGGCTGATGTCGAGCCCCGCACTCTCCTGGTTCACTTCATTCGTGAAAATCTCCACCTGACCGGCACCCATGTCGGCTGTGAGACGGGATACTGCGGTGCTTGCACAATCCACGTCGACGGGAAGCCGGTGAAGTCGTGCACAATGCTTGCTGTTCAGGCTGACGGCGCCGAAGTGACCACCATTGAAGGGCTGGCCACCGACGACACCCTTCACCCCGTCCAGGAGGGGTTCTGGGAGCGCCACGGACTGCAATGCGGTTTCTGTACCCCGGGGATGATCATGTCTGCATCGGCACTCCTCGCCGAGAACGACAACCCCTCCGAAGACCAAATCCGCCATGGGATAGAAGGCAATCTCTGCCGGTGCACCGGGTACCACAACATCGTGAGAGCCGTGGAATACGCAGGCTCGAAAATGCGCGGTGAAGAACCGGCCGCACCGGATTGGGAAGGGACCAGCTGATGGCCACAACAAGTGTGATGGGCGGCGCAGTGCGGCGCCGAGAAGACCCGGCGCTGATCACCGGGCGTGGAAAATACGTGGACGACCTCCAGCCCACCGGTCTCCTCCACGTTGCCTTCAACCGCTCTCCTTACGCCCATGCCCGGATCAAATCGGTTGATACCACCGCGGCGAGCAAGATGCCGGGCGTCGTGGCCATCTTCACCCACGAAGATGTCGCCCACCTCGGTCCCCTGGTAGCCCAGGTGCCGATCGGGAAACTGCGACCTTTGCTCTCCGACGGAGAAATCAAGCACGCCGGTGAGGCGATCGCGATGGTCATTGCGGAAAACCGGTATCAGGCCCAGGACGCGGCCGACGCCATTGAGATCGACTGCGACGTGCTTCCCGCCGTGATTGACCTGAAGGATGCGAAATCAGACGCCACTAAGGTCCATGAGGACCTCGACTCCAACGTCCTCCACACCTGGACCTACCACGGATACTGGGAGGCTCTCGGTCTCGAAGACCAGACCCCCCAGGTAGATGAGGCGATGGACCGCGACGACGCTGTTGTCGTGAGTATCGAGATGAACAATCAACGCCTCATACCAGTGGCAATCGAGCCCCGGTCGGTGATGGCCGACTATGACCGAGGCTACGACCGGTTCACGGTGCACAGTTCTACCCAGGTGCCTCATGCGCTTGCCGGGGCGATCGCGACCATGTTCGAGATCCCGCCGAGCGACGTGCGGGTGATCGCTCCCGAAGTGGGTGGTGGATTCGGAGCCAAGCTCAATGTGTACAACGACGAGATCCTGGTCGCCTTCGCCTCGAAGCAGCTCGGACGGCCGGTGAAATGGACCGAGACCCGGCGTGAGGCCGGTGGGGCAACTATCCACGGACGGGGATGGTTGGGAACCGCAACCATCGTCGGCACCAAAGACGGGGAGTTCCTCGGCTACAAGCTGGAGGCAATCGCCGATATGGGCGCCTACTCCCAGAACTTCACGGTGGCGATCCCGCTACTCGGTCTGTGGATCGCATCTGGCCAGTACAAGATGCCGGTGTCCTGGACTGTGGACTGCGTGGTCACCCACACGATGACGACGGACGCCTATCGGGGCGCCGGCCGCCCCGAGGCGATCTACTACCTGGAGCGGATCATCGACGCTTACGCCCGGGAAATCGGGATGGATCCGCTCGAGGTGCGTCGCAAGAACTTCTGGAAGAAAGACGACTTCCCGGCGACGATGGGATGCGGGTTTGCCCTCGACTCCGGCGACTACGACGCAGCTGTCGATCGCCTCATCGAGATCTCCGGTTACCAGGACTTGCTCAAGATGCGCGACGAAGCCCGGACCGAAGGCCGCCACGTCGGTATCGGCATTGGGTCCTACGTGGAGGTGTGCGGGTTCGGTCCGGCAGTGCTCGCCGAGATCGGATTCTCGTGGGCAGAATACGGAATCCCGTCGGCTTTCAACGGAACGGGCATGGTGCGGGTCAACCCCGACGGGACCGTCACGGTGCTGATCGGCACCGGGCCCACCGGCCAGGGCCATGAAACGACATGGGCTCAGATCGTCGGCAGCGAGCTCGGGATCCCGGTCGACCAGATCCGGGTGCGCCATGGAGACACCAACGACGTCCCCATGGGCATCGGCACTTTCGGAAGCCGATCGATGGCCGTCGACGGTGCGGCCACATTCAACGCTGCAACGCGGTTGAAGGAGAAGGCGGCGAGGATTGCAGCTCACCTCCTCGAGGCCTCAGCTGAGGACGTGGTCTTTGGAGATGGTTCAGCTCATGTCGCCGGGTCGCCGGAGAAGTCGGTGGAGTGGGGCGCAATCGCCAAAGCTGCCTACCAGGCACACACCCTCCCCGATGGCGTCGAGTCAGGGCTCGAAGAGCACGCCGTGTTCAGCCCCGGCAACGCCACCTGGCCGTTCGGGACTCATCTCGCGGTTGTCGAAGTCGATGAGACGACCGGCGACGTGAAGATACTCAAGTACGTGGCGGTCGACGATTGCGGGAATATCGTAAACCCGATGATTGTCAACGGTCAGGTCCACGGCGGTATCACCCAGGGAATCGGTCAGGCCCTCTTCGAGGACGCGGTCTACGACGAGTCGGGCAACCTTCTCACCGGATCGCTACTCGATTATCCGCTTCCAACCGCCTCCGACCTGCCCTCCTTCGAGCTGTCCCACACGATCACCCCGACCGACGTCAACCCTATGGGCGTGAAAGGGATAGGTGAGGCCGGGACCATCGGGTCGGCGCACACGATTGTCAACGCAGTGGTCGACGCGCTCAGTCCTCTGGGGGTCAAGCACATCGACATGCCACTCAGGCCGAAGCGGGTCTGGGCTGCTATCCAGGAAGCGAGCAACTGATGTATCCACGTGAATTCGACTACGTAGCGCCGGCAAGCCTGGAAGAGGCGCTTGGTGCTCTCGGGGACGATGCCAAGGTGATGGCAGGCGGGATGAGT
>JBHJOQ010000115.1:0-27154 GCA_050329555.1 Acidimicrobiia bacterium | reverse complement strand
TTATCTCTGGCAAGGACGCAGGACGAAGTCGCACTGGGCCGTTCGGCGAGGACGAGGACGCCGCCGGGGGTGAAAAGGGCCGCTGAAATACATGCATGATCTGCCGGACAGGACACTAGTTGGTGTCTATGACTTCGCGACCCGCGTAGGTCCCACAGTTGCGACAGGCGCGATGTGGGAGCTTAGGTGTACCGCACTGGCCGCAGGCCACAGAAGGTGATCTCTCGACCTTCCATGCTGCCTTGCGCCGGCGGGTACGGGAGCGCGACATTTTCTTTTTTGGCACCGCCATGAGGTGCTCTCCTTGATAGCTCAGGAATCGAACAAGTCTTTCAGTGCGGCAAACGGCGAATCCGAATCGTCACCATGGCCGCCACAGGATTCTCTATTCAAGTCGATTCCGCACGTTGGGCAAAGTCCCAGGCAGTCTTCCTTGCACAACGGCCGCACCGGGAGCGAAAGGGCTAGCTCGTCTTTGGCGACACCCCCTACGTCGATCTGACCATCGACGATCGCATATCCGTCTTCGTCCGGCTCGACGCCGAAATGATGCGAACCGGTGACGGTGAGATCTTCGGACCAGGTGGTGAGGCAACGGTTGCAGACGAGGTCGACCGTGGCTGATGCCTCGAAGTGGGTATTGACCCCACCGGTAGTGCCAACGGCGCGACCTGATACCTGCATCGGGCCATCGACACGCGACTCCCCCAACCGGAGCCGGACGGGACGCTGTCCTTCGAACTCCCGCTCCTTGCCGGTGTTCCCCACCAACTTGTCCACCTGGACCAGCAGTGCGTCGTCGATCATCGGCTCAAATAGGAACGTCGGGCGGCTTGGGTCGAGCCTGGTGCAGTTCGTTGCGTGCGGTTTTCACCTGGCCGAGGAGCTGGCCGAGGAGGTCCTCTGCGTCGTGGAGTTTCGACTCGATCTCGTCCTCGGTCTCGAGCCGGAGCCTGCGTGCCTCCCCTTCGGCCCGGCGCACCAGGATGTTGGCCTCTTCCACTGCCTCCTTGGTGATGTTCGAATCCGAGACGAGCTCGTCGGCCTCGGCGCGCGCTTTCTCGATGATTTCACGGGCTTTTTCGTTGGTCCGGGAGATAAACGCCTCTCGTTCCCTGACCATCCAGCGCGCCGCGCGAAGCTCGTCGGGTAGTTCGGTGCGCAGCTTCTCGAGCATTCCGAGGAATTGCTCGCGGTCGACAATCGCGTTCCCGGACAGGGGGACCGACTTTGCCTCGTGGAGATGGACCATCAGATCATCGATGGTGTCCTGCAGGTCCTGGAGGTCGGGGTGTGTGGCTGAACCCCGATCGGTTTCGCGGATCTCGTCTCCGGTTGCTGCTTCGTCTGTCATGAAAATCGCTCCTTCAGCGCTCTAGCGACGACCGGCGGCACCAGTTCGGTCACGTCTCCACCCAGTTTGGCAACTTCTTTGACGAGGGACGAGGAAACGAAACCGTACCCGGCGGCAGTTGCCATGAACACAGTCTCCATCCCGCTCAGATGCCGGTTCATCTGTGACATTTGCTTCTCGTATTCGTAATCATCGATGGAGCGGAGACCTTTGACGACAACATCCGCCCCCCGATCGGCCGCATGAGTCACCAGCATCCCCGAAAAGGAAACCACCGAGACCCGGTCACCGAAGATCTCCTCGAGTAACGCGATGCGCTCGGCCGTGGTGAACAACGACTGTTTCGAGGGGTTGTCGACCACGGAGACAACGACTTCATCGAAGACTTTGATGGCACGTTCGATCACATCGACGTGGCCCATCGTCGGAGGGTCGAAGCTCCCCGGGCACAGCCCTGTTGTCATTGTGCTTCAGCTTTCTTTTCGTATCTGACGATTCTGGTATCTCCGTAGCGTTTCTCGGCGGCAACCCGCCAGTTTTCGGGCGCACGGGGCAGGCGATCACTATGCCTTCTCGAGGCAACGACCTCGGCGTGGTCCACAAGGAAGGGGTCGAGGAGGGCAAAGTCGGCTTCGAGCTCTTCTGTCGGCAGGGGCCAGGGCGGATCGATGAAGACGAGATGGAAGCTCTCCTCGTTGACATCGAGAAACTGGCGAACCTTGATCGGCGCCACTTCGCCCCCGAGGCCAACGGTTCCGATGTTCTTCTTCAGCGCGTCCAGGGCACGGGCGCCGTTCTCGACGAACACAGCCGACCGGGCACCGCGCGACAGGGCCTCGAGGCCGAAAGAGCCCGCCCCCGCGTAGAGGTCGGCAACGTCGGCGTCGATCACCCAGTCCCCAATGGAAGAAAAGACAGCTTCCTTGACCCGATCGGTGACCGGGCGGGTGTCCCGGGTTTCCGGGCCCACCAGTCGGCGCCCCTTGGCCTTGCCGGCAATGACTCTCATCCGGGCCAACTCATCTGGGCTAACTCACGAAGAGCCACTCGACCCGATCGCCGAGCATCGCCCTGATCTCGGTGGCGAGCTCGGGGTGGTCCCGTAGTTCGGGATCGGACTCCACGAGGGCAAATGCGTCGCGTCGCGCCTTTTGGAGGAGATCGGCGTCCGCCAGGACGTCAGCGATCTTGAAGTCGGTCATGCCCGACTGCCTGGTGCCGAAAACAGTCCCCTGCCCCCGGATGCGGAGATCGGTGTTGGCGAGCTCGAACCCATCGTTCGACTCCACCATCGCGGTCATCCGCTCCTGACCTTCATCTGTGGTCGCGTCGGCGAGGAGGATGCATACCCCCGGGTGCTTGCCGCGGCCAACGCGGCCCCGGAGCTGGTGCAGCTGGCTAAGACCGAAACGGTCGGCATCTTCAATCACCATCACGGTCGCGTTGGGCACGTCGATTCCCACCTCGATGACGGTGGTGGCGACTAGCACGTCGATAGCACCGTCACGGAATCCTGCCATCGCGGCTTCCTTCTCCTGGGACGGCATCTGCCCGTGGATCAGGCCCACCATGACCCCGGGGAGCAGCGAGGCGATCCTTTTGTGTTCGGCTGTGGCAGAGACCGCCTCCACCTTTGGAGAGTCTTCGACAAGCGGGCAGACGACAAAACCCTGCCGGCCCGCCTCCACCTCCTTTTTCAGAACCCCCCAGGCGGTCAGTTCTGCCGAACGAGGTAACAACTTGGTCCTCACCGGGGTGCGTCCCGGAGGCATCTCGTCGATGGTCGACACGTCGAGGTCGCCGTACACCGACATTGCGATGGTGCGCGGGATCGGGGTTGCAGTCATTATGAGGAGGTCGGGCTCAACACCGTCGGCCTTCTCTTTCAGCATCACCCGCTGGGACACACCGAAGCGGTGCTGTTCGTCAACGACTGCGGCTCCGAGCCGGGCGAATTCGACGCCGTCCTGAATCAGGGCGTGCGTGCCGACCAGGAGATCGACCTGGCCGGACTTGACGTCGAGGAGGAGTTGGCTCCGGCTCACCCGGCCGCTGTAATTGGTGGTTGCGGTGGAGCCGGTGAGGAGGGCGACGTGCACCGCAGGCCCTTCGGCCCCGAACAGACTGTCCATGCCCAGGTCGGATGTCATTCCAAGGATGTCGGGAGACAAGCCTGCCTGTGCAAGCAGGTCGACGACCCCGAGGAAATGCTGTTCGGCCAGCACCTCGGTCGGGGCCATGATTGCGGTCTGCCAACCACCTTCGATCGCCGAGAGCATCGCCGCAACTGCCACCACCGTCTTCCCCGACCCCACCTCCCCCTGGAGCATCCGGTGCATGGGCGGGGGCTTTCGCATGTCGCCTTGGATCTCGACAAGCACGGTCTTCTGGGCTCCGGTCAGCTCATAGGGCAGGCCTCCGAGGAATCTGTCGAGCAACTCGCCGGTCGGGTTGTGCTCGATGCCCTCCGCCTCGGACTCCTGTCTCCGCTTGCGCAGGGCGAAAGCGATCGAGAGCCTGAGGAACTCGTCGTAGACCAGCCGGGTCCGAGCCGGTCGGACCTGCTCTGTCGAATCGGGGAAGTGGATGGTGGCGAAAGCCTCATCGCGAGAAATCAGGTCGTGCGATTCCAGCAGGTGGCCCGGGACCGGGTCATCAATGGGGCGGGACCGGATCAGAGCATTGTGAATCGCCCGTCGCATGACTCCGGGCTTGGCGCTTGCCGTTGCGGGGTGAACAGGCACCACCCGCCCGACCAACAAGGACTCGGTCGGGGAGTCGAGGACGTCGACGTCGGGGCTCTTCATCTGCAGGTTCCCCCGGAAGGACTCGACGACACCGGAGAGGGCGACGTGAGTCCCGGGTGGCAGCTGTTTTGCGCGGAACGCCTGGTTGAACCAGATCGCTTTGATCGTCGCCGATTCGTCGGCGATGATCGCCTCGATCATTGCCAGGTTCCGCTTCGGTCGGCGGGTGTTGACCGACTGCACCTCCCCGATGAGGGTCACTTCGACTCCGACCACGACGTCGGCAATCAACTCCTTGCGGCTCCGGTCGATGTAACGTCTCGGGACGTTGTGCAGCAAATCGGCAACTGTCTCCACACCCTGTTTCCTCAGGGTCACCGCGCGCTGCCCTCCGAGCCCCTTGACCTCGGAGACATCGATCACTGCGAGTCGGGCTAGCGTGGCCATCCGGGCTCCGCGATTTTCGTCACAACGCCACGGTAACGGCGGAGTAGGACTTGGACGACGAGGTCGCTATCCTTTCTCTTGGTCGCAACGGATATCACTTCCGTTTAGCCTCCAGACCAATTCCAGGAGATTCAACCATGTCTTATCGCTGCGAAGTCTGCGGGAAAGAGCCGAGCTACGGCAAGACCGTAAGCTTCTCTCACAAGCGCAATAACCGTCGCTGGGTCCCCAATATCCAGCGGATCCGTGTCAAGCACGGCTCCAACACCCGCCGTGCCCGCGTGTGCACCTCGTGCATCCGCGCCGGCAAGATAGAAAAGGCCTGAGCAGTTGGCCCAGGGAGTCGTGAAGGTCTACGACCCCGTCACCGGGGTTGGGATCATAGTCACCGAAGTCGACAAGTCCGAGGTCTTTCTCCGCCCCGGGTCGCTGCAGGGCTCGATCTTCCGCACTTTGCGTCAGGGCCAGCGGCTCGTTTTCGACAGAGTCGAGGAGGACGATCGCGCCTTCGCTTCCAACCTCCGTATGGGCCAGGACGGCTACTGAAGCCACCGGCCTTGCCGGGACAAGTTCCATCGCCATCAACTAGAGTCGCCTTCCCACAACGAATAGGAGAACAAGTTGGTCCAGGCTTACGTTCTGATCCAGACCGAGGTCGGCAAGGCTGCCCTGGTCGCGGAAGATGTCCGGAAGATCCCGGGTGTCGAATCCGCCGACGACGTCACCGGCCCCTACGACGTCATCGTCAAGGCAACAAGCGAAGACGTCGATTCATTGGGCAAGCTGGTAGTCGCCAAAATCCAGGCCATCGACGGCATCACCCGCACCCTTACCTGCCCGGTAGTACACCTCTAGCCCCCGTACCCCTGCGGCCGGAAGGCGGCAGGCTCAACCCAGCTTCGAAGCGATGGTGCCCGCATTCCGCAACGCCGTTCCGTCGCTCCCCGCAACCGAAAACACCCTCGTCGGCGACGACCCCGCTTCGGCGACCATGTCCGCGAACAGGACTGCTCTTTCGATCTTCGGATCGATCCACAAGTATGTCGACATCGACCCCGGAATGGTGTTGACTTCGTTCACAAAGAGCTCTCCGTCGCGCTCGAGGAAGTCGATCCGGGAGATGCCCCGCAATCCCGCAGCCCGGATCACACGCCGCGCCGTGTCTTCGACCTCCAGCTTCAACTCCGGAGCGAGCGAAGCCGGCAGCTCCCGTCCCGAGCTGACCTCTCCTCCCCAGGCGAGATATTTCTGGTCGTAGGAATAGATGCCATCGACATCGCGAACTGGCTCTTCGATGGCGGAGACCTCAAGTGACGGATAGCTTCTGACAGCAACCTGGAGGTCGCGGCTGGATTCCAGGTAAGGCTCGACCACCGCCCCCTGGTCGAAAAACGACGAGGTCTGTTTCAAGGCGAGCACCGTGTCCCAGTCGTCGGCCACTTCGATCCCGATCGACGACCCTCCGAAGCGCGGTTTGACGATGTACGGGCCGGCGAATCCGGGACCGGGTTCGTCGCCGACGACAACCAGCGCCCGGGGAAGGGTCTTCATCCCGGCACTGGCCATGGACGCACCGAAGGCAAGCTTGTCCATTCCCAACGCCGAAGCGGCCTGCCCGGGCCCGGTGTAGCGGAGACCGGCAAGGTCGAAGACGCCCTGCAGCGTCCCGTCCTCGCCGGGACCGCCGTGACAGGCAATGAAGACGGTGCGGATGTCCAGCGGTTTGCGTTTGAATCGGAATCCACCGCCGGGGGCGGCGGAGAAGGAGAGCTCCTTTGCCCGGCCGGGCACACCGTCGACGAAGTCGCTGGCTTCGAGGGCGGGGTCGACTTGATGCCACTCGCCTGTCTTCGACCAGTAGACACCAACTACATCATCAAGGGCGTGAAGAACCTGCAGCCCGGTGAGGATCGAGATGTCGTGCTCGTCTGAAGGCCCTCCGAACACAACTGCTGTCTTCGACACTGTGCAACACCTCTATGGATAATGGTCGGGAAGATCGTTCTCGTACAAAACCGCGTCGCCGGCCCCGAGCCTGTCCCGCACCACGGCGACCGCCGCGTCGCGTGTGGGGACGACGGTAACTGAGGCGGGGCCTTTACTGGTGCCTCTCAGCAAGGCTTTCCGGTTGGTCGAACCCACGATGATGACTTCGTCGCAGATGGTGGCGGCGGCGTTGGCAAAAGCTTCGTTCTCGCTTTCTTGCAATGGCCCCAACTCGACCATACCCGGGGTCACCAGGACCTTTCTCCCGCCCTGTTGTTCCAGAATCGCCAGTGCTCTCGTCGCGCCGGCCGGGTTGGAGTTGAAGGTGTCATCGATGACAGTGACTCCCGAAGGTGAGACAGTGACGCTCTGACGGTGCTCAGAATCGGGAAGACTGTCGAAGAGCCCGCCATCGACTTCATACCCGAGTGCCTCGACGATTCCGACAGCAACCGCGAGATTGGCGGGGAAGACGGATTCGGGCACGGGCCCCAGAGCGACACCACGAGAGCGAATCGATCCTTCCTCATACTGGACATCGGAGGGCTTCCCCGACACCGACACCGTGGTCAGGTCGAGGTGGGAGCGATGCTCCCGGGCGAGCGCTTCTAGTAGCGGATGGTCGACGGAAATGACGCCTTTACCGGCGCGCTCGAAGATTTCCGACTTGGCGGCAACGATCCTCTCTTCCGATCTGAAACGTTCCAGATGCACCGGGCCAATCGAGACAATTGCCGCAATGGTGGGCTCGATCCACCGGCAGAGGTCGGCGATCTCACCCGGGCCGTAGGTGCCCATCTCGGCGACGAAGACCTCGGTCCCCGGGACGAGGTGGTCGTTGATGGCACGTGCCAGCCCCATGCGGTTATTGAACGAGGCGGGACTCGCCACGGTACGGGCCGACTTAGAGAGAAGGTGACGGACGTACTGTTTTGTGGTCGTCTTCCCGTATGAGCCGGTTATCGCCACCACCCGAGCCCCCGAGTCTTTGAGTCGGCGGGAAGCTTTTTTCACCCAACGGTCGCCCAGCTTTCGCTCCAGGGGGGCAAGCAGCACGAGACACAGGTCCACGAGGACGGGGAGCAGCAGAACGGGGAGGACCATGACCAACGGCATGTCCAGAACGAGGCCAACTGCAAGGAGTGCCAGCACCAGGATGGC
Source organism: Acidimicrobiia bacterium (assembly GCA_050329555.1). Taxonomy (GTDB): domain Bacteria; phylum Actinomycetota; class Acidimicrobiia; order Spongiisociales; family ZC4RG35; genus MA-ANB-1. The sequence continues at coordinate 19,459 of JBHJOQ010000115.1, read as the reverse complement.
GACGAGAGCGGCCACCCGGCGCAACCTCGCCGTCCAGGACAGCGGGGAAGTACGCCCCCGGATCGAGAGGCCGATCGGCCCCACCTGGGAGAGGGCGGTGAGCAGTCCGAGTCTGCTATCGACCAGAGTGCCGGCAACACCTGCGACGGCCATGAGCAAAAGGAGCGGGTTGTACGGGCCTGAGCACCACCACCTCAACGAAAAGCGGGTGGCTGCAGGTGCCAGGTAGTGCTCGCGCTGGGCAATGCGGAGCCATCGGAGACCGGCCGCGATCGCGGCCAGCGCGCCGGCGCCGGCCAGGAGCCAAATCACGCCAGCATCTTGGTGACGGCAGTCCGCAGCGAATCGGGGTCCTGGACGGGGAGCATATGCCCAACCCCTTCGACCACTTCGAGCGTCGCGTCACCACCCGACCGGCTGACCAGTGCCGCCGCCTCTTCGGCTACCGCAACCGGTACCTCGCGGTCGTCGGCACCCCAGAGAAAGTGGATCGGACCGGCGGTCCTCGACAGCTCGTCGCGATACTCCTCGTTTACGACGGTCACCAGAATGTCCCTCATCACGCCGGTGGCGGCGCGATAGTCGGCGGATCCGCGCTTTCTCTTCATCGCCTCGAAACGGGTGTTGGGCACGACTCCGTAACGGTTCAGCCCACGGGCCAGCTTATAGGTGGCCGTCGGTTTCGTGCCGGGGGCGAATCGGAGCAGCGGGGCTCCTGTGATCAGGGTGCCCCGGATCCGGTCGGGGTGTTCGGCGGCAAGGCAAACTGCCACCCTCCCGCCGAAAGAGTGCCCGACCACAAGGGGTGGTTGGTCGAACTCGTCCAAAACCGGGAGGAGCAGGCGGGCGTAGTCGCGGGCTCCGATCGCCGATTCGGGTGGTGGCGTCGCTCCGAATCCAGGAAGATCCATCGCAAGGGCACCGATAGCCGCCAAACTGTGTAAAAAGTCACTGCCGCGTCGACCCCATCCATGGAGGGCGAGGACTCGCGGCTGGCCGACACCGACAGCTTCGGCAAACAATGATCCATTCACCAGAGACCGCAAAGCCAAAATTCAACCCTCGATAGTCGACGGACAGTTGCCGAGAATACTTTGAAAGGCAGAGAACCCTCACTTCATGACAGCACAAACGATCAGCACCCACCGGGCAATGAGCTCTTTCCGGGGCTCGCTGCTGCGCCGTGCGTCAGCCGTCGGCTGGTTCGTGCTGATCATCCTCGGTGCTCAGGCGGTGCGGGTCTCCGAGCCTGAGGGCCCGGTCTTTTCTCTCCCGGAGTTCTACATACCGGTGATCGTCCTCGCCGTGGCCCTCATGGTGTCGACTGCGGTGCGCTGGGAGAGACTGATGTCGACCGGGGCCGCACCGTGGATCTCGCTGGTCTGGTTGGCAATATTCATCTCGGGTATCGGGGCCATCGCCCTGATCCAATCCATGAACCCAACAGCCGCCCCGATCTTGTTCGGGCTGGCCGCCGTCTCAGGGTTGCTCCTTACCTGGTGGGCGCACGCATTCATCACCGTGGCCATCGCCGGGGTGATCAGCTACATCTCCCTCGAGCTCGGCCTCGACCTCGTAGGCCCGATGCTCACAGTCATTGCGGTGGCCTCGGCCACAGCCCTGGTTGGTTTCGAGTTCGAGAGGGAGAGCGTCCGATCCGCGTCACGGGAATCCGAGATCGCGCAACAGCGTGGGGACTTCGAGAGGCTTTACGAGGTCAGCGCCACACTGGCCCGGGCCGAATCGCTCTCCGAGATCGTTCCCCATCTGGTCGGCACTATCTGCAAATACCTCGACGCCCAGGTGGGGGTGGTCTTGCTCTACAACTCCGACCAGCACCGGCTAGAGGTGATGAGCCCGATCTGGGTCAACGGCTACCCATTGGAGACCGAAGTGATGGTCACCGACGTCTCGGGCCCGGGGGTGGCTGCCCAGGCTTTCAAAGCAGCACGCCCCATCCTCGTCCGTAATGTCGATGCTGACTCCAGCAGCCACGGATTGTTACGCGAGTTGGGAATCGAGCAGGCCATGATCGCCCCACTCAAAGTCGAGTCGATGCGGGTTGGCCTGGTCATCATCGGTGACCCGTACGATTCCGATTTCACCGACGACCAGCTCAGCGAGCTCGGATCTCTCGCCGCCCCGGCCGGCCTCGTCCTCTCCCAGATCGGCCGCTACGAAGCTCAGGCGGACATGGCGAGAAGACTCGAGGAAGTGGCACAAATGAAAACGGACTTCGTCTCGACCGTAAGCCACGAACTACGCACTCCCCTGACGTCGATCATCGGCTCACTCGACACGGTCAACCGTCCCGAGCTACAGCCGGAGTCGACAACCGCCCAGGAACTGCTCAGCACGGCGAGACGCCAGGCCGGGCGGCTGCAGCGCTTGATCGACGACCTGCTGGTGGTGTCCAGAATCGACCGGGGAGCGATCCCGATCCACTTCGAATCGATACGTCTCAATGACCTCCTCAGGGAGATCGCCCACACCGTGTCGATCGATCCCAAGGTGACGGTGGAACCGGCCAACCTCGCAGTCGAGGCGGACAAGGACCATCTCTCCAGGATCATGATCAACCTCGTGGAGAATGCCAGCAAGTACGCGGCAGGAAGCCCGGTTGAGATCTACGGTTACGACAAGGGTCAAAAGGGCGTGATCGCGGTAGTCGACCACGGTCCCGGTATCCCCGACCACGAAAAAGAGCGCGTCTTCGAACGCTTCACCCAGATCGACCAATCGGATACCCGGTCCAAGGGGGGCACCGGCCTCGGCTTGAGCATCGTGCGCTCCTTGGCCGAGGTGATGCACGGATCGGTCAAGGTCGAAGACACCGAGGGAGGCGGGGCAACCTTTGTGGTGCAGTTCCCCAGAGCCCGGGAGGATGTCGGTGTCTAACCCTCCCCGGAGCCTGCCGCCACGGCATGGAATCCCCCATCGACGTGGACGATCTCCCCTGTTGTCATCGGAGCCCAGTCGCTGAGCAGGACACAGACCATCCTGGCTACGGGGTCGGGATTGGACGTGTCCCAATACAGCGGGGAACGCTCCCCCCACACCTCGTCGAACCTGGTGAATCCGGGGATCGATTTCGCCGCCACGGTCGCCAGCGGCCCGGCCGACACCGCGTTCACCCTGATGTTGTGCTCGCCGAGGTCACGGGCCAGATAGCGGGTGACCGACTGCAGGGCCGACTTGGCAACGCCCATCCAGTCGTATGCCGGCCACGCCTGGCTGTTGTCGAAATCGAGGGTTACCAGTCCCCCACCACCGGCCTCCTTGAGGAGCGGGAGCAAGGCAACGGCAAGGGTCTTGTACGAGAAGGCGGACGTTGTGAAAGCGGTTTGCGCCGACTCGGCAGGAGTGTTCAAGAAATTGCCGCCCAGGGCATCCTCGGGGGCAAACGCGATCGCATGGAGCGCCCCGTCGATTCTGCCCCACCTCTCGGTGAGGTTGGCCGTGAGTGCCTCGACGTGCACCGGGTCGTTGATGTCGAGCTCGATCACATCGCAAGGTGACGGAAGGCGCTGGACAGAGCGTTCGGTCAGGCGCAGCCCGCGGCCGAACCCGGTGACCACGATTTCCGCACCCTCCTCCTGTGCGATCCGGGCGACGTGCCAGGCGATCGAATCGTCGGTGAGAACCCCGGTGACGAGCAGCTTCTTGTCTTCCAACAGCATCGGATCTCCTAAAAGTTGACACCAAGCGTCTGGATGCCCCTGATGGCGAGCCCCATCGAAAAGAGCAGGGCCAATCCGTAGTAAAGCATCGGTCGCTTCCGGAACTGTGGTCGATAGATATAGACGAACGACAGGGTCACTGCGATTACGACCCCGTAGAACACATGCTGGTTACCCGGATCGGTGCCACCGGAGAACATGACCACCCCGGTCACGACCTCCACCAGAAGAGCAGCAATCGATGCTCCCACTGCCCAGCCAAAGGCACGGCCCGGCTCATGGTTGCGCCCGAGCAGACCCCACAGACCGACGGACCCGCTCACGGCGATGGCGGTGTACCCCCAAACAGTGTGGAACGAGCTCACGGCAGCCAGCTTAGGTTGGCCTTTCCTGCCCTTTCTCCACGACTACACTGCGCCCAGGAGGTTGTTCATGTACGAGGCAGTGCAGTTCATCGAGGTCGAGGGCTTGGCAGATCCGGTTCAGACGATTCTTGGGGAGTTCTCCAGCGAAAGCCCGGCCGTGGAGATGGTCCGCGCCACCCGATCGTCATTCGTTGAGTCCGGAGCTGAGGATTACGCCTGGTGGGTGGTCCGGAAGCAGGGTGCCACACTCGCCGAATTCATCGCCGACTCCAAGAGCGACAAGGAATTCGTCCTCGACATCCGCTCAGGTCAACTCGTCGAAGTGTGACCGATCCCTCGCCGGGACCTAGAACGCGTCCCGCACCCGAGGCGCAGTGGCCGGATTGGGCGCAGACTTGGTACGGCTACCTCGTGAGATTCGCGGTTGCGTTATGGGGAATCGTCACCGGCTTCTTCTTAATATTCATAGGCTATTTCACCGCGGTTGATTGGAAGACCGGGGAGTCTGACTGGACACTTGGCGCCGGCGCGGTCGTCGTCGCCGGCATCGCCTTGGCCCTCTATTGCCTGATCGGTGCGATCCGTCCGACCAGGGTCATGTTCATGCCACCTTTGATTCTCACCGGGATCAGCCTTTTGGGTCTGCTCGCCGCTGCGATTACAGAACTAGCCCGCAACCTCAGTTGATGTCTATCGAACAGTCAGCTCAGACGAGGAGGTCCGCGTTTTCCTTCCGGAGCACCTTCTTGTCGAACTTGCCGGTGCCGGTCTTGGGCAGTTCGTCGATGAAGACATAGCGGTCGGGCAACCACCACTTCGCCACCCTCTCGGTGAGGAAGGCGACGAGATCGGCTTCAGTCACCACGGCTCCGGGAGCGGCTACCACGAACGCCACCGGGCGCTCCTGCCATTTCGGGTGTTGGAGCCCGACCACGGCCGCTTCCGCCACCCCGGGATGGGCCATGATCGCGTTCTCCAGGTCGAGTGAAGAGATCCACTCTCCTCCAGATTTGATCACATCTTTGGCGCGATCGGTGATCTTGATGTAGCCCTCCGGCGTGATCTTGCAGACATCACCGGTGCGGAGCCATCCGTCTTCGAACGAGTCAGATGATCGGTCGTCCTTGTAATACTCCGCAGCGATCCACGGGCCACGGATCAGCAGTTCGCCGAAGGCCACGCCGTCGTGGGGCAACTCCTCGCCGATCTCGTCGACGATCTTGACCTCGAGCCCCGGGGAGGGGATTCCCGCCGTATCGAGGACGTCGAGCTGGCGCTGCAGGTCCCAGTCCTCCATACCCGGCTTCAGCACAGCAACAGACGCGACCGGATTGGTCTCGGTCATTCCCCAACCCTGGACGACGCGCAAGTTCTTCTCCGTCCAGAACCACTCGATCAGGGAGCGGGGAACCGCCGAACCCCCGCAGAGGAAAGCGCGCATCGACGACAGCTCGGCCTCGGGATGATCAATGAGATACTGCTTGATGCCGAGCCAGACCGTGGGCACGCCGGCGGAGAAAGTGACCTGCTCCCGGTCCAGCAGCGGCACCAGGCCATCGGGGGTCAGGTCCGGGCCCGGATAGGTCAGCTTCGCCCCCTGGGTCACTGCCATGAAGGGATAGCCCCAGGCCGCGGCATGGAACATGGGCACGACGGGCAGGACATTGTCTGATGCGAACATCGGGTAGTTGGCCAGGTTCGAGATGGTATGGAGGTATGTCGAACGCTGGGTGTAGGCGACGCCTTTGGGATTCCCGGTGGTCCCAGAGGTGTAGCAGAACATCATCGGCGACCTCTCGTCGAGCAGCGGCCAGGCGCCGTGCTCGTCGACATCGGAGATGAGGTCCTCGTATGCGATCGATCCGGGGAGGCGATCGTCTGCCGCCTCTCCCATCACCACGTAAGTGGCGACGGTGGGCATCTGGTCGACAAGGGGTGCCACCAGGCCGACCAAGTCGGGGTCGACGAACACGGCCCTGTCTTCGGCATGGTTGACGATGTAGACGATCTGTTCGGGGTGGAGCCGAATATTGAGCGTGTGACAGATCCGCCCGGTGTTCGCCGTTGCCCAGTAGAGCTCATGGTGTCGCCTGTTGTTCCAGGCGAATGTTCCCACCACCCCACCGCGGTCGACGCCAAGGCGCTCGAACGCCGTGGCCAGTTTCCGGATCCTGGTGTCGGTCTCCCCGTAAGTCGAGCGGGCGACACTGCGGTCGTGTTCGATCGAGACGATCTCCCGTTCCGGGTAGAGGCGGACCCCCCTGTTGTATAACGTGGATAGGAGCAGCGGGAAGTCCTGCATGTGCGGCATCAGGAGCCCTCGAGCAGCTTTCGTTTCTGCCCTTCGAACTCGGTATCCGACAATTTCCCATCGTCGTGGAGCCGGGAGATGATGTCCAATTGCTCGGCCACGCTCTGTGATGCCCGTGGAGCCGTCGCGTGCATTCCGGCGATGTTCTGCTGGGTCATCCGCTTCTCCCGTTCGCTGTAGATCAGGGATTGCACCCCCTCGGGGTCGGGAATGTCCTTGTACCGGCTCTGGCCGTGGGTGCCCGCCGACTCGATGAGAAGGTCGCCCGTGCCGAGAATGCGTTCAATCGCCCGCTGACTGAAGGCGACATCGTTGATCACCTCGTGCGGGATCTCCTTCCCCGATTTGGAGATGAGCCCTGCCCGGTAGATCACCCGCTCGTTGGTGATGACATGAAGCGTTGTCAGCCAACGGGTCAGACCCTCGGCAGTGACGATGAGACCTGCAAGGATCAGGCCGACGCTGATCCACCCATTCCAGCCCTGGATCTGGACGAGGACTATGAGGACGACGATCAGGGCGAGCAGGGCGCCCTCCTTCAGGATCCCTGTCCAATGGGGCCGGAATTCGGAGACGATGACTTCGTCCTCGCCGAGCAGTTTTGTCGGGTAGCGCATGTGGTCAAGAGTACCCACTAAGTTCCCTACCTGCTCTAGGCCCTGACGCGAGAAGGCCCCGAGGGAGCCAGGACCGAAGTCTCAACCCTCTCGGGACTCTCGTCCGTTCGGACTCAGGCCGGGGACCTGGTCCCGATCGGTAACTGTCGGCCGAAACCGCCAGCCGCATGATCCGAAGATCACACTCGCATAACCCGAAGGTCACACTGTCTCGATCCGAAGATCGAGGGTCGACAGACCCGAAGGCCCGTCTGAAGATCCGAAGATCCTCCCGCGAGTCCGAAGACTCACGGTTGGTCTTTGAGCCGCTCGACGATCCCGAAGGATCCCCGCTCGCCTCTCCGACCGGTCCCTGAGCATCTGGTTTCCCTTCAGCCCGAGGAAACCGTTCCTGCGATTATCGGAGTCGACTCTCATCGATCCCGTCCTCGCCGGACCGGTGCCTCCGGGGCAAGCCCCTTCAGCGTGAATGGAAAAGTAGACCGGGTGCGCCCGCATGACAAGCTGAACCTGTGATTGATTTTCGCGATCGCCTCATTGGTTTTCGCGAGGCTCTGAAAGCGTCCTGGAAACGTGAGAAACCCCGAGGGAGCGTAAAACCGAAGTATTCTGCCCTCTCGGGGTTCTCTTCCACTCGCACCAGGAAAGCGGGCCCCTGGCCGGGTGGTTGGATTGTTGAAGAGACCGAAGCCTCTTCAGTCCGGGAAAACCGAAGCCTTCCCTTCCCCGAATCGGGGTCTCCCCCAACCGGTATCGGGAACATATTGGAGGTTGGTTGGAGCGTCAAGGGTGACAATCGTTTTGTTTTCGCGATTGGGAGACCGAGGTCCGACTGATATCCGACAAGCCCGATTTGTGTCACACCCCTTCCTATGATCGGGACCATGACTGCCAGAGTTGCACCATCTGAGGCCCCCGTTGGCGGGCTCGAGACGCTCTCACCAAGCCGCGCCAGCGACTTCAAGACCTGTCCTCAGCTCTTCAAATTCCGCGCCATCGACCGCCTGCCCGAGCCGACCACCATCTATCAGGCCCGGGGTACCACTGCGCACGTCGCACTGGAGCGCTTGTACGACTTGCCTCGTGGCGAACGCGACCCTGATCGGCTCTTCGACCTGTTTCGCAAGGCGTGGACCGAGTGCCGGCTCGAGGAAGAGTACGGGAGCCTGTTCGAATCGGGGGCGGACGAAACTGCCTGGGGCGTCGAGTCGATGCAACTCCTGGCCAACTATTTCGTGATCGAAGACCCGCGCACGATCGATCCTTACCAGCGCGAGATGGACATGACCGAAGACCTCGATGGAATCGTGATCAGGGGGATCCTCGACCGGATCGATCGCGCCGGCGACGGCAGCCTCGTCATCACCGACTACAAGACGGGAAAGGCACCACCGGAACGTTTCGCTCTCCCCGCCTTCTTCGCCTTGAAGATCTACGCCCTCCTGATCCGGCGCCGGACCGGTGAGACTCCCAGGGAGCTCAGACTGCTCTATCTCAACGGGCCAACTCTGTACCGGCTGGCCATCGACGACAGCCAGCTCGACGCCATGGACAGCCAGCTTCGCGCCCTGTGGGCTGCAATAGATCGGGCGATCTCATCCAACAGCTATCCGCCAAAGCCGGGGCGGCTCTGTGATTGGTGCTCGTTCCAGAACATCTGCCCGGCCTTCGCCGATGCCGTGGCCACGGACCCGGTTTAGGGGAAGACGCCCCTCACCAACTTGGCGTCGGCGACCCGCCTGATTCCCTTGATGAGGGCAGCGGTGCGCATGTCGACCCCCTCCGAGGTGGCGATGGTGTGCACGTCGTCGAAGGCCCTGACCATGATTTCGCGCAAGCGACCGACGGTCTCGTTCTCCGTCCAGAAGTACTTCTGCACATCCTGCACCCACTCGAAGTACGACACCGTGACGCCACCGGCGTTGGCCAGGATGTCGGGGACGAGGAGCACGTCTCGTTCCCGGAGCAGGCGGTCGGCTGCCAGCGTGGTCGGGTTGTTGGCGCCTTCGATGATGATCTTCGCCTGGATGTCGCCTGCGTTGTCGGCGGTCACCACACCCTGAATTGCTGCCGGGACCAGAACGTCGACCGGAAGCTCGAAAATCTTGTTCCCGTCGATGAAGTCTGCGTCGGGAAAGCCTTCGAGAAACCGGTTTTCGTCGACCCACTTCGTGGCCGCCGTGACATTGAGGCCGTCCGGGTTGTAGATCGCTCCGGAAATGTCGGAGACGGCCACGATCTTCGCCCCCATTTGCTCTCCGGCAACAGCGGCGTAGCGGCCGACATTGCCAAATCCGTGGATGGCGGTGGTGACGTTGTCCGGGTCGATGCCCCGCAAGGCCGCCGCCTGAGGCAAGAGAAACATCAGGCCCCTTCCTGTCGCTTCCCGGCGGGCGACGCTGCCCCCCAGAGCCGGGGGCTTGCCGGTGACCACGGCGGGCACTGCGTGGCCCACATGCTGGGAATAGGTGTCCATCAGCCAGGCCATGACTTGCTCGTTAGTGCCCAGGTCCGGTGCAGGGATGTCCTTGTCCGGACCGATCACATGGATGATCTCCATGGTGAACCGCCGCGTGACACGCTGCAGCTCCGACCGGGAGAGCCCCATCGGGTCGACCCTCACGCCACCCTTCGCTCCTCCAAAGGGAACGCCGACGATGGCGCATTTCCAGGTCATCCACATCGCAAGGGCCGCGACCTCACCGAGGTCGACATCGGGCGCATAACGTATCCCACCCTTGGTCGGGCCCATCGTCGTCAGGTGCTGCACCCGGTATCCAAAAAGGGTTTCTACATCGGCATATGTGTCGTGGCGGAATGGAAATGTCACCACAGTCGATTTCTGGGGGACTTTGAGCCGATCAGCGATGTTCTCGTCGAGGCCCATCAGTTCCGCGACGTTGCTGAATTGGTCGACCGCCTCGCGGTACATCGGCGAGTCGAGTTCGTGTGCAATGGCCATTGCGGGCCTCCGTAGGAAATCTCTTGGCAATGAATCTAACGACTGGCTGCAGACTTTTCTGTCACACCGTGCCCGTATCGTCACGACCATGAAATCGATCACACACATTCTTCCAACCCGCAGTATTTCCGACCAGAGCGCTCAGGAGCAGGGCTTCGACCCCGAGGTCGCTTTCGCAGATCCTGTGAGGTTTCTGGCAGGCCTCGGCATCGAGTCCCGGCTCGTGAGCCTTAGCGGTCCGGCAGCGGTCCAGGAGGCAGCCTGATCTACGATCGTCGGATGAACGGCGAGTCCCAGATACGTCCTGACGAATGGGAAGCTGCCCTCGACGACAGCGACGGGCATCAGGTAGTCGTTGCCGGCCCGGGGACCGGTAAGACCGAATTCCTGGTCAGGCGGGTGGAACGCCTGGTCGAAGCGGGACGTGCCACGCGCGAGCAAATTCTCGTCCTCACCTTCTCGAGACGGGCAGCAAAATCGATCGGGGACCGGATCAATCGCACCCTGGGAGGCTCGACGGTCCCGGTCGAGGCAACCACCTTTCACTCCCTCGCTTTGCGTATTCTCGAATCCGCCACCGATGGCGTCCGCCCCACCCCGCTGACGACACCGGAACAGATCGCCACCGTCAAGGACCTCCTCACCGCCGAGGAGCCCGGTCGATGGCCCCTTACCTATCGCGGCGTCCTCACCACGAGCGGATTCGCCGAAGAGGTGGCCGATTTCCTGATGCGATGTTCGGAGCGACTGCTCACCCCCGACGATCTCGACCAGCGTGCCGCCGAACGCGCCGACTGGAGAGGGATCCCCGGCTTCTACCGGCGTTATCTCGACCACCTCGACGCCGGGGGTCGGGTCGATTATGGAACGCTGCTGGTCGGGGCAGTCGGCATTCTCGCTGCCGGCGAAGCGCCCACCGTTGCCGAGCATTACACCTACGTGCTCGTCGACGAGTATCAGGACACCTCTCCCGCCCAGGCGAAGCTCGCCGAGTTGTTGTCGGCGCACACCGGCAACCTCACGGTGACCGGCGATCCTTACCAGTCGATCTATTCGTTCCGCGGCGCTGAGCTGAGAAATGTCGCCGACTTCGAGACAGCGCATGAAGACGCCAAACGGATCATCCTCGATGGCTCGTTCCGCGTTCCGGAAGCGATCATGACTGCAGCGCTTCGCGTCGTGAGTGCCGGTCGGCTGCCCGGCTCCGCCGGACCGGTGAAGCCCGCCACCCACCAGGGACGGGTCGAGGCCTACATCTTCGACCAGGAGACTGCAGAAGCCGAGTGGATCGCCGGGCAGGTCGACCGGGCAATCCACGTCGAGAAGGTCAAGCCGTCCAGCCTGGCAATCCTCGTCAGGTCGAAACAGGAGATGTTCAACGAGCTGAGCAGGGCCCTTTCCAGAAGGGGAATCCCCCACGAGCGGCCCGATCGTCGCCTGATCGATCATCCGGCCATCCAGCTGATCGCAGATCTGGTGACCCTGGGCACCGACGACGCCAACCCCGTCCTCGAGGAGAGCGCCCCGCTCAAGGTCGAAGCCGCCGACATTGCAGCGCGTCGGGTGATCCTGGGGCCTCTCTTCGGCCTTACCCTCGGCAAGCAACGTGTCCTCTGGAACGAGAGGCGGAGAGGCGCGACCTGGAAGTCGGTGTTCGAGAGCCAACCAGGATTCGACGACCTGGGCCGATTGCTCGATGACAGCACGTGGGCGACCGAAATGCCGGCGACGGACGGGTTCTGGAATGTCTGGACCTCGCTCCACAGCTTCGCCGGCGTCGTTGCCGACCCGGAACGCTCGGGTTGGCGGCGCGCCTACTCGTCGTTCTCCCAGGTCCTCGACAGGCAGGCCGACCGCGATCCCGAGCTCAGTCTCGCCCGATTCTTCGCTCTGTCCGACGACGAGTCGTTCGAGGCCATCCCCCTACTCACGCACAGCCCGACCACCCCTTCGGTGGTGCTCACCACCCTGCACCAGGCGAAAGGCCTCGAATTCGAGCAGGTCTTCATTGCCAACGCGGTCGAGGGCGTCTTCCCCGACCTGAGAAGGAGCAGGCGGATGCTCCGCCCCGAATTGCTCTCACCGGAACGCACGACCGACGCTTCGGCGGTGTCAGCGTTTCAGGTCCAGGAGGAAATGAGAATCGCCTACACCGCGATGACCCGGGCAAGGGCCCGCGTGGTGTGGACGGCAACGGACGCCGGGGTGGACCAGGGCGAACGCCGTCCGTCGCGATTTCTGGTCGCCGCCTCGGGAGCGGCATCCCTCGACGACATCGGCACACCGGGCCAAGTTGAGCTCGAACCGATATCGGTGGCGGAGGCCGAAGTCGCTCTCCGTCGCATCGTCGGCGATCCGGAAGTCCCAGCCCCGGCGCGGACGGCGGCAGTCGCCCTGCTGGCGAGTCCCCCCCGTCCCGCATGGGATGCCCGCTACTTCCCCGGCATCGCAGCGCAAGGGCCCGACCGACCCGTCCTCAGTGAGAGCTACTCGATGTCGCCCAGCCAGGCCGACAGCTACGCCAGATGCCCGCGCCGTTACGCAATCGAGCGAAGGCTCAAACTCCCGGCGCCGGAGTCGACCCATATGACTTCGGGCAGTTTGATTCATCACGCTCTGGAGCTGGCAGAGCGCCAAAACATCGGCACCGGTGAAAAGCACGGAGACCCCGAAGCTGCAATCGCTTTCCTCCGGGAGGGGTGGGATTCGGGACAGTTCGGAACCCCGTCATTGAACCGCGCCTGGCTCAACCGGGCCGAGCGGGTAATTCGCGCTCTCTACGAGCGCTGGCCGGAGGACAGCGCTCCTCCCGTCGAACTGGAGAAGGAAGTAGAGCTCGTGGTGGGCGGGGTCACCTGGTACGGCGTGGTCGACAGGCTGGAGCAGTCAGACCAGGGTCTGCGGGTCGTGGACTACAAGACCGGCAAGTCCCTTCCCAACGTCAAGGAAGCTGCCGTCTCGGTGCAACTCGGTTTTTACGCCCTGGCAATCGAGGCGATGTTGCCCGGCCAGAGAGTGGTTTCAGCCCAGCTGTGGTTTCCGGCGGTCGACTCCAGGAGCCTGACCGTCCGCGAGCTCGACATGGCACGTCTGGATGAAGTGGACGAGACGATCAGACAGATCACCGCCGCGGTGGCATCAGAGAACTGGGAGCCGCGCGTCTCCAATGAATGCAATCGTTGCGGCATCAAGAGGTCTTGTCCCGTCTGGCCGGAAGGCAAGGGGGCTTACCTGTCTTGAGCGCCGTCAGCCCGACTCCCGAACAACAACAGATACTCGACCTCGGCCTCGACACGATCCGGGTTTCGGCAGGCGCCGGGACCGGGAAGACCACGACCGTTGCAATGCTCATCGCCAACCTCGTCAACCACCATGGAGTCGACCCCGAAAACGTCCTCGGCATCACGTTCACCAACAAGGCTGCATCCGAGCTCGCCGACCGGGTGCGGTCATACCTGGGCCCCGATGTCGGCCCGGGACGTGAGGTCGAGGTCCACACCTATCACGGCTTTGCCGGCCAGATCCTCAGTGAGTTCGGGCTACTCGCCGGGCTGGACCGCACGCCGGAGGTGATCACCCCCACCTTCGCCAGGCAGATTCTCGGTGAGGCCTTCTCCAATAGCGACTTCGAGCACATCGATATCACCTGGGCGGGATGGATCATCCGCATCAAACAGCTCGGCGACCGGCTCGGCGATCACCTCCTCGAGCCCTCCGACCTTGCCGATCCTGACAACCCCGCGGAGGTCCCGTGGCCCGAGCGGTTGGAGATGCTCGAGATCCTGAAGACCTACCAGGGCACCAAGCGCGAGTTGAGTGTTGTCGACTACTCCGACCTGATCACCCTGTCCACTCGTCTCGTACGGGAGAGCAGCGAAATCGCCGGCACGATACGCGACCGTTACAGGGTTGTCGTGCTCGACGAATACCAGGACACGAACCCCGCACAACGCGTCCTTCTGACCTCCATTTTCGGCGGCGGTTTTCCAGTGGTTGCGGTTGGCGACATCGACCAGACGATCTACGAATGGCGCGGCGCTTCCGCGGAGAACTTCGACAAATTCGCCACCCACTTCTCCCGACCCGACGCTTCATCGCCCCACAACCGCGAACTCACCGGGAACTACCGCTCCGGGCAGCGGATTCTCGACGTCGCGAACGAGATCAGGAAGCTGGCGAACCCGGCGGCCTCCGACCTGGTCAGCCCGAACCGGGCAGACGGCATCGTCGAGACCCATTGGGCAGAGGATGCAATGGCCGAAGCCGAATGGATTGCGCGGCGGTTCGAGAAGCTCCACGACGACGGTGCCGCCTGGTCCGACATGGCAGTTCTGTTCCGGAAGAACAAAGACTTCCCGCTTCTCGTCGAGACCCTGAGCCGGCACAACATCCCGATCGAGGTGGCCAACCTGGGCGGGTTGTTCTCGGTTCCCGAAGTCGCCGAACTGCGCGCCTGGCTCACTCTGCTGGCCCGACCGGAAGACACAGCTGCCATGCTTCAGATTCTCTTCGGGAGCAGGTACCGGCTCGGCCTGGCCGATGTGGCCCCGGTGTCGCGATGGATGGCCCGCAGCCTCGACAAATACCGGGACCAGGACCTGCCGATGACATTTGTCGAGGGCATCGAGAACCTGGATGTGATCGAGGGTGTCCGTCCCGAGGCAGCCGAGCGATACCGTCACTTCCTCGACACCTACCTGCACCTTCTCATCGAGTCACAGGGGGCATCGTTGGTCGAAACGGCGCGATTGGTCCTCGATCGCACCCGGGCTTGGGCCGATGTGGAGTCGCTACCGCCCGTGCCGCGCCTGACCGCGCGTCTCAATCTGTACCGGTTGCTCGACATGACCGAGGACTGGAGCCCACTCCGGGGGAGGTCTTCGCTTCCCGCCTTCCTCGACTACATCGAGGCCATGGCAGAAGAGCCTGCAGAGGAGCTCGATGCCGCCCGGCTCAGCGGCGAAGACGCGGTGACGCTGGTGACCGTGCATCGAGCCAAAGGGCTCGAGTGGGACATCGTTGCCATCCCTGCCGTCACCGACGGCAATTTCCCGGGCAGGAGCCAGATGCACCCCGACCCCGCAACGAAAGCCGACGTCGTCCCTATCGAGTTCAGAGTCGACGAAAGATACCGGGATCTCCCTGAAGACGCTGAGGAACGGAAGGAGTACTTCCGCAAGGAGAACATGATGCAGGAGTGGCGTGTTGCTTACGTCGCTGCGACGCGGGCGAAGTCGCACCTGATGGTGTCAGGTGCCTATTGGTACGGCCATCCTGAGGCCAACCAGAACCCCAAGGACCCTTCACCCCTGTTCGAGCTGGTGCGCAGCCATCCCGGCACGACCGACACCGGATTCGCAGAAGTCCCGCCCCGCCCTGACATTCTCCGTCACACCGACAGCAGCTTTTCTCCGGATCCCGTATTCGAGTCTGGGTGGATCGAGGCACTCGCTGCCCAGATCTCCGCTCCCGACCGGGTCGCCGCCACCGCCCGGACCCTCGGGATCGAGGCCGCCCACAACCAGGAGATCGAGGTGTGGTCCCAACGCCTGTTCGAATTGCCAGAACGACTCCACCTCGAGGAGGCGCCCAACGAACGCACTTTCTCCGTGACTGGGCTGGTCACGTACGCCGGATGTCCCCGGCAGTTCTTCTGGTCGGAGATCGATCGCCTGCCGAGGAGACGGAATCCGGCAGCGGTGGCCGGCACCGAGGTCCATAGGCGGATCGAGCTGATCCAAAAAGGCAACATCCCCTTCGACGAGATCAACAGGGAGATCTACGACGTACCCGATGCCGAAAGCGGCCCGGGGGCGTATCAAACCTTCCTCGGGTCCAGATTCGGCACTACTCCCGCAGCGCGCGTCGAAGCACCTTTCACCCTTTCCCTGGAGGGAAGATTCAACATCCGGGGCCGGATCGACGCAATCTACGCCGACCGCGGACACCTAGAAGTCGTTGACTTCAAGAGCGGGAGACCGTCCCAGGATCCGGCACGTCTCGTCCAGCTCGAGGCCTACGCCGTTGCCTGCACCGATGTCGACTTCGAGATCGGCAAGGCCGATTCGATGCGGGTCACCTTCGCTTACCTGGGCGGAGGGCTCAACGAGGAGTCGTACGAGGTAGACGACGGGTGGCTGGCCGCAGCGCGATCACACCTCCTCGACCTGGGTTCGCGGGTTCTCGAAGAGAGGTTCGAGCCCACGCCGTCTCTGCGTTGCCACAATTGCGACTTTCTCCAATTCTGTGAGGCGGGCCAGGGCTTTGTGGACGCGTGATGAACTGGGCTCTCGCACTCTTGGCGGGATACATCATCGGATCGATCCCGACCGCCAACGCCATCGCAGGTCTGTTTGGAATCGACCTGAGGTCGGGAGGGTCAGGCAACCCTGGCGCAAACAACGCCCGCCGCCTCGGAGGCCCGGGACTGTCCATCGCGATCCTGCTCGTGGAGGCAACCAAGGGCGCTGCGGCAGTGCTAACCGGGGACATCATCGCCGGATCGCCGGGAATGGTCGCAGCAGGGCTCGGCGCCGCCACCGGCAACGTGTTCAACGTCTGGTACCGCTTTCAGGGCGGAAAGGGCCTCGCCATCACTCTGGGCGTGCTCCTGGTCGCCTGGCCGCTTGCAGCTCTCCCGGTGATCGTCGCAATCGCAGCGGTCGCCGTAGTCACCCGATCCACAGGCATGGCCACAATCGGCGCTCTTGCCCTGATGGTGGTTCTAGGACTCCTCTGGCACGCGATGACATGGCCGAACGGTTGGGGGGCAAGCGAGACGTCGCTTCCGTGGCTGGCCGTCGGCCTCGCTGTCGTGCTCGCCCCGAAACACCTCATCGACGCATTAGCGCCCCGTCCTCGAATTCGAGGGTGAAGGTCACCGGGCCGTCGTTGACGAGGTCGACTGCCATCTTCGCTCCGAACCTGCCGCTCGACACCTCCAGGCCCCGGGTCCGGAAGCCATCGACCATCCGCCCGATCAGCCAATCGGCATGATCGGGATCACCGGCGCCGGCGAACGACGGCCGCAGCCCGCGGGAGAGGTCGCCGTACAGGGTGAACTGGCTCACGACGAGGACCTGCCCGTTGACGTCCGCAACGGACAGATTCATCCTGTCCTCCGCGTCGGAGAAGATCCGGAGCCGGCTCAACCGGTCGACAGCGGCATCGACGTCCGCCGGACCATCCTCCGGTGCAATTCCCACGAAGAGCAGCAGGCCGTCTCCGATCGAGGCGACCCGCGTTCCTCCGACCGTCACACCCGCTGCCGTCACCCGCTGTGCAACAACTCTCATGTGGGGCATTGTTACAGCCAATAGAGTGGGCGCCGTGGCGAACACCTACCTGCGACTCGGCAACCATCTGCACAGCCCCGTGGAGGCACCCCCGATCTATCTGCTCGACGCTGCCAATGACTACGAGGAGTCGATCCTGCTCGGTTGGCTGCAGGCCGAAGTCGATGGCGACTTCCTCACTTCGCGCATCAGATCGTCGCGGAGACCGAACCGGGCCGGGCCCGAGACGCTCGATGATCTGCTCGACGCCAACCCCGACGCCTATCTGATTCCGTTGAGAGTGCTTTGGCTCCCCCCTGAAAGGCAGGGGACGCGCTCGGTGCGATGGACCGACATGTTGAAGCTGGGAGACCCCCGCGACCCCCGGGCGTTGCGGACACGACTCATCGGCACCTTCCGTAAAGGCAGGGTCGCAACCATTTCCAGCCAGGGTGAGCATCTCGCCGTCCTCGAGAGGGGCCACGAAGAGTCCGATGTGCTCGAAGGCCTGACTGCTTTCGTAACCCGACGGGCGTGGCGCGCCCTCGATGTCGAGGAGCGCAAGCTGCGGGGCAACAGGTACAAAACTCCGAGATTCGTCTCGGAAGCGATCTCGACGCGTCGGGACTTTCGCGACGACGTGACCAGGCTCGGCACAGAAGCGGGGCTGACCCCGGATCGGGCTGAGGCAAGAGCAGCTGCCTATCTCAGGGAGATCGCGGCGAACCACAGCCCTCTTGTCATCGATCTCATCGCCAACGCAATCCATAAGCTCTACCGGCAGGGCTACGGGGAGATCCGGTACGACCCGGCCCAGATCAGGCGAATTGCCGAGCTGGGTCAGGACAACCCGATCGTCTTCCTTCCCTCGCACCGGTCGAATCTCGACCGTTTGAGCCTTCAGTTCATGTTGTGGGAGAACGACCTGCCGCCCAATCACACCGCCGGGGGCATCAACCTCAACTTCTTCCCGATCGGGCCGCTGCTCCGTCGCACCGGGGTGTTCTTCATTCGCCGCTCATTTCGCGACAACCACCTCTACAAGGCTGTCCTGCAGCACTATCTCGATTACCTGATCGAGAAGCGATTCAGCCTCGAGTGGTACCTCGAAGGAGGCAGGTCAAGGTCCGGTCGGCTCCTCCCGCCCCGGCTTGGCCTGCTCAACTACGTCGTCGACGCGCAGCGGAGGGGAAAGGCCGACGACATCGCCCTCATCCCCGTCAGCATCGCGTACGACCAGATTCAGGACGTGCCCGACTACGCCCGGGAGGCTCAAGGGAAGCCCAAAGAGAAGGAGTCAATCGGGTGGCTCGTCCGATCGGTCCGCTCGATGCGGAGGCGTTATGGCGACATTCACATCCGATTCGGTGAGCCGCTCTCCACCGGGTCGTGGCGTGGTGACACCCAGTCAGACGAGCCGACGATCGACGTCCAGAAGCTTGCGTTCGAAGTCATGTACCGGATCAGCCAGGTGACTCCGGTGACCCCCACCGCGGTGATCAGCGTTGCGCTCCTCGCCGAACGCGGCAAAGCACAGACTCCGGACCACCTCGCCGCCCATTGTCGGGAGCTGCAGCAGTTCCTGGAGGCAAGGTCGGTTCCCACCACGGAATCGCTCGTCTTCGATGAGGCCGGACGGACCCGACAGATCCTGGAACGCCTCGCCGAGCACGACAACGTGTCGTCTCACGAGGCGCTGGGGCGGACGGTGTTTTGGTGTGACGACGACCAGACGATCCGGATCTCCTATTACCGCAACATGATCGTCCACTACTTCTTGAACCGGGCGATTGCGGAGGTCGCGCTCGCCGGGCTTGTCGACGACCCCGACCTCTCGGTGGCCAGCTTCAACGAAAGGGCCCTCGACCTGAGAGACCTCCTCAAATTCGAGTTCTTCTTCCCCGAGAAAGACGAGTTCATCGAACGGCTGATCGACGATATCGACACCGACGTCCCCGGTTGGCGGAAAATGCTTCTGACTTCGGGGCCCGGTGAGGTCCTCGAGAAGATGGGAAGGAAGGTTGCCGGATGGGCCCTTCTCCCCTTCTTCGACGCCTATCAGATCATTGGGGACGAGTTGGAGAACCTCGATCGCCCGTACAACGAGAAACGATTCCTCAAGGACTCGCTGGATCGGGCCCGGATGTATCGCATCGAAGACGCGACCATCAGCGGCGAAAGCGCCAGCCAGGTCCTGTTCAAGTCGGCCCTCCGCCTGGCCGAGAACCGTGGCCTCCTCGACGACTCGGA
>JBHJOQ010000103.1:0-7968 GCA_050329555.1 Acidimicrobiia bacterium | reverse complement strand
TCGTGGCGGAGGGGAATCCTGGAACACGTCCCGGATGGCTCGGATTATCGCCATGCCTCCCATCGATTGCACCTGGAGGTCGATGATGACGACTTCGGGCAGCGACTCCTTCACGGTTTTCGCGGCGAGCCTCGGGTCGGCAAGGGTCTCGATTTGCCAGTCGCCAAAGCTGAGTGCAGACGCGACCTCGTCGAGGACCCATTGGGCATCGGCAATGACAAGTGCGGTTGGCATGAACCGATCATAGGCCGGAAATGGAGTAGGCGGGTTCGGCTTCCTAACCTGCGCTGGTGCGTCGCTCTCTCTTTCTGATCATCCTCGTCGCGTTCGGGCTTGCCGGGTGCTCCCCGCGGGATGGCGGGGGAATCGACGTAATCGACGTGAGCGGCCCGCTCGACTCATCTGCTCTCGAATTCATGATCGAGTCGATCGATGCTGCCGCCGAAGATGGCCAGGTGCTTGCCGTCCTGCAGATCAACTCCCGAGCGGTGCTCGACGAGCCCCTCCTCGACGAACTCGAGTCGCTGGTGGCCAACCCGCCGCTGCCGTTGGCCGTCTGGCTCGGCCCGGCCCCAGCTCAAGCGTTCGGCGGTGTCGCGATCATGGTCGAGGGCGCTCCGGTGGTCGCGGCTGCACCCGGCACGATTATCGGACGACGCGATCCTGTGATCGCGGGAGGGGAAGGGACTTCGGCCGACGAATCACTAGCCGAGGAAACCGGGATCGAGCTCCAGCCCACCATCCGCCAATACCTCCAGAGTCTGGACGGCCAGAGCCTGCCCACGGCGGATGGCGACGTTGTGGTTTCCACGCTTGTCGAGTTCGAGGGAACCGATGCCGACGGACTGACGCTGAGAACAGTCACGTTTCGCAACCCGGGATTGATCACCCGGTTTTTCCGGCTAGCGGCCACGCCGGAGGTCGCATTCTTCTTCCTCGTGGTCGGGCTGACCCTCGTGACTTTTGAGTTCTACGCCCTCGGACCGGGTGTGGCCGCCGGCGTGGCCGCCCTTTCGCTATGGCTGGCATCGTGGGGGATTGTCAACCTCCCGGTGCGTCCCGCTGCACTCGCAGCAACGATCCTGGGGTGGATCCTCCTGACCGCTGCATACCAGAGAGGCGGCGTGATCTTCCTCACCTTCTTGGGTGCGATCGTCCTCCAGGTGGGTGGCATGTCTTATGTCAACGGCTCCGGTCAGATCGAACCTCGCTGGTGGCTAATCCTCCTCTCGGTCCTGGCTGCCCTGTTCTTCTTCCTACTGGCGATGCCGACGGTGCAGCGGAGCCGCCTGTCGACACAGACGATCGGCAGGGAAAGCCTTGTTGGAAAAACCGGAGCGGCGGTCTCAGATTTCGATCCGGAAGGGCTAGTCGAAGTGGATGGATCGCGCTGGCGGGCCACCGCACACCGCGAGGCAGGTCTGGCGGCTGGGGATCCGATCGTGGTGGCGGGGGTCGACGGGCTATTTCTCGAAGTCGAGCCGGTGCAATCCTGAATCGAGGAAGATTCGCAAAGACTAACACCTTCCAGTTTTTTCCTGGCACCCTGCTGTTGAGTCGATTAGCTTCGGTGCGGTTGTTGCCAGGAAAAGGCCAGGGAGGAAACATTGCCACATAAGGACGACTGGACCCTGAGAGCTCTGTGCCGTGGGAATCACGCCTATCTTTTCTTCCCGCCATCCACGTTCGAGCGCAAGGATGACCGTGAGCGGCGGGAGCTGAAAGCGAAGGCGATCTGCGGGGTTTGTCCGGTACAGGAACCCTGTTCGTCCCACGCACTGGACATCCGGGAGCCGTTCGGGATCTGGGGTGGCCTGACCGAAGGCGAGAGGAAGACTCTAACCGCTGCTTCCTGAACCGGGTCCGGGAAACCGTCCTTCGCCACGTCGGATCGTGTGACCACGGTCGTCGAGCCACTCGAGGATGGGGACTGCGTATTTTCTCGACAATCCGAGGGCGTCCTTGAATTCGCCGACACCAAACGGAACTTCGAGTCCGACCACAACTTCGATGATGCCTGCGATTTGATCCGGTAGGTACACGAGACTTTCGCTGACGCGCACCAGGTCTCCACGCCGGATGAGCAAGTGGAGCAATTCGGTCTCGACCTCTAGCTCGCCAACTGTCGGCACGGCCAAACCTGCCGATAGTTTCGAGCGGGCCTCATCCCACACCCTTGCCGCCTCGGGGTCGAGGGAGGCCTCGTGATCCCTGAGTGCGACATCGGGACCCCGGACTTCTAGCAAAGTGGAGTCCTGAATGGCTCTCTCCACGATGGATCGGGGGGCATTCAGCGCCCCGGCGAGGGTAGCCATCGGGATTCCACTGCGCATAGGTCGTTCTTCGTGGTCGAGGCGCACTTTCTGCTCCGCGACGGCAATCAGCCGATTCAGGCGCGCCGACGAGATCACCAGAGCGCCGACGGTCACCGCATATTCTGGTGTCCCGCCGCCGCTGTCGTTGCCGATGTCGGCAAGGCGGTCCATGCCGCGAATAGCGAGCAATCGGGCAGCTCTTGTGTCCGGAGGCTCTTCCGCGTCGAGCTTGGCTGCGATCGATCCCGGCGACGGCGCGGGGTCGAGGACGGCGCCACCTGCGACGACGCGCCTCCGTCCCGTGTCCCGCAAGATGAATCGGTCTCCCATCGTGGCGGCTACCGGTCGGTCAACCGAGATCAGCGCCCTCTGTCCTTCCAGTTTCAGGATTCTTGCGTTGAGGGTGGCGGTGCCTATGTGCATCTGGTACGCCCCGCGATGGGTGACCTCATCTACGTATCGCGCCGGCTTGATCGACACCACAAATCGGTCAGTGGTCCGCCACTGCCCCTCCCTGGCGACCATGTCGCCCCGACCGACGTCGGAGACTTCAGGCCCTACAAGCGAGACCGCGACCCTGGTACCGGGAAGAGCTCGTGCGACGTCCTTTTCGTGCGACTGCATCGACCTGATCCGGGCCGTGTCGCTGCCCGGGTAGATACGCACCCAGTCACCGACCTCCAGGATCCCGGCGAGAAGCGACCCGGTCACCACTGTTCCGGCGCCCGGGACCGAGAACGAGCGGTCGACCCAGAGCCGGGGCCGCTCGCCCTCGGGTAGAACGAGCGTCTGACAGAGGCGGAGCAGTTCGGCCCGCAGTTCGGTCATGCCCTTCCCATTCGGAGCGGCCACCGGGACGACCACGGATCCAGCAAGAGAGGTTCCCGTGAGTTTGTCAGAGACCTCGGCGCTTACCAATTCAGCGATTTCGCGATCGACCATGTCGACCTTGGTGAGAGCCACCACACCGCTGGTGACCCCGAGCAGGTCGAGTACGGCGAGGTGCTCTTCGGTCTGGGGCATCCATCCCTCGTTGGCGGCTACGACGAGGATTGCAATGTCAATTGCATCCACTCCGGCGAGCATGTTCTTGAGGTACCGCTCATGTCCGGGAACATCGACAAAGGAGACCTCAAACCCGCCACCGATGTCCGTCCAGGCGAAGCCGAGGTCGATGGTTAGCCCGCGTCGCTTCTCCTCAGCCCATCTGTCCGGGTCGCGGCCCGACAGGGCCAGGACGAGGGTCGACTTCCCGTGGTCGACGTGGCCGGCGGTGCCTATGAGAGGCATTGGCGCAGCGCAGCAACCAGGACTTGGTCTGCTCCGGGGTCGACTGTCCTCAGATCGAGAACGAGGTCACCACGGTCCCGTCGGACCAGCACCGGCGTCTCGTGCTGCACCAGAGCAAGGAAACGATCCTGGCAACCTTCGATCCGTAAAACGGGAGACTCGATGCGCGCTCCCGGGGCACTGCCGGCGCCGACCAGAGACTCACCGGGCTCGATCTCACCACCGACCGACCATTGAACCGACTCCATCCTCGACTGCAGCTCCCCAACGGTTGTCGTCGCCATTCTCCAGAAGGGGATCTCCGCAGCGTTGTCTTCTGCATACGACTCCAGCGTCGCGGCGAGGGCGGCGTCCGTAGCCGAATCGACCCTCACCGCTCTGGCGATGGGATGCTTTCGAATCCGATCTACAAGGTCCGCCCTTCCCGCGATGATGCCGGCCTGAGGGCCACCAAGCATCTTGTCCCCACTGAAGAGAACGAGATCCGCTCCGTTGTCCAGAGATTGTCGGGCCCCCGGCTCGGTCCCAACCCAGGCGGGTACCGTCTCGAGCCAGGGTGTTGTTGCGTCCAGCAGACCCGATCCAATGTCGAACACCACCGGGACTCCCCGTGCAACCGCCGCGATCTGGCCGATTTCGACTTCTTGAACGAAGCCGGAGATCTCGTAGTTGGCGTTGTGAACCTTCAACACCATTCCGCAGTCGTGGAGCTGCAGTGCCGTCTCGTAGTCACCGACCCTGGTTCGGTTGGTGGTCCCCACCTCGACCAGGTTCGCCCCGCTGGCCTGCATCACATCGGGCAGGCGGTAGGAACCGCCGATCTCGATCAATTCACCCCGGGACACAGGCACCGACCGGCGCGCGGCCAGCGCCGCAAGGGTGAGCAGGACCGCGGCTGCGTTGTTGTTGACCACAAGTGCGTCCTCGGCACCCGTGAGGAGCTTGAGCAGATGTCGGGTACGGCCGCCGCGCTGGCCTCGCTCACCGGTCTCTCTGTCGAGCTCGGCATTGGAGTATCCCGAGGCAATGGTGCTGGCGGCCGCAGTGGCCCGCTCCGACAGAGAGGCGCGGCCGAGGTTGGTGTGAAGGATCACACCGGTGGCGTTGATGAACCGCACCGGTCTATTCAGGACTGCGGACCTGGCGATCCTGCCGGCAATTTCTCCGACATCGGCTTCGTCTCCGGCAAGCAGCAGCTTCCGGGCGATCTCGACTGCTTCGCGAGCGATCTGAGTCCTTTCTGGACCGCTCTGCAGCTGGCCTTTGAGGGATGCGGCAAGAATGTCGACCTGGGGAAGCCCCCTTAGCAGCTGGTTGTGGTCGCTCATCGTTCAGCAGTTTGGCATCTATCCCAGCGTTCATAGGATGGAGCGATGTCAGATGTCCCGGTTCGCCCAGCATCAACAGTCCTGGTCATCCGACCGTCGTCGGGATCGGGAATCGAAGTGCTGATGGTGCAGCGGCCTGCGCGGGGGTTCTTCGGCGGTCTGATGGTGTTTCCGGGAGGTGCTCTCGAGAGTTGCGACTTCGTCACCGACCACGCGTTCGACGATTCCGAGCATCGGATGGCGGGGATCCGGGAAACGGCGGAAGAGGTTGGTTTTCTGGTTACCAGCACCGGCCTCGTGCCCTCACCTCGCGTCAAAGGATGGCAATTGGTCGACTGGTGGAATTCTTCGGGGATCGATCCGGGTTTCGAACGGATGACCCTCGTCTCCCGCTGGGTGACACCGGATGGGGCGCCAACCCGATTTGACACCCGGTTCTACCTGGTGGCCATCGACGAAGACCCCGAAATAGTCCTCGACACCGACGAGCTGGTGGGCCACGCCTGGGTAACGCCGCTGCGCGGGATCGATGAGGTCCGGCAGGGAACCTGGCAGATGATCCTCCCGACGATGTCCCACTTGCGTTGGCTGAGCCGCTACACATCCGTCGAAGGTGCTCTCGCTGCTGCTGTGGGGGCGGATGGCCTGACGGTGATCGAACCTGTCGCCAGCGACGGCGAGCTGAGCGTGCGTTACCGGAGCCCGATATGAGAATCGAGCGGATTCTCGCCAACAACCCCGGACCATTCACCGGTCCGGGCACCAACACATGGATCCTCGACGACGGGTTCGGGAACCTCGTTGTCATCGACCCCGGGCCACTCGACCGAGTCCACGAGACCTCGATACTGGAACAGGTGGGCGAGAGGAAAGTTGCCTCGGTATTGGTCACACACACCCACCTCGACCATGCACCGATGGCGAATCCGCTGGCGCGGGACCTGTCGGTTGCGGCCGTGGGTTATGCCCCGGGCCCCCAATTCGACCCCGACGAACGGGTCGGGGAAGGTTCGTCAGTCGAATTCGGGCACGGAACGCTGCGGGTTGTGTTCACCCCCGGGCATTCCGGAGATCATCTGTGCTTCCGGGTCGGAAACGTCCTTTTCAGCGGCGATCACATAATCGGCGGCTCCTCGGTGATGGTCGCGGAGGTGGGCCCGTATCTCAGGTCGCTGGAGAAGCTGCGTGGCACCGGTCTGGAGCGGCTCTATCCGGGCCATGGCGAGGAGATCGACGACCCGGACCAGGTCATCGACTGGTACCTCGCCCACCGACTGCAACGGCATCAAGAGATCTTCGACGCGATCGCTGCCGGAGCGACCAGCACCGAAGAAGTGCTGGAGATCGTGTACCGGGAGGTCGATAAGAGCCTTCACCCTCTTGCCGAGCGGTCAGTGAAAGCTCACCTCACCTTGCTAATCGAAGAAGGACGGATAGCCTTGGACCGGGACGACATCGTCCTGGCAACTCCCCAACCCCCATGAAACACTTTTTCCGACTCATCGCAGGACTCCTAGTCCTGGCGCTTGCCGTCCCGGCTGTGGCCCAGGTGACGGACGAGCAGGTTCAGCGCGCCCGGGATGAGGTCAACGCCCTCGTCAGCGAGTCGGCAAGCCTCGGGTCGAAGGTCGAGGAGGCCTACGCCCGCCAGTTTGCGCTCGAACACGAGATCTCACAGCTTCAGGATTCGATCGAATTTGCCAGGGTTCGACTCACGGAATTGGAGGCAAGTCTCGAACAAGTTGCGGTCGAGTTGTACATCAGTTCGGCTTCAGCGGGGCAGTTGCTCGCGTTGATCTCCGGCACCAACGACGACTACAAGGCGGCTTCGGAGTATTTGAAAGAGGTAAACGGAGTCGAGACCGGAGTTGTAAGCGAGCTTCGGGCGTTCCGCGAAGAACTCGAGCGCCAGACAGTCCGTCTCGACGAGGCGTCCCGGGAGCAGGCCGAGAACGCCGCAGAACTCGAAGCCCTCGCCGGGCAGCTTTACGCCGATCTCGCCGAAGCACAGGTCCTTTACGACGGCCTAGTTACCACCCGGGCTGCCGAGGAGGAGGCGCGGCGCCTCGAAGCGGAGAGACAGCGCCAGGAAGAAGAGGCAGCGCGTCTTGCCGCGGAGGCGGCGGCAACTTCGACCACGCAGGCCACCGCAACCACCCAGACGACGGCGGCCAGTGGCGGCGGATCGGCCACGACGACCACAACCGCCCCTCCCTCCGCACCCCCAGCTCCGTCCTCAGGTGGGGCGTGCCCGGTGGCCGGGGCTGTTTTCTTCAGCGATACCTGGGGTCACCCCAGGAGCGGCGGTCGCAGCCACCAGGGCGTGGACATGATGGCTGCAGCCGGGACACCGCTCGCTGCCATTTTTTCGGGGACGGTCTCGTTGAAGGTCAACTCGCTGGGCGGTAACACTATCTGGCTGACCTCAGGAGCAGGGGACCAGTACTACTACGCTCATCTCCAGTCGTACGCCTCCGGTGTGTCCAGCGGACAATCGGTGAGTGAGGGCCAGATAATCGGGACCGTAGGGAGCAGCGGCAACGCCTCATTGGCCTATCCCCACCTCCACTTCGAGTACCACCCGGGCGGCGGTTCTGCGGTGAACCCCTACCCGCTGGTCAAGTCGATCTGCGGCTGAGTCCGGCCGCGAAACGAGGACCCTTTCGGATCCTCGTTTTCACATGGGCCTCCCCGCCCAAACCCCTTGGCTTTCGCCTGGCACGTTCAGATGCAAGTGTCGACCACGGAGAGTGATTGGGAAAGGACCCTTGTCACTCCCCCCATAGTGACTAGTCCAAGACCTGAGAGCGTCAGCTCTCAGGTCGTTTCTCCCCCGAAGGCGGAGCCGCATGGGGGGAGATGTCGTGACGGAGCCACGACAGAGGGGGAGTGTGACCTGGTGCCTTTCGAGTAGGGGGCGTTCTCCTCGGCTACGTCGGGCCTGTGTGGTACGCGAACGGCAAGCTGATGGCAAGCATGCTTGAATGCGCCTGAATTCACACAAGGAGGACCAGTTGACAACACCCGAGTTTCCC
>JBHJOQ010000013.1:0-5908 GCA_050329555.1 Acidimicrobiia bacterium | reverse complement strand
GACCGGGACAGGGTCTGGTGGCGGTCGGGCATGTTGCAGTTGAACGCCTCGTACGTTGCGGCCGGCATTCGGTACCGGCAGTCGGCTAAACCGACTGAGTGTCGGGACGGAGTTGCTTTAACCTCCCGATTCATGATTGAAACCAACCCGATCGGAGTGTTGCTGATCCAGTTGGGGACACCCGATTCGACAGAGGTGTCTGATGTGAGGTCATATCTCAGGCAATTCCTCTCCGACCCCAGGGTCATCGATCTTCCTGCACCGGCCCGTGCCCTCCTCCTCAACGCCGTCATCCTCCCGTTCCGGCCACGCCGCTCCGCCGAGCAGTACGAGAAGATCTGGACCGACGCGGGCTCGCCTCTTACGATCCACACCGAGAACCTGGCCCGCGAGGTCCAGGCTGAGCTCGGCGACGGTTACCGGGTTGCTATCGGGATGCGCTACAAGAACCCGCCTATCGCTCTGGCCGTGGCCGAGCTGGTAGCGGCAAACTGCGAGCGAATCGTCATCCTCCCGTTGTTCCCCCAGTACGCCTCCGCCTCGACCGGTTCGGCACTTGAGGAGGCCTTCCGGGTATTGGGAGGCCTCTGGAATGTCCCCGAGGTGGCTACGATCGGTGATTTCCACGACGATCCCGATTTCATCCGCTCGGTGGCGAGCGTGGCGCGACCGCATCTGGACGCATTCAATCCCGACCACGTGCTACTCAGCTATCACGGGCTGCCTGAGAAGCAGGTGAAAAAAAGCGATCCGACGGGTCGGTGGTGCCTCGTCAGCGAATCGTGTTGCGACCGCATTGTCGCAGCCAACCGGTATTGCTACCGGGCGCAGTGTTTCGCCACGACAAGAGCTCTGAGCATGGAGTTGGAACTTGGCTCCGGTGAGTTCTCGACGACTTTTCAGTCACGCCTTGCCGGTCAGAAGTGGATCGAACCGTATACCGACGTCGAACTCGCCGGTCTTCATGCTTCTGGTGTCCGTCGGCTTGCAGTGCTCACACCTTCGTTCACCGCAGACTGTCTCGAGACCCTCGAAGAGATCGGGATCCGGCTCCGTAAACAGTGGGAGGGCATCGGTGGAGACGATCTGCTTGTCGTCCCCTGTCTGAATGCCGCGCCCGTTTGGGTCTCCGCAGTGGCCGGGTTGGTCAGAAAGGCCGCGTCCTAGTGCGGCTACGCACGGCCGAGGATACGGCCGACTCGAATCTCGATTGCCACCCGGTCGGGGTTCTCGCGCGCGGGCCGGTACCTGGCTTCGAACGCTTCAACCGCCAGGCGAATCAAATCCGGGTCTCGAACCACCTGAGCAGTGCCTTCCATGGTCAGCCATCGGGCTCCATCGACCTGACAGACTGCCGCAAACCCTCGCTCCTCGATATTCCGCACCTTCCGGGTGCGGTCCGAGCTGATGATCCGCACCAATCCGCTCCCGGGGTCATATCCGAACGCGATGGCGACCACATGAGGGGTGTTGTCTTTCCGCAATGTCGTCAGGGTGGCCAGATGCCTCTCGGTGAGAAACCGGAGTTCTGCAGACGTGAGGTCGGAAGCGGTTCGCATCTTAGGGGACGGTACCTCGAGAGGCGCTCAGCTTGAAACGATCCGACATCGAGGCGGCCTACCGGGAGATCCAGGAGCAGTTCAGCAACGCTCTCCAGGGACTGGATGGCGATTCCCACCTTCGCGTGGACCGGTGGGATCGTGATGGTGGCGGGGGAGGGGTCACCCGGATCATCACCGGCCCCGGTCACATCGAGAAGGCGGCGATCAACTTCTCAGCGGTGTTCGGGCCCACGCCAACCGGTCTAACGGAGAGTGTGGCCGCCGGGAGTTCGGAGTTCTATGCAACAGGGGTGTCGATCATCGTCCACCCGCGAAATCCGAACGCTCCGACTTTTCACGCCAACATCAGGTACTTCGAGACGGACAACGGTGACCGCTGGTTCGGAGGCGGGGCCGATCTGACGCCGTACTACCTGTTCGAGGACGACCCAACACATTTTCATGAGGTGCTGAAGACAGTCTGCGACTCCCATGCGGTGGCTGACTACCGCTCCTGGAAATCGGCATGCGACAGCTACTTCTATCTACCGCATCGCGGCGAGGCCAGGGGAGTCGGCGGTCTCTTCTTCGACTATCTCACCGACGACCTAGAAGCCGTGTGGGATTTCCAGAGCGAGCTGGGTGTTGTCCTGGGCCGCGCCTATCTGCCGATCCTGGAGCGACGAATCGGGATCGGCTACGGCGAGGATGAGACCAGATGGCACGAGATCCGGCGGGGGCGTTACGCAGAGTTCAACCTCGTCTGGGATCGGGGTACACGATTCGGCCTGGAGACAGGGGGTAGGGTTGAGTCGATCCTGGCGTCTCTTCCCCCCAGGGCGCGCTGGGATTACCTGTACGAACCGGGTCCCGGCACCCGGGAGCAGGCACTTCTAAACATGGTTCGTGCCGAGCCGCGTGACTGGATTTAAACCACACCCGGGATAGCCGTTTTCCGACTCTGTGTCGGGCTGACCCCTGATTAGCCTCGGCTCGCCGCCTGACAGGAAAACCTTTGGAAATCTCCGCAGCCAGCTTCGCCTATCCACAACACGAGGGCGCGTTCCGCGCCAGATTGGCTGATCGCCTCGCCGGCCCGGGGGAAGTCCGAAAGGGCTTCCTCCTTTCCACCTGCCTTCGTGTCGAGATCGCAGTCCCCGGTCCGGAGGCCCTGCTCAGCGAGACCCTCCATGATCTGTTTGGTGACCTCATCGATGGTGACATCCAACCCCGGATCCGTTTTCGCGAAGAGGCTGTCGGCCATCTCTACCGCGTTGCCGCCGGCCTCGAATCGCCAATTCTCGGTGAGCAGGAAATCCTCACTCAGTTCCGCCAGAGCCTCATCGAGGCGGAGTCCTCGGGACGAGTAGAGGGCGTTTTCGCCCGTTTGCTGGAGACGGCTGTTGCCACCGGCCGGCACGCCCGGGAGCTCTTGCCCGGGTCGCCCCACAATTCGATGGCGGCTGTCGCAGCTCAGGCAGTCGGGACATCGAGCCGTGTCGCAGTCCTCGGTTCAGGCATCATGGCCACAGCAGTGGTCGAGGGCCTGGCGCTGCTGCCTGCACCCCCCGAGATCACCGTGGTCGCGAGAAACCCTGAGAAAGTCCCCGAACGACCTGATATCGAAGTCCGTTCGTTCGGAATGGCGGAAGAAACGCTGCGGACGTTTCCTGCCGTCATCTCGGCGACATCGGCCAAGCACCGCCTCATAGACGACGTTTCTCTCGCCGGCGTGGTCGCAGCACGGAAGGATCCCTTACTTCTGATCGACATGGCCATGCCCCCCGACTTCAGGCCGCCCGAAGGCACCAACGTCACCTACCTCGATATCGATGACCTGGCCCGGATGGCCGGTAGGAGGTCTCGCTCCGAAGGCGCTGACGCGCTTGTCGCTGTTGCCGCGGCGGACGCCTACCGGCAATACCGCGATCATCACGAAATAGGCCCCTTGATAAGCGGCATGATGGATAGTGCCGATTTTCTCGTCGAAGAAACGGTTCGCAGATTCTCGGGGAGGCTGCGCCATCCGGAGGACGAGACAGCCCTCCGTCAGGCGGTGCACACCGTCGCGCGGAAGCTCCTGGCAGGTCCGGTGGGGTATCTCAAGAAAGAGGACCGCTCGGCAGAAGCGATCGATGTGATCGCCGACGCCTTTGGTGTCGATGGTGAGTGAGCTGAGGATCGCCACCCGCTCGTCTCGCTTGGCGATGGCACAGGCGGGAGCCGTGGCAAACGCCCTGCGCGACGCCCACACCGGTCTCGACATCGCCCTCGTCGAGGTCGAGAGCAGCGGCGACATCGACAAGACAACTCCCGTGGCCACCCTGACCGAAGTAGGTGCCTTCGTCCGCTCGATCCAATTCGCAGTTATCGACGGGCGGGCCGACCTCGCCGTGCACTCCTGCAAAGATCTCCCCGTTGCCGGCCCACCAGGGCTGGTTCCCTTCTACCCCGAGAGAGACGAGCCCTGGGATGTGCTCTGCGGCCACGACCTGGAGTCGCTGCCCCCCCGAGCGCGGGTTGGCACCGGCAGTCCCCGGCGCGCTGCCCAGCTCAAAGTCATCCGTCCCGACGTCGAAGTCGTAGAAATCCGGGGAAACGTCGATACCCGGCTCGAGAAGATGCGATCGGGGGAATACGACGCTGTGGTGCTCGCCGAGGCAGGGCTGCGACGACTGGGTCTCCAGATGGAGGCCCGGCACCGGTTCTCCGTGAGCGAGATGGTGCCGGCACCGGGGCAGGCTGCAATTGCCGTCGAGGCAATCGCAGGCAGTCCTGCCGCCGAGCTCGCTCAGGCAATCGATCACCGGACGACGAGGATTGCGGTGGAGTCGGAGCGGGCGTTGCTGGCAAATACAGGTGCCGGGTGCCGGTCGGCCCTTGGGGCACTTGGCGTCGTGTCCGAAGACGGCCTGCACCTCAGTGGTTTCGTCTCCGATGAGGACGGCCCCCGTTTCGGGGCAGTTGAGGGGAGTGACGGTCAGGCGGTGGCCGTCCGGCTTCAAACGGTTCTCGGCCTGTGATCCCCAGCGTTGCCATCACGACGACCGCCAAGCGTGCGGCGGAGTTGGCTCCGATAGCCCGGGCTCACGGGCTGCGGCCCGTCGTGCTTCCATGTATCGAAGTCGTGCCGGCCAGCGAAAACCTTCTGGAACAGGCGCGCCGATCGGCGGCCGGCTCCGATTGGCTGCTCGTAACATCTGCGCGCACCGTTGAGTATCTGTGGCCCCACGGCCAGATACCCGACGTTGAAGTGGCTGCAGTAGGGCCCCTGACGGCCGCCGCAGTGACAGATGCTGGAGGCACAGTCAGCCTTGTGGGCGACTCCGGCTCGCTCGATTTGATCTCCGAACTTGTCACTCTGGTGGAGAACGCGACGGTGTGCTTTCCTCACGGGCGCGAGGTTGACCTTTCGAAGATGCGGGTGCTGGAAGAGGCGGCCGGGACGGTATCGACCTGGGAGGTCTATGCCACCGAACCGATGTCTCCCGCTGTCGATCCGGTGGATGTGGTCGCATTCGGCTCACCGTCGGCTGTCGAGGGTTGGTCGCGATCGAGGGGCTTCGCAGAAGTTGTGGTTGGGGCAATCGGGGAGACGACGGGTGAAGCCCTTTCTGACCGTGGCCAACATCCCGATGTCGTTGCTGCCCGGCCGGACTACCTAGAGCTGCTCCAGCGGCTTTCCGCCTGCGTGAAAGACAGGAACAGAGTATGAGCGAATTCCCCGGAACCCGAAGCAGGCGCCTCCGCCGCACCGCAGCTCTCCGCCGCCAGGTCGCCGAGACACGGCTCCACCCCGCCTCTTTCGTCCTGCCCCTTTTCGTCGTTCCTGGAAATGAGATCTCCAAGCCGATCTCGTCAATGCCCGGCCACGCCCAGCTCTCGGTGGACCGTTTGCTCCCAGTGGTCAGAGAAGCCGCAGCCGCCGGGGTCGGGGGAGTGATGCTTTTCGGGATTCCAGCCACGAAGGATCCCACCGGTTCGGGGTCCTGGGACCCTGCCGGCCCGGTGCCTGCAGCAATTGCTGCGATCAAGGATGAAATCGACGACATAGTCGTATGGGCGGACGTATGTCTGTGTGAGTACACCGACCACGGCCATTGCGGCGTTCTCGACGGTGAAGCAGTCGACAACGATCGGACTCTGCCGCTGCTCGCCCGGGCAGCCATGACGTATGCCGATGCCGGCGCCGATGTGATCGCCCCATCGGACATGATGGACGGGAGGGTCGCCGCGATCAGGGAGGCACTCGATTCGAAGGGCCACCCCGAGTTGGCGATCTGCTCTTATTCGGCCAAGTACGCAAGCGCTTACTACGGGCCGTTCCGGGAAGCCGCCGAATCGGCCCCTGCCTTCGGGGATCGCCG
>JBHJOQ010000116.1:0-12653 GCA_050329555.1 Acidimicrobiia bacterium | reverse complement strand
TGCTTCAACGATTGAACTCATATTGGTTAGAACCCCCTTTGTCAGGACCGGCGATTGTAGGCAAGCCTGGGACAGAATCTCCGAATCAGAAAGAGGTGTTCGCTCGGCAATCTCCTCCTCGATCAACCGCTCGACCTCCTCGGATTCGATCCACCGCCGGGCAGAATCACCAGCATGCACCCCCATCGGATTGAAGGGTGGCTCGCAATTGCACGACCGGAGGTTAACCCTGCATGGTCGCGACCACTTCTTCATTGTCTCGATCGCCGCCTGTGAATCGGGATCCTCCTGCCACCCTGGCGAACAATGCCATGGTGATGTTGAGGAGTGCGTGCACTGCCACCGGGGCCCAGATCGACCCGGTTGCGATGCGCAGAGCGACGAATCCAAATCCTGCCAGAGTCGTGACTGCGATGGTGACGAGTACATGGACTGTTGTGGAGTTTCCGCCCGCATGGTTCTCGGACTGTTCCAGGGCGGGCCCGAGGTGCCAGAGCCCGAAGAGCCCTGCTCCGACAACAATCGCCACCGGTGTCGAGTAGACCGCAGTCAAAGCCGCATGGAGCACTCCCCTGAACAACGCCTCCTCGATCAATGCGGTCAGGATCGGGATCCGAAAGGCTATCTGAAACACCGCTCTCCGACGTCCCAGACCGGCAATCCGAGGGTCGGCAAGTACAGGACGGAGGCGGTCACTCCAAAGCATCGTCGATCCGATGCCCGAAACCACAACAAAGGAGGCGATCGCCCACATCGCGACCGTGGCCGGGTCGGGGGCTTCCAGGCCAATGGTTTCGAATCCGAAAACCGCCCCGGCCGCCAGAGTTAGACCGGCGCCGACCAACCCGATCGTCACCGGCGCCCAGCTCGCCCGGATCCGGGTCGGGAGCAAGAAGAAGACGATGGTCTGAAAAGTTGCCGCATAGACGACGAGCGGACCCACGGCGGCAGCGAATGTCATGGTTTGGCTCGTTCTGCAGGCATGTCAGGTAGTTCCCGTCTCGAGCCCTTTTGAAACGAAGGGCGGCCAACCCCGAGTGGTATCAGTCAGTAATGACGGTGGGGGGCGCCTTCAGCGACCCTTTAGGCGGTGGTGCCTGCCATCGGTGCGTTCCCACCACAACGGAGATTAGTTATGCCGGCCGAGTTAGACGCAGCTGGCCCGACCGGGAGCGAGCGGTCAGTCAGGCGCCGTAGTCGGCGTCGTTGACCTTCTCTGGAGCCCATTCTGTGGCCCCGCCGTGGGTGATCGAGAGGTGCATCATAGGCGAGTCCGGCCGGGCTCCATGCCAGTGCAATTCATCTGGCGGCGTGTTGACAGTGTCACCGGCCGAGATCTCGACCCGCTCCCCCGCCCTGTTCGCCACCACACCGCTTCCAGACACAACATGGAGCACCTGCCCGGCCGGGTGGGAGTGCCAATCGGTCCTCGATCCGGGGGCGAACTGAACCCCGAGGACCTTCATTCCGGCTTCGGAGCCGTCGCTCGCCATATCTCCGAACCAGGCCGGGCCGGTGAAATGCTCGGGAGGTGCGGGCACCCATTCCAGGGACTCGATTGGCTTCTTATCCATGGCGACGGAGGCTACCCGCGGTCGATCATCTGATCCACCGGTGCAAAGTCATCTCTCAGCACGAAGGCGTCACCGATGAACCTCTCGAGTTCAACTCCTTCAATGCCTTCCTCCACACCGCCGCTGTTCCTGATCCGCGCCAGTACGGCGCTCAGGTCGATGTCGGAACGGGACCCGGCGACCACGAAGTTCCCTCCTGAGGTGCCCGCCAGATATGCGGGTGGGGCGAACACCGCGACGTGATCGAAGACTTCGAGAAAGGTGCGGGCCGTTGCCCTGGCGAACTCGAGGCGGCCGTAGTCGATCACGTTTATGAGGTAGATGCCGCCCTCGTTCATCTTCGAATCGACAATCGAGACGAACTCCTCCGTCGTGAGATGCCAGGGCACTGTGAGACCACTGAAGGCATCGCCGATCACCAGATCGACCGAGCCGTCAGCTACTTCGGCGATTGACTGGCGGGCGTCGGCGATCACCACCTCACCCTGATATTCAAAGCCGAGCGCCTCTCGTCCGATCGTGAGCAGTTCGCCGTCGATCTCGAGTACTACGTGATCGGTTCCGGGGCGGACGGCGTCGAGGTAGATGGGAAAGGTGAACCCTCCCCCGCCAACCGAGAGCACATCCAACGGACCGGTCGGCAAAACCGAGTCGATGACATCGGCCATGACCCGCGCATAGCGAAAGTCGAGATAGGTGGGGTCTTCGAGATCGACGTAGCTGTTGTGGCCGCGGTCGAGGATGAGGATCCGACCGCTGGGACGCTGGGGATCGACTCGCACTTCGGCGCAGTGGTAGGTGGTTTCGAACTGGCATGGGCCTTCCGCCACGGCGAGCATCGCGCCGGCACCGGCCCCGATGACGATCATCGCCGCTGACAACCAGCGGTTGCGCCCGACCGTCAGAAGGGCTCCGGACACCACGAGGAGGAACCCGAGGCCGGCGATTATCGGCCGGGTCGGGAATGCCGCGATCAGGAAGAAACCGGTGACAAAAGTTCCTCCGATAGCCCCGGCAGTGCCGATGGCCGAATAGCTGCCGACGACAGACCCGGTCTCGTCGAGGGAACTTAGGCGGATCTTCACGATCACCGGGGTGACCGCAGTCAGCAGCGCTGCCGGCACCACAAAACCAACCGAAGCGAGGAAAACGATCGAGAAAGGGTTGATGCCGACATTGGGGCCGAAGAAGTCGATGATCGGCGGGCTCAGCATTCCGGTCAACCCCCCGGTGACCATCAGGGGCCCGGGAAGCCGGGAAGGCTCCATCCGGTCCGCGGCCCGGCCTCCGAGCCAGGCTCCGAGCGCGATGCCCCCGAGGATCACACCGATGATTCCCGTGAACACTTCGAGGCTGACGCCCAGATAAGGAGCGAGCAGCCGGCCGGCAAGGATCTCGATGACAAGGACTGCTGCGGACGTGAAGAAGACGAGGGCGCGGGCGAGGGTCTGACTCACCAGGTCAACGGTATCCGATAGTTCTTCTTTCGTGGATTCGGCGGGCGAAGCTACCAACCCCTGAATCCGGCCGTACCAGGGAGTCTCGCTTCCTCCGAATACGGGAAGACCTCGATGAGCTCACCATCGAGGATCCGATCCTGGATGCCCACCCACGGGTCGACCCGGAACAGGTCGGCGTGGGATTCGTTGAACAGTTCCTTGAGTTCGGCGTTCAGCCCGAGAAAGTGCTCGTGCTCCTCGGGGAACACGTCACGCTCCCCGACCGCGAACCAGGGCTGAGCCGACATCGCGTCATGGTCGTCGCGCGGCTCGGGCATCTCCCTGAATCTGACATCGGTGAGCGGGGAAAGTTCGTCGTAGTCATAGAACACCACCCGCCCGTGTCGGGTGACTCCGAAGTTTTTCATGAGCAGGTCGCCAGGAA
Source organism: Acidimicrobiia bacterium (assembly GCA_050329555.1). Classification (GTDB taxonomy): domain Bacteria; phylum Actinomycetota; class Acidimicrobiia; order Spongiisociales; family ZC4RG35; genus MA-ANB-1. The sequence continues at coordinate 9,195 of JBHJOQ010000116.1, read as the reverse complement.
AGATGTTGGTCGAAGCCAGGTCCTTTATTGCTTGCCCGTAGTCCAGGACCGCATTGGCAGCGGCCGACGGCATTGCCTCGCGAACGAAGACATCGAGGGGGACGATGCGTCGTTCGACATAAACGTGGCTGACTACGACCGAATTACATTCCAGCGACACTGTCCTGCCCGCTTCGTCGAGAAGCTCTGCCAAGAGCTCTTCGCTGAACCGGGACCTATCAAACTTCAAATGCTGGAAGTCCTGCACATCCATCAGTCGACCGGCCCTGTCATGTTGGAAGACCATCTTGTACTTCGCCATGACGGTGCGTCGCGTGGTTCTCTTCGGCGGGGCGAACTTGTCCCGGATCACCTTGAACACGTCGTCGTAGCCGGGCATAGTGAAAACGATCATCACCAGACCTTTGGTGCCGCGAGCATGTTCGAATCGCTCATCGGTCGATTGCAGGTGCCGGAGCAGATCGCGGTAGAGCTCGGTCTTTCCGTGCTTGTTGTGCCCGATCGAGATGTACAACTCGGCGATTCGCTTCCGCGGCATCAGCCGGCGCAAGAACCTGACCAGGTCGTACGGCCGCGCCACGTCGACTTGGAAATAGGAACGGGTGAAGCTGAACAAAATCGAGACTTCATTCTCGGTGAGCAGGACGGCGTCGACCACGACCCCGTGAGAACCATTCCGAAGCGCTATCGCCAGTGGGATTCGCTGTGAACCCGAATACAGCAGGCCAACTATGTACGCCGCCTGGCCCCGGTAGAACAGCGACCGAACCACCTCGGCGCGTTCGACCACAGGCAATCCTCCGGCCAGTCGGCGCTCGACCCGCGCTGACACCTCGCCGACATCGCCGTCGAGATCGGCGTAGTCAACGCCGTGCCTTGCATCTTCGAGAATCTGCCCGATGAGAGCGGTGATCGATGCTGCGCCGTCATAAGTGCGGTAGACAGGTGCTTGTGAAGGGCTGGGTGGGCTGTCGAAGTCGGTGTCGACGAACTCCACAGCTGAGTCGACACCAACGGTGGTGAAGACCTTCCGGGTTATCGAATTGAAGAATGTCTCCGCCAGCTCCCAGTCCTGGCGATCGGAGATCAGGCGGGAGTAGACGGCTTTGATCGCCACCCACAGCACCGAGTCGTCGCGACGGTCTCCCAGCAGCGCCTCGATCGTCCCGACGACGACGCCGACCGTTCCCGAATACAGGTCGAGCCTTTCCACCGCGTCCGTCTGGATCTCCGCCCAATCACGGCCTTCGAATCGCCGGGGGGCCCGCTGGTTGATCGCCCTGAAGCGGTTGATGAACGCATCGAAGCCTTCGAGGATCCGGTGGGCGCCGAGATTGGAGAGCCGGCTGTCGGAGAGGGTCATGGGTGCAGTTTTGTCGCCTTTGCCGCAACCTGCGAAGTGGGGTCATCACTGAATGGATTTGGGGCACTCCACAAGATCCGGGCCGCACTAACCTGCCGCAGATAACCACCGAACCCGGGCCTGGTCCGGGGGGACGACCCAACAAAGCCAGGGCGAATCACGTCATCGAAAAGGGCAGCTTCCAGCCCGAGCCCGTCAGCTAACCCCCAAGGCGACCGAGGAAGGAGCAGTTGTGCCCGGTACATTCGGAGCCGCTTCGCACGATGACGTGCTGATGCTGGTGGTCCAGATCGCCCTGCTGCTCTTCGCGGCCCGACTCATGGGAGGCCTCGCCCGCAGACTGGGACAGCCGTCGGTGGTCGGCGAGATCCTTGCCGGTGTCGTCCTCGGGCCTTTACTCTTCTCGGGTGTGTTTCCTGCTGTCGGACGCTGGATCGTTCCCCAAACCGAGGTCCAGGGCTATCTCCTCGAGGTGGTGGCCTTGATCGGGGTGATGTTCCTGCTCATCATCACCGGCCTGGAAACCGACCTTCGGCTGATCAAGAGAAAGGCCGCCACCGCCCTGGGCGTGGCAATCGGGGGCTTGGTCCTCCCGTTCGCGACCGGGCTCACCCTCGGCTTTGCGATCCCCGACGACCTCCTCGCCAATCCCGGGCAGCGCACGGTCTTTGCGCTTTTCGTGGCAACAGCGCTGTCCATCTCGGCGATTCCGGTTCTGGCCAAAATCCTGATGGACCTCGACCTGATGCGACGCGATGTCGGCCAGACCCTGCTTGCGGCGGGGATGATCGACGACATCACCGGGTGGACCCTGCTGGGCTTGGTCACGGCGCTTGCAAGTGCGGCCACCCTTACCGCAGGCACGGTGATCCAGACCGTGGGCCTGGTGGTGGTTTTCATTGTGGCCACCATCACATTCGGGTCGTGGCTGGTCGATCGCAGCCTCGCCTTCGTCCAGGACAGGTTCCGCGGCCCCGACCACGTTCTGACACTCGTAGTAGTCCTTGCCTTTGCCTGGGGGGCATTCACCCATGCCTTGCACCTGGAGCCGGTTCTCGGTGCTTTTGTCATCGGGATCCTGTTCGGGCGTTCGCCCCGACTGCCGTCCGACGCGATCCAGAAGCTGGAGTCGGTTGCGTTGGCGATTTTTGCTCCGGTGTTCTTCGCCACAGCCGGGCTCAAGGTGAACGTTGCGGCGATCCTCGAGCCCAGGCTCCTCTTGATCACGCTGGTAGTCATCCTGGTTGCGACCTTCGGCAAAGTGGCCGGCGCCTACGCAGGAGCGCGACTTCTCTCTCGCCAGGATCACTGGTCAGCACTGGCATACGGCTCCGGTCTCAACGCACGTGGTGCCCTCGAGATCATCATCGCCACCATCGGCCTCTCCTTGGGCATCCTCGGCCAGGAGATGTTCTCGATCATCGTGGTCATGGCGATCGTCACATCGCTGATGGCACCGGTGGCGTTGCGGTACACAACGTCGAGAATCGTCCTTGGCGATGAGGAGGAGAAACGACTTCGCCGTGAGGAGACATTGAAAGGCTCGTTCGTCGGCGAGATCAGACGCCTCCTCGTCCCGGTTCGAGGAGGCCCGGAGACGGTGGGTTTCACCCGAGGTATGCAGGCAACGATCCTCAAGCGAATCTCCAAGAATCAGGAGATGTCGATCACTCTCTTTGCCGCCAGCCCGGCGGAGGAACGGCAGAACACCATCCGATATCTGTCCGAAATCGAGATCCTCTTCGGACGGAATGTCGTGTCGCGGGTAGTTGTGTCCGACGATCCGGTGGCTGCCATCCTGGAGGAGGCCAAGGGAGGCTACGACCTCATGGTGCTGGGCACCCCTGCCCCCGGCGCCGCCGACGGGAGCCTTTTCGGCCCTGTGATCGATGATCTCGTCAAGCTGGCCCCGTGCGCGACCCTCATCGTAAGAGGCGGTGAAGGGGCGGGGTCGGAATGGAAACCGAACCGGATGCTGGTGCCCACGAACGGAACGCAATCTGCGCATCGGGCGGCCGAGATGGCATTCGCCATCGCCAAGCGCGGGGACGAGGTCAACCTGATCCATGTGGTTACCACGGCTTATGGAAGACCATCTCGCGACACGCTGGGAGCCGAGGTCACCGCCGAGCTCGAAGTGGTGGGCCAGGCAATGGGCCAGGCTGCCTATACCACCGAGGTGAGGCGCGCTATCGACGCCGAGACGGGGATCCTCGAGGCCGTTGAGGAGACGCGCCCTGACCTCCTCGTTCTTGGCACCAGTGTAAGGGCAGGGAGCACCCGGCTCCATCTCGGGCCCCGCGTCGAGCGCCTGGTCCGCCATGCTCCTTGCCCGGTGATCATCGTCAACTCTGCGACGAGGCGCTGAAGCCGAGCGCCTGGGTTGTGGCGGGGGCCCCTTGACCTTCCACCGTGCTGGAAGGTGTATAACAGTTAGAGCGCAATCGACGAGAGCATGGACCACCACCAAGGCCACAACGCCGCCCAACACGACAAACACGAGGGACATAGCCCGGCGATGTTCCGGGACCGGTTCTGGATATCCCTGCTGCTGACGCTTCCGGTCATCTATTTCAGCGAGATGATCCAGGAATGGTTCGGGTACTCCGCCGTCACCTTCCCCGGGTCCGAGCTCGTCGCACCGCTTCTCGGAACCGTCATCTTCGTCTACGGGGGCTCACCGTTCCTCAAAGGAGCAATCGGAGAGATCCGGGACCGCCAACCGGGCATGATGCTTCTCATCGGGATGGCGATAACCGTCGCTTTCCTCGCCTCGGTTGCTACGTCACTGGGGTGGTTCGACCTCGAGTTCTGGTGGGAGCTTGCTGCGCTGATCTCGGTGATGCTTCTGGGGCACTGGATGGAGATGCGGGCAATCGGCCAGGCCCGCGGCGCCCTCGCCGCCCTCGCCGAGCTACTGCCCGATACCGCTGAGATTGTCACCGAGGAAGGAACCAGGGAGGTCCAGATCAGCGACCTGTCCCCAGGCGATGTCGTGTTGGTCAGGCCAGGGTCGCGGATCCCCGCCGACGGCACCATCACCGACGGTGAGGTGGAAGTGGACGAATCGATGGTCACGGGTGAATCCCGGCCGGTCAGCAAAGGCCCCGGGGACAGGACGGTCGCAGGGACGGTGGCGACCGACACGGCGATCCGGATCAAAGTGGAGGCCGTCGGGGACGATACGGCTCTGGCCGGTATCCAGCGTCTCGTTGCTGCGGCCCAATCATCCCGGTCGAGAGCGCAGGTGCTTGCCGATCGAGCCGCCGCCATCCTGTTCTACGTTGCAGTGTTTGCCGCAGTGGCCACGGTCATCGCCTGGATTGCAGTCGGTCGGGGCGACCAGGCTGTAGTGCGGACCGTCGCCGTCCTGGTCATCGCCTGTCCCCATGCCCTCGGTCTGGCGATACCGCTGGTGATCTCGATATCGACAGGTATGGCTGCACGCAACGGGATTCTGGTCAAGGACCGGCTGGCGTTGGAATCCATGAGGTCGGTAGACCTTGTCCTCTTCGACAAGACCGGGACTCTCACCAAGGGCGCGCACCGGGTTGCAGGAGTGTTTGCGACCAACGGTGACACCGACGAGCTTCTCCTCATGGCGGCTGCCGTCGAGTCCGACTCCGAGCACCCACTGGCGCGGGCAATCAACACCGCGGGTAACGAGGTGGGGAAGGTTCCGAAAGCAACCGACTTCAAGTCGATGAGCGGGAGGGGCGTCGAGGCGACTGTCGACAATTCCAGACTGGCTGTGGGCGGGCCGACCCTTTTGCGGGAACGCGGCCTTGAAGAACCGGAGGCGATGCACGAGCAGACAGCTGGATGGCGCGGTCGCGGTTCCGCGGTCCTGTATGTGATTGGAGAAGGTGCGGTTGCCGGGGCCATCTCACTCGAGGACGAGGTGCGACCCGAGTCCCGCGAGGCCATCGACCTGTTGCACCGTCTGGGAGTCAAGGTCGCGATGATCACCGGAGACGCCCATCAGGTAGCCGAAGCGGTTGCGGCCGAACTCGATATCGACGAAGTGATGTCAGAAGTGCTACCCGAGGACAAACACTCCCACGTCGCTTCGCTTCAGGAGCGCGGCTTCAAGGTTGCGATGGTTGGCGACGGGGTCAACGATGCTCCAGCTCTTGCTCAGGCAGACGTTGGCATCGCTATCGGAGCCGGGGCCGATGTTGCCATCGAGTCCGCCGGGATCGTTCTTGCCTCCGACGACCCTCGGGGGGTGGTTGCCATCCGGAAGCTTTCTGACGCCGGATACCGCAAGATGCTGCAGAACCTCGCCTGGGCAACCGGCTACAACGTGATCGCCCTCCCCCTCGCTGCCGGCGCGCTTGCGTGGGCGGGTGTCGTGCTCGGTCCGGCGGTGGCGGCAGTGTTGATGAGCGCCTCAACTGTGGTGGTGGCACTCAACGCCCAACTCCTCCGCCGCCTCGACTTGAAGGCGGCGACGACATGAAGTCAGGGAGGAGAGCGATGCTTCGACGATCGGTGTTCCTGGCTGTTCTGGTCCTGTCTGCGTGCACCGCGGCGCCGGACACATTCGAGGTGGTCGAGGTCGAGGAGCAGGACCCATCGCTTGTGGAGCTGGGAGAGCCGCTCTATCAGCAGCACTGCGCCCAGTGCCATGGGGCAGACCTCCGGGGTACCGATCTGGGACCGTCGCAGCTGTCAATCGTCTACGAGCCGAACCATCACGGCGATGCCGCTTTTCTCGCCGCGGTGTCCAGAGGGTCACCCGCCCACCACTGGGATTTCGGTCCGATGCCACCAATCCCCGGATTGAGCCAGGAGGATGTTGCCGCCATTACCGCCTTTGTCAGGGAACAACAGCGGATCAACGGCTTCGAGTCCTATCCTCCCTGATCGGTCTCCAGGGCGGCGATTATCGACCCGGCCAGCGAGTTGAGGTCTTCACCGGCAATGTCGGGGGCTTCCGAGAGGGGGCCCAGGGTTGAATTGCCTCGGGCAACATAGGCGGTCCTCGCCCCCGCTCGCGCTGCACCCGTCACATCCCACGAATGGGCGGCCACCAAGCGCATTTCGTCGATTGGGATCCTGAGCCGCCCTGCAGCATAGAGATACGTCGCAGGTGCCGGTTTGAATTGCTGCACCTCCTCCACGGATATCAGTTCGTCGAAAAAGTCGATCAGCCCGGCGTTGCTCATCTGCTCTGCGAGCACCGCGAGCGAGGAGTTGGTCAACGTGGCCAGGCGAAATCCGCCCTCCGCCAAACTCACCAGGGATGGCACCACATCGGGGTGAGGCGGTAAGGATGTCATCCCGGCCACCAGCGCTGCGGCCTGCAGTTCGGTCACGCTGACGCCGACGGATCCGGCGGTGACGATCAGAGCATCAACAGCCTGGCGATCGAAGGAGTCATAGTGACCTGTGGAGTTCGCCACCAGCGAGTTGTGCAGCGTTCTGGTGAACCAGACGGCCATCAACTCCACCGGCATGATGGCCGAGAAGGCGGGGCCCAGTCCGCTCAGGTCGAGCAGCGTCTCGTTGACGTCGAAAACGACGACTTCTCTTCGACTCACGGGCGACCTCCGTCCAAAACCGGCTCGATCAACGTTAGGCGTCGGGCCGCCAGACGGGGTAGGTTCGAGGCGATGGCCGAAAGATATACGGACCGTGAGGACGCGGGCAAGAAGCTTGCCGCCGCCCTGGAAAAGTATCAGGGTCAGAAAGATGTGGTGGTGTTTGGCCTACCCCGAGGAGGAGTCCCGGTGGCCTTCGAGGTGGCGCGGCAGCTGAAGGCGCCCCTCGACATCCTGGTCGTTCGCAAAATCGGTGTTCCCGGCCAGCCAGAACTGGCCATGGGCGCTGTCGCTTCCGGCGGGGTGGTCATTCGCAACGAGCAGGTCATCAGAGCCGTGGGGATCGGCCCCGAGCGATTCGATGCAGCTGCGGGAGCGGCTCGCGACGAGTTGTCCGAGCGGGAGGCGGCGTTGCTGGGGGCGGAACTGAAAGTCGACGTCACCGACAAGACAGTGATTGTGGTCGACGATGGCCTGGCGACCGGTTCCACGATGCGTGCGGCCGCCGAGGCTTTACGAACGATGCAGCCCGCCCGCATCGTGATCGCCGTGCCGGTGGGCGCGCCGGAGGTTGTCGACCAACTGGGTGCCATCGCTGACGACGTTGTCTGTCTCCTCACCCCGCGAAATCTGGTGGCTGTCGGGGCGTGGTACCGGCATTTCGGACAGACGACCGAAATTGAGGTCCGTCGCCTCCTCAACGCCTCAGCCCGACGGTGATCCCGGCCAAACTCACTCTCCGTTAGGGTCCCCACATGAGATTTGGAGCATTTGTACCGCAGGGATGGCGTCACGACCTGGTCGGGATCCCGGTGGAGGACCACTGGGAGACGATGACCGGGGTGGCGAGGACGATCGAGAAGTCCGGCTACGAGTCGTTGTGGGTCTATGACCACTTTCACACAGTCCCGGTGCGATCACAGGAAGTCACTTACGAGGCATGGACTCTCATGGCCGCCCTCGCCGGCGTCACCGACATGGTGCGCCTTGGTCAGATGTGCACCTGCAATACCTACCGCCCGCCCTCGTACCTCGCCAAAGTTGCCGCATCGATCGACGTCATTTCCGGGGGCCGCCTCGAGATGGGAATCGGCGCAGGCTGGTACGAGGACGAGCACGACGGTTACGGGTACCCCTTCCTCAAACCCTCGGAGCGGATCGGGATGCTTCGTGAGGGGGTCGAAATCATGAAGGCGATGTGGACCGAAGAGGAGGTCAGTTACGACGGCAAGTACTACCAACTCGACCGTGCGATCTCCCAACCGAAACCACTACAGAAGCCCCACATTCCCTTCTGGGTTGCAGGCGGCGGTGAGCAACTCACGCTCAATGTGGCGGCCCGCTATGCGCAATACACCAACTTTGGGGTCGAGCTCGACGAGTTCATCCACAAGTCACAGGTGCTCAAGGGTCATTGCGAGGACGTCGGCACCGACTATCAAGCCATCGTTCGATCATCGAACTTCGACATCTTCTGTGCGGCCACAGACTCCGAAGTGGAAGACAAGATCGATTGGGCACGGTCGGTGTTGAGCGGGCACCTGCCCGAGGATCGGGCAGACTGGCTGGCCAAGCTGTACTTGAAGACATCCGGGACCCCGGAGAAGATCGTGGCCATGCTCGAGGAGTGGGAGGATGCAGGCATGTCATATGCAATCGTCAATTTCGCCGATGCCGCCTACGACACCAGCGGGCTCGAGCTGTTTGCCAGCGAGGTAATCCCGGCGTTCTCCGGATAGAGGCTGTGGCACATCGGGCACAATTCCCAGGCCATCAGGCCGGAGGCCTCTAGCCAACCCCGGCGTCATCCGTTGGAATCGAACTAAAGGAGATCGAGTTGAGAATTGTTGCAGCCGTAGACGGATCCGAACACACCAACAAAGTCGTTGCCGCGGCCAAGGAGTTTGCCGGAGTCGGCGATATCCACTTCGTGTACGTCTCGGGAAGTTATATCTATCCGTACATGGTCCCCGCGGGTCACATCATCGACTTCGAGTCCGTTCGGGAGAGCCAGACGGCCGCGGTTTGGGACATTGTCGGAGACATGCCATCGAACGGCCAGGCAGTCACCCTCGAAGGCGGCGCACCGGCGACGATGATCGTGGATTACGCCAAGAACGTCGACGCCGACCTCATCATCGTCGGTTCCCGCGGGCGGGGTGCCCTGGGCACCCTGCTGCTCGGATCCGTCAGCCACGGGGTTGCCCACGCCGCCGATCGAAACGTTCTGATCGTCAAATAGCCGCTTCTCGGTGTAATGCCCTAAACACGTTTGACGGCTTACAC
>JBHJOQ010000068.1:0-24569 GCA_050329555.1 Acidimicrobiia bacterium | reverse complement strand
CGCGCGAAGCCAAGAGGTGCCTCCTTGGAAATGCGGAATAGAACTAGGTAACGCAGAGAAAAGCATGCTAACAGACGCGTCAGCATGACTCCAATCGAGATCTTCAAATGTCGAAACCGCCTGATCGTTGTCCGTATCAGCCGGGCTCGGGTCCGGGGACCAACACCATCCTATCCGAAAGCGACATTTTGAGTCAAGGGTCTTCGGTCGCAAACGCGCACCGATACAGCAAATGACGGGATGTGCCATAACATGTCGAGTCGGTGTCCAACCACTTCTCCCTCAGATCTCCCCTCCTCTACTTCGGGCTTGCCCTGGCTGTTTTGCTGGGGGCTTTCACCTATGCCTGGTACGACCATCTGGTTGCCGGCGGCGAGACCGTTGCCGGAAATGTCGAATACGCCGGTGAGCGCCTGGACGCGCGCACCTCCGACCAGGTGCGGGAGTTCGTGGCCGACCGCAGTGCGGACGTTCTCTCCCGGGAGGTGTCGATAGCCACACCTGACGGGACGATCTCCTTGCAGCTCGACGAGGTCGGTTTCTACTACGACGTCGACCGTGCGGTCGATCGGGTCCTCTCGGCGCGCCACACCGGGGGGGTCCTCGAACAATTCACCAAATGGGTGGCAACCCTCACCACCACCGAACATATATCCGAGCCGATTTCATTCGATCCAGCAGCTGCCCAGCAGACGCTTTATGCACAACCTGGTCTCGTCTTCGAGTCACCGGTGTCCCCCGACATCGCTTTGAACGACGAATGGCGACTCGAGGTGGTCCCCGGGGTTCCGGGGTCGGCTGCCGACGTCGAGATACTCGTCGAGGACATCGGAGGGCTGGATCCAACAGACACGGAGCTGGCTGTCGATGCGATTGCCGTCGAAGTCCCGGCCGACTTCACCGACGAGATGGCGGCGAGTGTCGCTGACCGATTGAACGAACTCACCCAGTCGGGCGCCCGGCTGATCATCGACGGCGATATCAGACAGATGGCCCCGGCCGCACTCCGCCGTCATCTCACCGTGTCCATCGAGGGCAACGAGATGGTCCCGGTCTTCGACCATCCCGGGCTCCAGGCGGAGATCGAAGCTACATACCCCGGGCCCATCGGCGACGCCGTCAGTCCCTCGTTCGAGGTCGACGGGGAGGCGGTTGCAGTGCTGGCTCCGGGGAAGCCTGCCGAAATCTGTTGTTCGGCGAACACGGCTCAGAAGCTGGGTGATGCGATCCTTGCCGGCGCCAGCGGGCCTTTTGTTCTCACGACCAGGCCTGACGACGACCCGACCCGGACCGCCTGGTATGACGGGAGCCTGATCGTCGAGCGCGTTTCGAGTTTCACGACACCGCACAGTTGCTGCGAGAACCGGGTGATCAATATCCAGAGGATGGCCGATCTCGTCCGCGGTTTTTACCTGGTCCCGGGCCAGGTCATCTCCCTGAATGAACACGTCGGACCGCGTACGGCGGAGAAGGGGTTCGTTCCTGCCGGTGCGATCCGATCCGGGCACCTCGTCCCCGAGATCGGCGGTGGCGTCTCCCAGTTCGCCACGACCATTTTCAATGCGGCATATTTCGCCGGGCTCGACTTCGTCCAATACCAGGCACATTCTCTCTACTTCTCGAGGTATCCGTTCGGCCGCGAGGCAACCATCTCCAACCCCGCCCCCGATCTGGTCTTCGAGAACACCACCGACTATCCGGTGCTGATCTGGACCTCGTATACCCCGAGCTCGATCACCGTGAGCATGTACTCGACCAAGAACATCGAGGTCGAACAGGTGGCGACACGGACCTCGAGCCGGAACCAATGCACATACGTCGAGACCGACCGGGAACGGGTTTACGCCGACGGACGGACCGAGATCGACACGTTCTGGGCCCTTTACCGGCCGGCAGACGGCATCGACTGCAACGGAAACCCGATCCCGGAGTCACCACCCGCTTAGGCCCAGCACGACTGCGGCTCCGATGGCCGGGTCGTCACCGAATCCCAGGAGGTTGGCAATGAGGAGGGCGGCGGCCATGAGCAGTGCGGCGATCAGCAGCCCGAGGAGCCAGGCGGGGCGTTTTGGCTTCGACGCTCGGTGCACGACATCAAACTAGCGGCGTGCAGGCGACCAACGCCGACTAGTGGCGATCGGCCGAATACAGTTCCCTGGTGAGTAAGAAGAGAAGGGCTCCCACCGAAATCGGTTGGCGGGAGTGGGTGGCGCTGCCCGAATTCGGGATAACTGCAATCCAGGCCAAGGTCGACACCGGTGCTGAGAGCTCATCGCTCCACGCCTTCGACCAGCGGCGTTTCACCCGCGACGGGATCGGCTACATTCGCTTCGACATCCATCCTTTGAAACGATCCAGGGCTTCCTCGGTGACCTGCGAGGCACCGGTCGTCATGGAGCGGAAAGTCAAGAATCCGGGGGGGCGCACCGAGCTCCGACCTGTCATCTCCACCCCTGTCGTCGTCAACGGTGTGCTGATCAGGGCAATGATCAACCTCACCGAGCGCGATGAGATGTCCTTCCGTATGCTCATCGGGAGAAGGACCCTCCGCGGGAGGTTCCTGGTGAACCCAGGGCGTAGTTATCTCGGCCCTCAGCCAGACTTGAAGGAACAATGAAGATCGCCATCTTGTCGAGAAACCCGTCGCTCTACTCCACAAAGCGTCTGCGCGAGGCAGGGCTGGAGCGGGGCCACGAGGTATCTGTGGTCGACTATCTGCGCTGTTACATGGACATCACCGGCGGACGCCCCCGGGTGCTGTACCGGGGGGAAGAGGTGCAACCGGAGGCGGTGATCCCGAGAATCGGTGCCACCTACACCTTCTACGGGACGGCGGTTGTCCGCCAATTCGAGATGGCCGATGTGTTCACTGCAGTCAGCTCGGAGGGAATCAGCCGCTCCCGGGACAAGCTCCGTTCCATGCAGCTCCTCTCCCGGGCCGGTGTGGGTCTGCCTACGACGTCGTTCGCCCACTCGACCCAGGACGTGCAGGGAGTCCTCGACGTCGTCGGCGGCGCACCCGTCGTGGTCAAGCTGCTCGAAGGTACCCAGGGGCTTGGTGTGGTGCTCGCGGAGACGAAGAAGGCTGCCGAATCTGTGATTGGAGCCTTCCGTCAGCTCGACGCCAACATCCTCGTCCAGCAGTTCATCAAGGAAGCCGGCGGCGCCGACCTCCGGGCCTTTGTCGTCGATGGGAGGGTTATCGCAGCAATGAAGCGCCAGGGAGCGCCCGGCGACTTCCGTTCGAATCTGCATCAGGGCGGGAATGCGGAGGCAGTGAAGCTCACCCCCAAGGAGCGGGCCACCGCGATCAGGGCGGCCAAGACGATGGGTTTGAGTATCGCCGGCGTGGACATGATCCAGTCGGAGTCAGGCCCCATGATTCTCGAGGTCAACTCCTCACCCGGCCTCGAGGGTATCGAGAAGGCAAGCCAGAAAGACGTCGCCGGGGAGATAATCGACTACATCGAAGGAAACGCCGAGATCAGAGGCTCTAGAAGATCTGATGCTTGAAGCACGGAACGAGCCCATCTCGGTGGGCGAGACCACTGTTCCCCCCGGCCGGAAGGGCCGGATCGAACTGCCCTTCGCCCGACTCTCCACAGGGTCGACGGCTTCGCTTCCGGTGGCGGTGATCAACGGGAGGAGCACCGGGCCGAACATGTGGATCTCGGGGGCGGTCCACGGTGACGAGCTCAACGGGGTGGAGATCGTGCGCCGGGTGATGCGGCAGCTGGACGCAAAGCGGCTGCGCGGCGCCGTGATTGCGGTGCCGATAGTGAACCCGCTCGGCTTCATCCACGAGTCGCGCTATCTGCCCGACCGGCGCGATCTCAACCGCGCGTTTCCCGGATCCGAACGCGGATCGTCGGCAGCCCGCCTGGCCCATCTCTTCATGACCGAGATCGTTGCCCAGTGCTCGGTGGGCATCGACTGCCATACGGCCACCGGGCACCGCTCCAATGCACCGCAGATCCGGGCTGATACCAACGATGTCGAAACCATGAAGCTGGCCAGCGCCTTTGGCGCGCCCTTCACGATCCATGCCCGGGCGAGGGACGGATCGCTGCGGGAGGCGGCGACATCGCGCGGGATAACGATGTTGCTCTACGAATCGGGCCAGGCCCACCGATTCGACGAGCCTGCGATCGAAACCGGGGTCGCCGGGATCATGCGCTGTCTGCGGTCGCTGGGAATGATCGACGCGGGCCTCCCGGTTGCCCCGCCCACCCGCGTGTTCCGCCGCACCTGTTGGGTGCGGGCAAGGCGGGGTGGGCTGGTTCGTGTCTTCCCCGGTCTGGGTGACCGAGTGGAGAGAGGGGATGCGATCGCGGAGATATCGGACGCTTTCGGCTACCGGCCCACCGCGGTGAAAGCGACTGATACCGGCTGGGTGATCGGGAGGAGTCTCAACCCGCAGGTGAGTCCCGGCGACGCGCTCGTCCATGTCGCGGTCGAGGGTGGTAAAGAGGCGTCGGACCGGGTCAGGATGCCTTCTTGATCTCCTCGAGCCACCTGCGCCTGATTCCCCTGCGCTCTTTCGGCGTGTGGCCGCCCCAAATTCCCTCTGGTTGATTGGTCTCGATCGCCCAGGTCAGACACTCTGCAGCGACCGGGCAGCCGGCGCAGACGGCTTTCGCCTGTGAAATCCCGGCCAGATCATTTGGGTCGGGAAAGAATGAAACCTCGTATGTAACTCTCATGCAAGCGGCGGCTTCCCGCCACGGCGTCACTTCTAAATCGATCATCTTCTCCTCAATCATGAGGTGAACCAGGTAAACGCAGCCTCAAGGGCTTTCGTTCCCGATTTCTGGGTCGCCTAAACGCTCCGTTTATTGTCCAATCAACCAACTCGATGTCACATATTCGGAGCGAATCACCGACCTAGATGATCCCCGGTTGGTGCCGATCAGCCCTTCAATTCGGCCCGGGCCACCGACCTCCGGTGGACCTCGTCGGGGCCGTCGGCAATCTGAAGCCATCGCCCCATGGAATACAAGGAGGCCAGCGGGAAATCCTCGGTGAATCCTGCCGCTCCGAACAACTGCATCCCGCGATCGGCGACGTAGGTCAACAATTCGGGAGCGGCGACTTTGATGGCAGCGATCTCGGTCCTCGCCGCTTTGGTCCCCATCACGTCGATCATCCACGCAGTTTTCAGGACCAGGAGCCGGGTCTGTTCGATCCGGATGCGTGCATTGGCGATCCACTCCTGGACAACCCCCTGATCAGCGAGGGGCTTCCCGAATGCCACCCGCTCCTTGGACCGCTTGACCATGAGGTCGAGGCAACGCTCTGCAGCGCCGATCGCGCGCATGCAATGATGGATCCTGCCGGGGCCGAGCCTGGCCTGGGCGATGGCGAAGCCGCCGCCTTCCTCTCCGAGGAGATTGGTCACCGGGACCTCCACCCCGTCGAACTCGATCTCGGGGTGGCCGCCGCGATCCTGGTACCCGAAGACGGTCGGCTCCCGGACGATGCTCACTCCGGGTGCGTCCATGGGCACGATGATCATCGACTGGCGGCGGTGGGTATCGGCCTCGGGATTGGTCACACCCATGACGATGGAGACTTTGCACCTCTCCGACGCCGCGCCCGACGAGAACCACTTCCGACCCGAGATGGCGTAGATGTCGCCATGACGGGTCATCGCCGTTTCGATGTTGGTGGCGTCGGAACTTGCGACGGATGGTTCCGTCATCGAAAAGCACGACCGGATCTCACCATCGAGGAGGGGCATCAGCCACTGTTCCTTCTGGTCCGGCGTTCCGAACATGTGAAGGATCTCCATGTTCCCTGTGTCGGGTGCCGAGCAGTTGAGGGCCTCGGGCGCCAGGGCCGGGCTCCAGCCGGTGATCTCGGCCAGAGGCGCGTACTCGTGGACGCTGAGACCCGCGCCAAGTTCTTCGTCGGGGAGAAACAGGTTCCACAGTCCGAGAGCGCGGGCAGCCTCCTTCAAGTCTTCGACGATCGGAGGATGAAAGTGGGGTTCGCCAGACCCGGCCATCTGCTCGGCATAGACCGACTCCGCCGGGAAAACGTCGGACTCCATGAAGCGGAGCAGTCGTCCTTGGAGCTCTTCGACACGGTCGCTATAGGCAAAGTCCATGGTGGATGAGGCTAATACCCGGCCGGCCGCTCGGGCTCGGTGGCGTCAGTTTCGTCCTCTGCGGCCAGATTCTCTGCGGGGGTGTCGAAGTCGAGGACCGGCACGCCTGTGGTCGCGCCGCCCGGGCCGATCAGCCGCGACAACTCTCCCCAGAGGAGCCAGCCGGTGAGGATGGCCACAAAGATCAACTGGAAGTAGATGGCCAGGATCACACCGGCCGCAGCGGTGACAAAGAAGACAACATCGGCGATGGTGTCGCCCCGCCTCGGCGCGATTCTCTCCAGGAGAGAGGAAAAGAGGTGTCCCCCGTCGAGGGGACGGATGGGCAGCCAGTTGAGCAGTCCCCAGAACACATTCACCCGGACCAGGTTGCTCAGTGTGAACCCGGCTATTCCGGTAAACGGGCCGAAGGGGGCGGCCACGATCCAGACCAGCCCACCGAAGAGCAGGCCGGTGGCAGAGCCCGCGGCTGCGATGCGCGCCCGCCGGCCGGGAGTCACGCCTTCGTCCGGGACCGTCCAGGAGGTGAGACCCCCGATGGCGTTCAATTCGATGGCCACCTCCGACCCGTAGTGACGGGCCGTGAGAGCATGGCCCAGCTCGTGGACGAGGATGGAGACGAAGATGACACCGACCCAGGCAAGGATCAGGTCGACCCGGTTCAACGAGAAACCGAGGAACCCCGCAATCAGCAGGAATGACGGTCTGACCTCGACCGGGATGTCCAGGAGTTTGAATCTCAACACGACACCATGATGCCTCAACTCGAGGTGGAACCGTGCGAGCTGCAGATCGGTAACGTGGGTTCATGTCCTACAACCACTTACGCGAGGCAGTCAGCGCCGACCTTCCCCGCCTGCGTGCGACCCTCGAAGATCTCATCAGAATCCCCTCCGTGAGCGCTCCAGGTTACGACCGTGCGAATGTGCGCCAGGCCGCAGATCACATCGTCGGGTTGCTCGAGGAGGGCGGATTCGAAAATGTCCGCTTGCTCGAGCCCGGAGACGGAAATCCTGCGGTGTTCGGCGAGATTCCCGGTCCGGAGGGTGCGCCCACTGTTCTCCTCTACGCCCACTACGACGTACAACCCCCCGGCCCCATCGACGAATGGGAGACTGGCCCCTTCGAGCCGCATGAAAAGGATGGCCGCCTGTACGGGCGCGGAGCATCCGACGATAAGGCCGGGATCGTGATGCACCTCGGAGCCATTGCCGCTCACGGAAACGAGTTGCCCGTTGGGGTTCAGGTATTCTTCGAGGGCGAGGAGGAAGCCGGATCGATCTCACTCGAAGAGCTCCTCGAGGAGCATTCACATCTCCTCAAACCGGACGTGATCGTGATCGGCGACGGAGGGAACTGGGCAGTCGGGGTGCCGGCCCTGCTCACCTCGCTGCGCGGGCTTGCGGCGGTCTCATTCGAGTTGAGGACGCTCAAGTCGGCGGTGCATTCCGGCCAGTACGGTGGGGTCTATCCCGACGCCCTCACCGCGCTATCCCGGGTGCTGTCGAGCCTCCACGACGACAACGGCGACGTGGCGATCCAGGGGCTGGTTGCGACCGAGTCGGCCGGGCTCGACGTCCCCTCCCAACTCGCCCGCGAGATGATCGGAGCGGTTGACGGAGTCGAGGAAATAGGTTCCGGATCGATATCGTCCCGGCTCTGGACCAGGACCAGTGTCTCAGTGCTCGCGATCGATGCGCCCCCCGTCGCCGAGGCCATCAACCAGTTGGTGCCGGCGGCGAGAGCGAAGGTGAGTATGCGCATCGCCCCAGGGCAGGACGCGGCCGATGCCCTCGCCAAGTTGAAGTCGCACCTGAGTGCCAACGCACCATGGGGGACATCGATCGAGTTTCTACACGAGGAGACCGGAGACGCCTCCGTCCTCGAGACCGATCACCCGGTCGTGAAGCTCTGGGAGGATGCCTTCCGCGAAGCGTTCGGGACCGAACCGGTCCACATGGGTGCCGGAGGTTCGATACCTTTCATCGCCATGTTTGCGGACTTGTTTCCCGATGCCCCGATTCTGGTGACCGGTTGCGGGGACCCGACGTCGGCGATCCACGCCCCCAACGAAAGCCAGGACATCGCCGACGTGGGACGGTCGACCCTGGCGGAGGCAATCGCTTTCTCCATGCTCGCCGACCGCCGCTAGTCCAGGTCTAGCGAGCCCCGGGAAAGCCGAGCTGGCGCCAGGCTTCGTAGACGACGATCGCTGCCGAGTTGGAGAGGTTGAGCGAGCGGACGCCGGGGACCATCGGTATCCGCACCGTGTCGTCCACCCAGAGTAGATGCTGGACCGTGTCGGGCAAGCCAACCGATTCGGGACCGAAGAGAAAGCTGTCGCCGGCCCGGTACTCCACATCTGAATGAAGCGATCTCCCGTCGACGGTGAAGGCAAACACCCGTCCGGGTGATTCCGATGTCCTCCAAGCGTCCAGGTTCGGGTGCACTTTGACCACGGCCCGATCCCGATAGTCCATTCCCGCCCGGCGGAGTCGGGCATCGTCGAGTTCGTATCCCAGCGGTTCGATGAGATGGAGGCGACATCCGGTGACCGCAGCGAGGCGCATCGCATTCCCGGTGTTGGGTGGGATCTCGGGCTCGTAGAAGACGATCGAGAACATCAGCGAACGTCGAAGAGGCGCATCTCGGTGTCCTCGATCTCGCGCAGGCCCTCATAGTCGACCTCGACGGCGCCGATCCGGCGCGATTCGGCGAGGCTCCTTGCCCGAGGCGTGATCAGCTGGGCGGCGAGGATGCCCCGGACCGGGCTCAGTCGAGGGTCACCGTTGAGCCGCTCGAGGTACCGGGTCAGTTGCTCGACCCCGTCGATGTCCCCGCGGCGCTTGATCTCGACTGCGACTGTCTCGCCATGACGAGAGGCACACAGGAGGTCGACCGGGCCGATGTCCGTCGGGTATTCGCGCCGGAGCAGTGTGAGGCCGTCTTCGAGCACCCACGGCTTGGCCGCCAGCAGTACCTGAAGGTGCTCCTCCACGCCGTCCTTGACCAGTCCCGGATCGTCCCCAAGATCGTGGACCACGTCTTCGAACACCTCGGCGATCGAGATCACCAGTTCCTCGCCCTTCCTGTTAGTCACCACCCAGCGGTCTTCTTCGGTCACCAACATGTTCGGCGCGACCATCCAGTTGAGCGGCTTGGAGGCGTTGCCATCGGAATGGATGGCAAGGGTCCCATCGGCCTTGACCATGATCAGCCTGACCGCTTCCGGGAGATGTGCGGTCAGCCGACCCGAGTAGTCAACGGTGCACCTGGCGATGACAAGACGCATCCCAAGTTTCTACCAGGTCTGGGACCACTCTCCCACCGCCCGAGGGGTGGGGGGAGTGCCGGCGACGTAGGAGCCGGGAGGGGGGCTGGTTCCCTCCGACGCTGTTTGGGTCCCGTCTACTCTCAACTCGGAGAGTCTCAGTCCCCCTTACCTCTCGGCCCTTTGGCCGACAGGGACCTTTCCCCCGTTCGGCTTCGCCTCCGGGGGAACAGCCAACTACTTCGCCGGGCGGCTGAATACGAACCAAATCGCGTAGACCCAGACTGCAGCAAGGACCACTCTTACCACTGTGTTATCGATGAGGACGAAGGCCGACAAACCCAGGGAAAGGGTTATCGCTGTGGCGGCCCACCACCTCATTCTCACGGTAAGCCCACCCTGATATGCGCCGATCATCCTGCCGAAGTAGCGATGGTTGACCAGCCAGTCGTGGAGCCGGTCGGAAGAACGGGCGAAGAAGAAGGCGGCGAGGACGACGAAGTCGATGGTGGGGATCCCGGGAAGAAAGCTGAGCCCTGCAAACATGACGCAAATCAGCCCGAGCACCACATAAACCCCTCGGAGCAGAAGGCTTCGAGGCTTTTTGATCGGCTGGGTGGTCGTCTGCATCCTCGTCTGAAAGTATCCTTGTGCGGAACCGACAGCCAGTCGGAAAAGTGAGGTTGCCGTCCGGCTGGCCGTCGTTCCCCGTTGGACGTTTTAGTATCACATCCCGTGCCTATCGCATCACCAGACAAGTATCTCGAAATGCTCGACTCGGCGCGGAGCGGCGGGTGGGCGTTGCCCGCGATCAACGTGACGTCGTCGTCGACGATGCTCGCCGCGTTCGAGGGCTTCTCCGAAGCAGGTTCGGATGGCATCGTCCAGGTTTCCTACGGCGGAGCCGAATTCGCTTCGGGCCAGTCGAACAAGTCTATGAAAGTCGGGGCGACCGCACTTGCCGAGTTCGCCTATGTAGTGGCCGACCAGTACCCGGTCAACATCGCCCTTCACACTGACCACTGTCCCGCCGACAGAGTCGACGACTTCATCCGCCCGCTTCTCGACAAGAGCCGGGACCGGCTTGCCGAGCGCGGAGCCCCGTTGTTCCAGAGCCACATGCTCGACGCCTCCGAACTCCCCATGGAGGAAAACCTGGCGCTGGCCGCCGAGCTGCTCGAGAAGTGTGCAGGGGTCGGAATCATCCTCGAATTGGAGATCGGGATCGTGGGCGGGGTCGAAGATGCCACCGACAACACCGACATCGACCGGTCGAAGATGTACACCTCCCCCGAGGACATGGTCAGGGTCTCCGAAGTCCTCGGCACCTTCGACAAGGGGACCTACCTCCTGGCTGCCGTGTTCGGGAATGTCCACGGGGCGTACAAGCCCGGCGCGGTGCAGCTCGACCCCACCATCCTCCGTGACGGCCAGGAAGCGGTCGAAGAGCGATTCGGCCCCGACGGCCGCCACTACCTGGTGTTCCACGGCGGGAGCGGCTCCAGTCTGGAGGAGATTCACGAAACCCTCGGCTACGGCGTTGTCAAGATGAATATCGATACCGATTGCCAGTACGCCTACACCAGGCCCATCGTCGAGCACATGTTCACGAATTACGACGGGGTGCTCAAGATCGACGGGGAGGTCGGCGACAAGAAGACCTACGACCCCCGCTCGTATATGAAGAAGGGTGAGTCCGGGATGTCGGCGCGCGTGGTCGAGGCGTGTGTTCAGCTCCGCTCCGACGGCAAAGCCATCGGCTGACGATGGACCAACAACCCGGCTACCACACGTGGGCAACCCGAAGTACCTGCGCCTCAGGGACAGAATGAGAGATCTACCGTCAGAGTACGACTGCATCGAATGCGGCGGTACGGCCCACTTGATCAGCTACCTCCCGGACGACGGAGAGATAGACGAAGGCACCCCCCTGGCTTACAGGTGCGGCGACTGCAACGACCGGTTCGATGTGGTGTGGGAAGCCGACGACGGGTCGGGGCTCACGCCCAGCGATGGACGTTGATCGAGCCCGGCTCGACACCGAACCTCGCACAGAACTCCTCGAAACGGTCCCTGGGGACACCCTTCCACTCCAGATCCGCCAGGCTCTCGCTCAACGGCACATCGAGGCGGAGTGTCGTCAACTCCCGGAAGAGCAATGCGTCGTCCATCCCAGCGACAAGTGTGGCAGCCAGCTTCTCTGCACTGCGCACACTGACACCCCACTCAGCGGAGGTTGCGGGGATCATCTCCAGGCGGGGAAACCTGGCAAGAACAGTACCCGCCGACTTCGCCCCCCATCCGGGCAGACCGGGAACACCGTCGGCGGCATCCCCCACCAGGGCGAGGTAGTCGGGTATCGATTCGGGGTGAATCCCGAACTTCTCCACCACACCGTTCTCATCGATGATCCTTCGCTCCCTCCGGTTGTAGGTCACGATCCTGTCGCCGATCACCGCCTGACACAGGTCCTTGTCGGGCGAGCAGATGATCACCCTGTCAACATCGTCGACCCATCGGACCGCAGCGGTGGCGAGGGCGTCGTCGGCCTCGAACTCGATATTCCGCCACACCACCACACCAATCGCCTCCAGGGCGTCTTCGACCCAGGGAAACTGCCGCAACAGGACCTCTTCCATCCCGGCAGAGCTCTTGTACGCCGGGAACATGATGTTGCGGAACGACTCGATCACCGTGTCGAAACTCGCGGCGAGATGGGTGACACCGGGCTCTCTGAGCAGCTGCAGAGTGGAGTCGACCACGCCGATCGTCGCCCGGATGTCATCACCATCAGCAGAGACAATCGTGTCCTTGCGGCCGAAGTGGGCACGGAACAACTCATAGGTACCATCTAACAAGTGGAGATTCACGACACAGATCCTACGACAGATCCGCAGCATGATCCCTGGGACGAGGTGACCGATCGGTTTGGCGAATTGGGACACAGGCTCACGTCGACATACCGGAAGGTCGCCGATGAGCAGGGGCCTACCGAGGATGAGATCAAGGGAGCCTTCTCAACCCTTGCCGGGGCATGGGACCAGATCGCCGAATCCGTTTCCGACATCCTCCGGGATCCAGAAACGCGGGACGGCTTAAAACGAGCAGCCGGCTCACTGGCCAGCGCGCTCGGTTCGACGCTGTCGGACCTGAGCTCGGAGTTCGGAGCCCAACGCGACAATCCCGCGGCCTCCGAAGAGGAATAGCCTCGTAGCGTCCGAAGGACTGCTGGAATAGGGACGTGGCTGACAACCTGATCGATGCGCGAACTCTTCACGCCACCCTCGGCCGGATCCGGGTTTTCGACACCAGGTGGAAGCTCAACCATCCCGAGCATGGACACGCGGCCTACCTCAGGGGACACATTCCCGGAGCGGTCTTCGTCGACCTCGACGACGACTTGAGTGCCCTGGATGGGCCGGGCCGGCACCCACTCCCCGAACCGGCGACGTTCGCCGCGACCCTCGGGCGGCTGGGGCTCGCCCCGGACGGCGAAGTAGTGGTGTATGACGACATCGCGGGCACCGTCGCTGCCCGCATGTGGTGGATGCTCCGCTCGATCGGCCACAACCGCGTCCGGGTCCTCGACGGTGGCCTCGAGGCGTGGCTGGAGGAGGATCTCCCGGTGGACACCGAACCCGTGACACCCGCTGCCACCGCCTACCCGGTGCCGGGCGGATTCAGCGGAGTCGTGGATATCGAAGACCTCGACGGTCGCACCCTTGTCGATGTGCGCGCTGCCGAACGGTATGAAGGCAAGACCGAGCCGGTCGATCCCACTCCCGGCCACATCCCCGGTGCAATCAATATCCCGTCTTCAGAAGCTCTCGAGGCCGGCCGGTTCCGTACGCCGGCCGAGCTCGCGCACATATACGGCGCTCTCGAGGCCCCGGTGATCTCTTGCGGATCTGGAGTGGTGGCCTGTCACACGGCCCTCGCCATCGCCGAATCGGGCCGCCCGATTCCCGAGGTCTACATCGGGTCGTACTCGGAATGGTCACGGTCGGGGAGGCCGGTCGCCTCCGGAAGCCGACCGTGAGCGACACCAGGACGATCAATGCGATCGAGGCTTCCGACACCGACGAGCTCATCAGAATCGTCGGCCGCCACTGCAAGGCCCGCGACTGGGATGCGCTGGTCGCCTTGCGGAGAAGGTGCCAGGAAGCTGTCAGCCGGGGGAAGCAGCTCTGGGGAGTCGACGAGCACGTTCGGTATCGGCTCGCCCTCGAGGCTCCGGGCAAATGGGCGGGGGCGGTGGTCTCCGAGGGACGGACACGCTTCACCCCCGGACCGCTCCCCGAAGTGGCTGCGAGCACAAAGACGTGGGCTGAGATGTCGTCCTACCTCGAGCCGGGACCGGAGAGGATGACATTCGCCGCGGAACGGATCGTGCGCGGTGACATTCCCGACGAGCCGGGGACTCTGCCCGGGCTCCAGGAATGGGAGCCCGAATACCCGTTGGCGACGTACAAAGCGGACAGGGTCGAGACACCGCGGCCGAAACTCCCTCCTGGTGTGACCACCGAGCTCCCCGATGGGGTGACCATCATCGACGATCCCGAATCGGAAGCTGCGCTAACCGACCTCATCGAGCCATGGATCGATCAGTCCAACGGGCGCTGCCAGACAGTCTCGGTGGAAGGTGGTGCCCTCCATGCCATCGCCGCCCTGGGCCTTTCCTCAGCAGGTATCGCCCCCCTGGACACCGCCACAGCGCTGGCGCATATGGCATGGGCGGCGGCATCGGGAGGGGCACACGGCCAGAGGCGAGGCGCAGCCGCCGGGCGTTACCTGGCCTGGTGGATGGTGGCGTCGATCTCGGATCTCGATTGGCCGGCTGAACCTGGAGAAATCGAGAGGGCCGCTTCCCGGATCCGCTGGTACTGGTTCGACGACGCCAGCCCGGCGGGCGGCTGGGAGCTGAGGCTGGCACTCGAGGATCCTGAGATGAATCTGGGATGGGCCATCTCGGCGAACGACATCGCCGATCAGGAGACGGTGATCAGCACCGAGTGATAGCCGGTTGCCCCGTCCGGTGCCGGCGGCCTGATTTCATCGGTCTGGGTGTTTCCATCGCCGTCAGTGGCGCGGACACTGATCCGGTGCCGGCCCGGAATGGGATTCGCCCAGTCCGTCTTCCACTGAACCCAGGCATCATCGGAGAGCGAAACCGACAGTTCCGCCTCGATCCAGTCCGCGTCCTCGCCCAACTGGACTTCGACACGTGAAATCCCTCGATTCGGAGCCCAGGCCACACCCGCTACTGCCCGGGTTGCAGCCTCGACCGTGGAGCCATTCCGGGGAGTGTCGATGCGGCTCTGGGTCTTGATCGGGGCTTCTTTCGACCATCCGCGGGGCACCCAATAGGCGTCGAACTCGTCCCATCCCGTCAGTTCGATCTCACTCAACCATTTCGTGGCGGAGACATAACCGTAGAGGCCGGCCACCACCAGGCGCGCCGGGAAGCCATGCTCGAACGGGAGGGGCTCGCCGTTCATTCCCACGGCCACGAGGGCGTCCCGGCCGTCGAAGGCTGCCTCGAGGGGAAAGCCGACGGTGAAGCCATCGACGTCGCGGCCCACGAGTTGTTCGGCGTCCGCCGAGGGTCGGGACCGGTCGAGGATGTCGACCAGGGGGACGCCGAGCCAGACAGCGTTGCCGACCAGATTGCCCCCCACCTGGTTGGAGACGCATGACAGTGTGATCGTCCGTTCCACCATGGGCATGTCGAGGATGTCGGCGTAGGTGAGCTCAAACGGGCGGTCGACCCTTCCCTTCACGTTGAGACGCCACTCGGGGAGGTCGATGCGGGGCACGGCGAAAGCGGTGTCGATCCGGTAGAAGTCCTCGTTGGGCACGATGGCCGGGGCCAGGCCCTCGATTCCGAAGTCTGCACCGGCCGGCACCGGCGGCGCCGCTTCGATAGGAGTGGGAAGAGTGACGTCGGCGCGCCCGGCGGCGATGATCCGGCCGCGTTCCAGAAGCATCCGGCCAAACCCGGCTGACAGAGCTGCGGCCCCCAGGACCGCACCGGCGCCGACGAGGAAGGCCCGGCGGGGCAGGTTTGTCTCCTCTGCTTCGCTCCCGAAGGTGCTGAGCGAGTACAGCCACTGCAGAGCACCCAGCCCGACGAGGGCAGCAAGTCCTGCGGGGATGATGGCGACACCAACAGAAACCGCTCCGTCCCTGGCCCCGGCCATCGAGGCAAGCACCGCAAAGGCGCCGAATACGACGATTGCCATCCAGAAATGACTCCTGGCGAAAACACCGACCACCGCCCCCAGCAGCAAAGTCACCAGGGCGATCCCGATGAGCAAGGCAAGTTTGTCGTTGGTCCCGAAGGTATCGATGGCGAAGTCTTTGACCGGAGGAGGCACGATGTCGATTACCCAATTGCCCAGGCTCTCGACCAACGAGGGGAGGCGGGCGACCAGACCCGCGACAAACTCGGAGACACCCAGGGCGAGCCCCGCCGCCAGGGCACCGGACAGTCCGTCACGCATCTTTGTCGACTTCACAGTGATGAGGCTATGGGACAAGCTGCTAATCCGGGGTAAATCGGGTGGCGCTCAGACAGCTCTCCTCTATTCTCGGTCCATGGAAGTAGTCGCAGGCCCGGACGGCTTGCTCAGGTGCTCGTGGGGCATCTCGACTCCTGACTATGTGGCATATCACGATCAGGAGTGGGGCTGGCCGGTCGCGGATGATGTGAGGCTCTTCGAGAAGTTGAGTCTCGAGGCCTTCCAGAGTGGACTGTCGTGGCTCACAGTCCTCCGGAAGCGGGAAGCCTTCAGGGCTGCGTTCCACGGCTTCCAGATCGACAAGGTGGCCGCCATGACACCTGCAGACGTGGAGCGACTACTGGGTGACGCCTCCATTATCCGACACAGGGGCAAGGTCGAGGCCACCATCAGCAACGCCGACAAAGCACTGGCACTGCAGAAGGAGGCGGGGAGCCTCGCCGCCTTTGTCTGGCGCTTTGAACCGCCTGCTGACTTCAGACCGATGACGCCCACGACCCCTCAAAGTGCTGAACTTGCCAAGGCGCTGAAGGAGCGTGGCTGGACCAGGCTGGGGCCTACCACGGTGTATGCCTTCATGGAGGCAATGGGCATAGCCAACGACCATCGGTCTCGCTGTCACATGTTCGAACCGGTCGAGCGTGCCCGAGCGGCGTTCCAGCGTCCCTGAATCACTCCGCCTGCGGTCGCCGGGCCGGAGAAATCTCTAAGGTGCCTCCATAATGGATCGCCCGGACTTCACCATCGGAATCGAAGAAGAGTATTTGGTTGTCGACCGCGAGACCCGTGACCTGATCAAGAGCCCACCGGATTCGATGTGGAAGGCGTTGGAGAACATCCTTGGGTCGCAAGTGAGCCCGGAGTTCCTCAAAGCTCAGATCGAGGTCGGGACGCGGGTGTGCTCGACTGTCGCCGAAGCCCGCGAAGACCTCGCCAGGATGCGCCGGGGGCTGTCGGCGGTGGTCAACGATTACGGGGGGGCGATTATCGCCTCTTCGACCCACCCTTTCGCCAACTGGTCGGAACAGGAGACCACCGAAGACCCACGCTATATGCGGCTCGCCGCTGACTATCAGCAGGTGGCCCGCCAGCTGGTGATCTGCGGCATGCACGTCCACGTCGGGATATCAGACCCGGACCTGCGGATCGATCTGATGAACCAGGTCAGGTACATGCTCCCCCACCTTCTCGCACTGAGCACATCGTCACCGTTCTGGGCGGGCCAGCCCACCGGCCTTCTCGCCTACCGGCTGGTGATCTTCCAGAACCTGCCGCGCACCGGGCTCCCCCAGGAGTTCGCCTCGTGGGGTGAGTACGAGCGCTCCGTGGCGGTGCTGGTGAATGCCGGGCTGATCGAGGATGCCACCAAGCTCTGGTGGGACATCCGCCCTTCTTCCAGGTACCCGACCCTGGAGATGCGCGTCAGCGACATCTGCACCAGGCTCGAAGATGCGATGACCGTGGCCGCCCTGTACCAGTGCCTGCTCGGGTACCTCTACCGGCTCCGCCGGGACAATCAACGCTGGCGCACCTATTCACCGATGATGATCGAAGAGAATCTGTGGAGGGCACAGCGCTACGGGGTGGACGGCTCACTCGTCGACTTCGGTCGGGGGGAACTCGTCGCATACTCCGACCTGATCGAAGAGTTCATCGAGGTGCTCGCCCAGGATGCGACCGAGTTCGGAGTTCGCGAGGAGCTGAGACACGCGAGGACAATTGTCAGCGAAGGCACCAGCGCACACCGCCAGCTCGCCACCTACGAGATGGCGAAGGGCGACGGAGCGGACGACAGGGAGGCCCTGAATCGTGTCGTCGACGGGCTTATCGCCGACACGATGTACGGTTTGGAGACCTAGCCAAACATCGGAGGACCATGCCCTACAAGGTGAGAATCGGGATCCAGCTGCAGCCCCAACACGCCGAATACGACGAGATACGCCGCGCGGTTATCAGCGCAGAGGAGATGGGAGTCGACGTCCTCTTCAACTGGGATCACTTCTATCCACTCTCCGGAGACCCTGACGGCAAGCACTTCGAATGCTGGACGATGCTGGGCTCCTGGGCGGAGATCACGGAAAGTGTGGAGATCGGAGCACTTGTTACTTGCAACAGCTACCGAAACCCCGAAATGCTCGCAGACATGGCGAGGACCGTCGATCACGCATCCAACGGAAGGCTGATCCTCGGAATCGGTGCCGGATGGTTCGAAAAGGACTATGACGAGTACGGCTACGAGTTCGGTACTGCCGGACAACGCCTCGCCGACCTGAAACACGCCCTGCCCCGAATCGAGGAGCGGTGGGAGAAACTCAACCCCGCTCCGACCCGGAGGATCCCGGTGCTCATCGGAGGCGGCGGCGAGAGGAAAACCCTGCGCTACACGGCGCGCCACGCCGACATCTGGCACGGCTTCGGTAAAGCAGACTCGATCCGGCACAAGCGGTCGGTGCTCGAGAAGTGGTGTGCTGAGGTCGATCGCGATCCGTCAGAAATCGAGATCTCCTGCGGCGCCAGCGCCCGTGGAGTCGACACTGCCGACGATTTGCATGAGGCGGGGGCGACCCTTATCACGCTCGGAATCGACGGCCGAACCAGCTACGACCTCTCCCCGGTCGCTGATTGGCTCGCGTGGCGGGACGAGACAAACGCCTGACCCGCCTGGATGGAAGTTGTTGAAGCGACAGACCACTAGAGTCGACGCTCGTGAGCGATCTGTTGACAGCCGCCGCCGAGGCACTAGGCACGCCGGCCGAATTGGTCAGCCGGTCTGCGGCAGCGCGCGCCGAGGCCAACGGAACCACCACCGAAGCAATTCTCGAGGCGTGGGGCGGCGGTGCGCCCGCAGCCGCGCCGAAACCGGCGGAGACGAGACCCGAACCCCAGGTGGCAACCGAAGACTCCGCTCAGGGGTCCGCTCCCGAAAAGCCTGCCGACCCGCCACCAGCACCAAGACTGCTCGACGCAGCCCCCAAACCCGCAGTGGCCGCTTTCTCCGAGCCCGAGGTTCCCGAAGAGCCCCTCGAGCCGGTGGCCATCCAGCAACGGCTTCGCACCACGGGACGGATCGGTAGCTGGACCGGGGCCGTCTTTGGACTGTTCGCATTTGTCATGGCCGCCGCATCATGGTCACAGACCACCTCGGTAACCGGCGAGGAAACCTTCAGCCCGATCTTCATCAGCGATTCGAACGGCCTCCTCATCGGAGTGGCTTTGGTCAGTGTCGTCTTCGGCGCCATCGTTGCCGCTTTCGCTCGTGCCGCAGCGGGATGGGTCAACCCGGCCATGCAGCTCAAGTCGCCCAAGTCGCGGACTGCCTGGGTCGGGGGAGGTTTCGGCCTGGTCCTGGGGATCGGTGCCGGTGCGCTGCTGGCCGCTGGAGTGGGCACGCCTATCGAGGGCTCCGAAGGCTTGGTTGAACTCCCCGTGCTGCCCACTCTCATCATCATGGTGCTGGGCGGTGCACTCCTGGGTGCGATCACAACCACTGTCACCCAATTCTTCGGGGTACCGGCGGCTGTCGACGAATCCGACGAGGTGGAGCTGAAGGCGGTGCGAGCCCGGATGGGCAACGCAATCGGCATCCCCCTCGGCGCAGTGGCCCTGCTCGCCCTACTCGTGCTGCCCTTCGCCTGGACACTGCTCGAGTCGAACCATCTGACCTCGGGCGGCGCGTCGATCGTCGCGGTCATCACCGCCGCGGGAATCCTCACCTTCGCTTCGTTGGCAGGATCGCGGCCCAACATGAAGATCGGCAGAGGCGAATTCTTCGTCGCATTGGCCGGCATCGGGATTGTCGTGATCATCCTCTTCGCCGTTCTCACCAACCTCGGCGACGAATCCGAAGCCGAGGAGCCCGCCGCCGAAGAGGCGGCTGTCGAACTGATCGTCAGCTAGACAGCGCCGGTGTCCTGGTCCTCGGATCGGACCTACGGTGAGCTCGAGCTGCGGCGAGCACTTCGACGCAGTCAAGGGACTCGAGGGCCGGAGAAACGCCGTCAGTGATTGGGCGACAGACCACTCCAAGAGTCAGCTGGACAGCTGGTCTTTGTTCAGGGCGGTCGATAGGTCCCCGTCGACGAGCACCGCGGCGACGTTGGCCGCCACTTCGACCGCGACGTGTTCCTGGGCTTCGACCGTGGAAGCTCCGAGATGCGGGGTGAGGGTGAGGTTGGGGGCGTTCCGCAATGGGGATTCCCCACTGAGGGGCTCGTCTTCGTAGACGTCGAGGGCAGCACCGCCGAGGTGGCCGGATTCGAGGGCGGCGGCCAGGTCAGACTCGTTGACCACACCGCCTCGAGAGGCGTTGACCACATAGGTGCCCGGCTTCATCCGCATGATTGCCGCCTCGTCGATCATCCCCCGGGTCTCGTCGGTGAGCGGGACATGCAGGGAGATCACATCCGAAGTCGTCACCACTTCGTCGAGGTCGGTGAGTCGGCTGCCGATCTCTTCGGCGCGCGCGTCCGACAGGTAGGGGTCATAGATGATGGCGTCCATGCCGAACGCCTGACAACGGGTCGCCACTTCGGCGCCGATGCGGCCCGCTCCGATCAGGCCGAGTCTCCGGCCCCTCAGCTCAGCTCCCTTGAACAGATTGCGGTCCCATCTCCCCGCGCGCAGGGAAGCGTCAGCCGCAGCGACATGGCGCATCGTGGCGAGGATGAGGGCCATCGTCATTTCGGCCGCAGCAATTGTGTTCCCTGATGGTGCATTGACTACCGCTATCCCCCTTTCGGTTGCGGCCGGAATGTCAATGTTGTCGACACCGACTCCCGCCCGGCCGATCACTTTCAGATGGGTGCCTTTGTCCATTAGCGCGGCATCGACGGTGGTGGCACTACGGACGATGAGTGCTTCTGCATCTTCGAGTGCCGATTCGAAATCGGACGTCGTCGAATCGTGAGCGAAGATGACTTCGAAGTTGTCGTCTTCGACCAGGGTACGGAGACCGGAATCGGAGACCTTGTCGGTCGCCACCACCTTGTGGGTCACTCGAGGACCCCTGCGATCACCTCGAGCAGTGCGTCGAGTTCCTCGACGGAGTGGTCGCCCATGTGGCCGACCCGGAATGTCGAATCGGAGAGCTTGCCGTAGCCTCCTCCGATGACCCAGCCGGCGTCGGCTACTCCGTCGACGAGCGCTCCGGCCCCCACGCCGTCGGGCATGGAGACACAGGTCACCGTCGGCGAACGATGGCCTTCGTCGGCAAAGACCCCGACACCAACCCCGGCGTCATTCATCTCTCCGACCCAATCGAAGGTGCGTCGCTGCATGGCGAGGTGCCGTTGCCACCTTGCTGGCATGCCCTCAACCGCGATCCGCTCCATCTGGGCCTGCACCGCGTAGAGCAGGGAGACTGCCGGCGTCGCCGGGCTCTGGTATTTGACTCCCAGGTCGTGCAACTCGACGAGATCGAAATACCACCCTTTGTTGGTCGCCTTCTCCGAACGGGCCATCATCGCATCCGAAGCCACCCCGAACGCCAGGCCGGGGGGAAGGGCTACTGCCTTCTGGGAACCGGTGAGGATGAAATCGAGGGCCCACTCATCGGTTCGGGTCTCGACCCCACCGATGCCCGTGACCGAGTCGACGAGGAGCAGGGTGTCCTGATGCCCGGCCACCACCCCGGCGATTGCCTCGAGGTCCTGAAGGGCACCCGTGGAAGTCTCCGACTGGGAAAGCGTGACCGCGTCATAACCTCCTGATTCGAGGCGCTTCCCGAGCTCCTCAGGGGAATGGACCGAGCCCCACTCCACCTCCCAGCGCTCGACCTCGTGACCGCATGCGACCGCGATCTTGGCGAATCGGCTGGAGAAGGCCCCGTTGACCAGGCTGAGGACCTTGCCGCCGAGGACGCCGTTGCGCACCGCTGCCTCCATGAGGCCGCTCGCCGACGACGTCGAAACCAGAACCGGCCGCGAGGTCTGGAAGAGATCCTGGAGCCCGGGCTCGATGCTCTGCATGAGTTCGGTGATATGCGGTCCGCGGTGGCCGATCATCGCTCTGGTTTGGGCCTGCAGCACATCGGGGTGCACCTCGGTAGGGCCCGGCAGGAAAAAACGCCCGAACGGTGTTGGTTCTGTCATGTTTCGCTTCCTTTGTCAGCCGTCAGTAATGACCAGTGCGGGTCAGGGATGGAGAGCCGGGTAGGTCATTACCCGCTTCTTATGATCAGGACTCCGAGCAGCCCGAGCACGATCGCGTACAGGGAAAAGGCGAGGATGAAGCCGCCGGTGAAGAACCGGTTCAGGAGAGGGTTCTCGAAGCGCAGGTGCATGAACCAACCGACGACGATGATGAACTTGGCCACAGCAAGCACGAGAAGGATCGCTGCGTTCAACGCCCCGAGGCCCAGTTCCTGGTCGATGTAGAACATGCCCACCTCGATCGCGGTGAGGATGGCGAGGACGACGGCGATCTTCCAGTACTGCGCCGGAGTGGGGTGGGCGGGGTGGGCAGCGTGGTCGCTCATACGGGTGGCAGGGACAGCAGGTAGACGACTGTGAAGATGACGATCCAGATGATGTCGACAAAGTGCCAGTAGAGGCCGACCAGTTCGAGGTTGAGACCCGACTTCTCGCTCAGCCCGTTCTGGCGGCGGGAGATGCTCCACAGGGCAAGCAGCATGATCACCCCGATTGCAACGTGGAGACCGTGAAAGCCGGTGAGGACGTAGAAAGCGGACGCAGCCGGGTTGGTGGAAAGGGTCATGCCGTATTCGACGATGAAGTCGGTGAATTCGAAGACCTGGCCGCCGAGGAACACCGACCCGAGGGCGGCAGTGGCGAAGAGCCAGGTGCGGGTTCCGTTCTGGTCATTTCTGGAGAGCGCGTTGTGGGCCAGAACCATTGTCAGCGAGCTCATGAGCAGCACAAAAGAGCTGACCGACGTGAATGGGATGTCGTATATCTCCGCGGGGTAAGGGGAGGGGAATCCACCACGGGTCGAATAGAGCAAATAGTTTGAGATGAGAGCACCAAAGAAGAGGAACTCAGAGCTGAGGAATACCCACATCCCGAGCTTGCGGTTCTCGATTCCGGTCGACTCGTGCTCGTCGTGATGGCCGAGGTCTGACTCGTGGGCAAGCTCAGTCATCATCTACCTCCTCGCCCGTGTCAGCTTCTCCTCCTCCAGACTCCACACCAACTGGTGGCTCGGTGTGCTGGTCATGCCCTTCCATGGGCTCTTCGAGAGGTTCGATCCCCCAGCCGATCAGCGCGGCGAGGGAAATGAGGGCTCCGACTGCGATCGCAATCTTTCCCCACAGCGCCTCGTGGTAGATGATCCCGTAAGCGATTATCGGTATGCCCAATGCCATCAGCACCGGATAGTACGAAGGTGCCGGGAGGTGGATCGGCGAGGACGGGTTGAGGCCGTCGTACTCGAGGTCGGCGACCACCTTATCGGCATCCTCCTTGCGCAGGGCACGGCCCTCGTCATCCTCGTCGTACTTCAGGTGCCAGAAATGGTCGAGTCGGGTGACGACCGGTGCCGTTGCAAAGTTGTACTCGGGAGTGGGGTTGGGGCTGGTCCATTCGATGGTGCGGGCATCCCAGGGATCGAGTCCCGACGCCTCCCCGCGACGCTTCGACACCACCCAGTTGTACATGAAGACGAGGACACCGAGGGCGATGATGAACGCACCGATAGTGACCGCAAAGTTCCACGGCTCGATGCCCATCTCCGGGGCGTACTTCCAGGTCCGGCGGACCATGCCCTGGAGGCCGAGCCAGTGCATCGGGGCGAAGGTCAGGTTGAACCCGATCATGAACAACCAGAATTGGAGCTTCCCCAGCCGCTCACTCATGACTCTTCCGGTCAGTTTGGGGAACCAGTAGTAGAGACCGCTGAAGATACCGAAGATCGCCCCACCGAAGAGGACGTAGTGGAAATGGGCGACGATGTAGTAGGTGTCGGTCTGCTGCCAGTCGGAGGGCACCACGGCGTGGGTGACTCCGGACAGGCCACCGATGGTGAACATCGCAACGAAGCCAATCGAAAACAGCATGGGGGTGGTGAGCCTGATCTTGCCCATCCACATCGTGCCCAGCCAGTTGAAGATCTTGATGCCGGTCGGGATCGCAATCGTCATGGTGGCCAGGCCGAAGGCGGCCTGGGCAACCGGGGTAATCCCCGAGGCGAACATGTGATGCGCCCACACCCCGAAGCCGAGGAAGGCGATGGCCGCCCCGGCGAAGACCACCGCGGAGTAGCCGAACAACGGTTTCTTGGAAAAGACCGGGAGCACTTCGGAGACGATGCCCATCGCCGGAAGGATCAGGATGTACACCTCGGGATGGCCGAAGAGCCAGAACAGATGCTGCCAGAGGATGGGATCGCCCCCTCCGGCGGAGTTGAAGAACAGGGTCCCGAACTGGCGGTCGAACGTGACCATGAACAGGGCAACGGCGATGATGGGCAGGGAGAACAGGAGGAGGAACGATGTGACTGTCGACATCCAGGCAAACACCGGCATCCGCATCAGCCGCATTCCTTTTGCCCGCATATTGAACACTGTCACCAGGAAGTTCACCGAGGAGATCAGTGAGGCCAGGCCGAGAATCTGCAGACCCAACGCCCAGTAATCCATCGCCGTGCCCGCCGAATAGATGGGGCCTGCATTCGGTTGGTACCCGAACCACCCCCCATCCGGGGAGTCGGCGAG
>JBHJOQ010000136.1:0-12261 GCA_050329555.1 Acidimicrobiia bacterium | reverse complement strand
TGGTCGACATCGAGCGCGGGGCATTGGCCGGATCGGTCAGCATCGTCTTCCAGGAGACTTTTCTCTTCAACGAATCGGTGTACGAGAACATCACTCTCGGTGAGCCCTTCTCCCCCGAGGAGGTATTCGCTGCCGCCATGCTGGCGCGCGCCCACGATTTCATCCTGGAGCTCGACAACGAGTACTCCTCCGTCGTCGGCGAGCGGGGGGCTTCCCTCTCCGGAGGCCAGCGCCAGCGGATCGCACTGGCCCGCGCCCTGGTCCGGAAGCCAAGGCTGCTCGTCCTCGACGATGCGACATCGGCCATCGACCCTGCGGTGGAAGGCGAGCTCCTCGCCGGCCTCTCCCAGCTCGAAACCACGGTTGTGATCGTCGCCTACCGGCGCTCCTCGATCGTGATGGCAGACGAGGTCATATACATCGAAGAGGGCCGGGTGGTCGACCGGGGGACCCACGAGCAGCTTTACCAAGCGGTCGCCGGATACCGCAGCCTGATCGATGCCTACGGCCAGCTCGAGGAGCCGGCATGACCACAACCGCAGTCCAGGAAGAGGTCGCCGCACGGCGCTCGCATGGGGCGATGCGGACGATCAGACGCGGTCTCAGCCTCTCGCCGGAGCTACGCCGGGGGTTGCCCGGCACGATCATCATCGCACTCGTGGCCACTGCCGGACGAGTGATCGTGCCGGTGGTCATCCAACAGATAATCGACGGAGGCTTCAGCGGGGAGCGTGTCGACATGACCTTCATCATCCAGATGACGGCCATTGCCCTCGGGGCTGTCCTGGTCACGGCCGGATTCACCGGGTGGATGCACCTTCGCCTGGCGAAGGTCTCTGAGACCGCCCTTTCCGGTCTCAGAATCAGGGCGTTCCGACATATCCACGATCTATCGATGTTGCACCAGGCTTCCGAGCAGCGTGGTGTTCTCGTCTCGAGGGTGACCTCCGACGTCGACCAGATAAGCCGCTTCATGCAATGGGGCGGGCTCATGCTCCTGACGAACGGCGGCCAGGTGCTTCTGGCTCTGGTTGTCATGCTGGTGCTTTCGGTACACCTCGGGCTGGTGGTGCTGGTCCTGGTCCCGTTCATCG
The DNA here is from genome assembly GCA_050329555.1 of Acidimicrobiia bacterium. Classification (GTDB taxonomy): domain Bacteria; phylum Actinomycetota; class Acidimicrobiia; order Spongiisociales; family ZC4RG35; genus MA-ANB-1. Next base: position 11,167 of record JBHJOQ010000136.1, on the reverse strand, counting down.
CCATGATGATCAAGTGGTTTCAGGGCCGGCTCGAGATCGCATATCTCACCGTCCGGGAAAAAGTCGGGAGGATGTTGGCGCTGCTGGCCGAAACCGTCGTCGGAGCACCGGTGATCCGTGCCTACGGTGTCGAGGAGCGAACCCGTGTCCAGCTAGAAGAGGCTATCGAAGCACACCGGTTTTCGGCGGTTCGCGCCGGCCGGTTGTCTGCGGCGTTCTCCGGCGCCGCCGAAGCTTCGTCAGCTGTAGTGGTCGCAGCGGTGGTCGTCGCCGGGACCATCTTCGCCGTCAACGGGACGACGACAATCGGGACTGTCGTCGCCTTTCTGTTCCTCGTGCAGCTCTTCGTGCAGCCGGTGCAGATGCTCGGTGAAGCGGTCAACGAGGCCCAGACCGCAGTGGCAGGGTGGAGGCGCGTGCTCGACATCCTCGACATCGCTCCTGATGTCGCCGACCCCGGCCCCGATGGGGTCGAGCTCCCCCATCGGCCGATCGGGGCGAAGTTCGACAGGGTTGTCTTCCGGTATCCCCGTCCTGGGCAATCTGGTGCTCAGGCATTGGCCGAACCGGCGTTACATGAGACGAGCGTCACCATCGAGCCAGAGCGGAGTGTTGCGATCGTGGGTGAAACCGGATCCGGCAAGACAACGTTCGCCAAGCTCCTGACCCGGCTCATGGACCCGACCGAAGGTTCGGTGAGCATTGCCGGCAACGACGTGCGCGACGTTCGTTTTGCATCGCTGCGTGACCGCGTGGTGATGGTTCCTCAAGAGGGAGCTCTTTTCCGCGGCACCATTGCCGACAATGTCCGCATGGGCCGTCCCGGGGCCACCGAACCGGAGCTCCTTGCCACCTTCGACCGGCTCGGTCTGCGAGATTGGCTCGATGAGCTGGCCGAAGGTCTCGGCACCCAGGTCGGGGAAAGAGGCAGTGCCCTATCGGTTGGAGAGCGCCAGCTGGTCACCCTGGTGCGGGCATCCATCGCAGACGCCGACCTCCTCGTGCTCGACGAGGCGACTTCGGCAGTAGACCCGGCGACAGAGGTGAGGATCAGCAGGACACTGAACGAGCTGACCTCGGGCAGGACCGTGGTCACCATCGCCCACAGGATCTCTACAGCGGAGAAGTCCGACCGGATCCTCGTCTTCGATGGCGGCCGCATCGTCCAGGACGGAACACATGCCGAGCTCGTGGCCGAGGGCGGGGTATACGGGAGACTGTTCGACTCCTGGCAGCGCGGGACTACCTGATCACCGATTCCGGCGCTGCGCACTGATGAGATGGGGACTGCTCCTGGTCGCCGTCCTGGTAGCGGGGTGCACGACGCCACAACCGGCGACTACATCCGGGCCGACGCCGACAACAAGTCAACCCGTGGCAACCACCACAGCAGTTGCACGCGTCTCCATTTCCACGAGCGCTGCCAGCACCACTACCACCACGGTGCCGGAGGCCTATCCGGGGGAATCACGCGGTGCTTGCCGCCCCGACCCGTTCGCCGGTGGTGTTGCTGCCGACCTCGCCAACCGCTATCCGGGACGCGATCTGACTGCCCATGTCTTCGACATCCGCACCGGCTGTGAGTACTCGCTCAACCCGGAGAACCGTCAGAACACTGCGTCGGTGTTCAAGGTGATGGTCATGGCGGGAACTCTTCTCGAAGCCCAGAACGGCGATAGGGAAATCACCGACTCGGAGATGTCACGCCTGATCCCGATGATCACCGAGTCGGCGAACTGGCCGGTTCGTTCGCTATGGGGGTCGTTCGGCGCCTCGCCGTGGTTCCGGGAAACCGGCGAGATCTTCGGCCTGTCGCAGACTTCGATTACGGCCGACGGCGGTAGTGCTTGGGGTACGACCAAGACCTCCGCCTCCGATCAGGTCGGCCTGCTCCGCCAGGTGCTGCTCGGGCAAGGAGGGTTGCTCGGCGAGGGTTCGCGTGAGGTGGCACTCGCTCTCATGACCGCTGTGGTGCCCGCCCAGGCCTGGGGTGTGACCGCCGGCGTGCCTCCTTCATGGACCGTTGCCCAGAAGAACGGGTTTGCCGGCCGCATCATCAACTCTGTCGGCTGGGTCGACCCTCCCGGCGACTACGACGGCTATCTGGTTGCGATACTTACTTACGGGTGGCCCAATCAACCGGCCGGGGTCGAAGCGGTCGAGCGAATCAGCCTGCTGGTGGCGAATTCGATGATAGATACCGTCCCTGGAATCGAGTGAATACCTCTCACGGCCTTGCTGCGTTACCGTGACCAGATGGCGTCTGAGCTCACCAAGAAGATGATCGCAGCCGACTGGCTGCCCCGGTACACGGGAATGCCCGTTTCCGATTTCGGCGACTACATCCTCCTCACCAATTTCAGGAGCTATGTAGAGGCGTTTGCCCGTCGCTTCGACTGTGAGGTGGTCGGACAGAGCAATCCGATGCAGGCGGCGAGCAACGGTGAAGGTCTCACCATTGTCAACTTTGGCATCGGCACCGCAAATGCGGCGACGATCATGGACCTTCTCATTGCAAGGCGACCCGAAGGTGTCCTCTTCCTCGGCAAGTGCGGCGGCCTCAAGCAGTCCACGGAGATCGGCCATTTCATCCTCCCCATTGCCGCGATCCGGGGTGAAGGGACTTCAGATGACTACTTCCCTCCTGAGGTGCCGGCACTCCCCTCCTTCAAACTCCACAAGTTCGTTTCCGAGAAGATCGTCGAACGGGGGTTCGAATACCGGACCGGAGTCGTCTACACCACAAACCGACGCCTCTGGGAGCACGACCTCGAATTTCTGGAGCGTCTCCGCAGGCTCACGGCTATCGCCATCGATATGGAGACGGCAACGATCTTTATCGTCGGTCACCACAATGAGATCGCAAGAGGAGCCCTTCTCCTCGTCTCCGATGTTCCGACCACTCCCGACGGGGTCAAGACCGAGGAGAGCGACATCCGGGTCACCGCAGACTGGTCGGATATCCATCTCGAACTGGGGATCTCGGCGATGAGCGACATCTCCAGCGAGGGTGAGGCGATCAAGCACTTCAAGTTCTGAAGTATGCTCGAAGTCATGTGGCTATCAAGTGATGACTTTTCTGACGGGGAGCCGATACCGGGTGACTACGCGCTCTGCGTGATCGACCCGACGGCCCATGTCACATTCGCGCGCAACCTGAATCCGCATCTGGAGTGGGGAGATGTCCCGGAAGGGGTGCTCTCCTTCGCCCTGTTGGTGATCGACATCGACGTCCCCACCTCCCCTGAGGACGTGAACCAGGAAGGGCGTGAGGTGCCCTCAGACCTCCCCAGGACCGATTTCACCCATTGGGTGTTGGTCGATGTTGATGCCACCACCCGCTCCCTGGTCAGAGGCGCCTTCTCCGACGGCGTCACCCCGAAAGGCAAGTCCGGGCTCACCAATCGACCGCGGGAAGGTGTCAACGACTACACCGGGTGGTTCTCGGGGAACCCTGAGATGGGAGGAACCTACAAAGGCTATGACGGTCCCTGCCCGCCCTGGAACGACTCGATCATCCATCACTACGTCTTCACCCTCTATGGCCTCGACGTGGATTCTCTCGGTCTGAGCGGGGACTTCTCGGCCGCGGACGTAGAGAGAGCGATGGAAGGGCACATCCTCGACTCCGCGCGGCTTACCGGGACCTACACCCTCAATCCGCGACTGGACGGTTGAATCAGGAGAGTGCCGGGTCCTCACAGGCATTGGCACCGATTCCCCGGTTGGGCGTGAAAACCCGAGGCGCAGCGATGAAACCCGAACCCGGGGCATCGGTTTCGAGGTAGGAAATGACTGCATCAGATACCGCCTGCGCGACGACGGTCACGTACTCCGGCGTCGTGAAGAGCTCGGCTTCCTGCCGGTTCGAGAGGTACCCGAGCTCGACCAGCACGGCCACGGTCTCCGGATTGCGGATCATTCCATAGGCGTCGTTACCTCCGGGGAGGAGCACCTCGAGAACCCCGGCATCCGGGGCCCGGGACCAAACAACATCGAATTGCTGAAGTGCAACGAAGACATACTCGTACACAAGTCCGCCTAGTCGCCGCGAGTCGGTCGATGTGCTCTGAACGAACACTTCAGTTCCGGGCTCGTCGCCGAGATTGGCCGTAGGCGCGTTGTGGTGGATCGAAACCAACAGGCTCGCCGAAGCCTGGTCGGCCAGAGCGGCGCGGACACCGAGGAGGCTCGAGTAGTCGGCGGTACGGGTGAGCAACGACTTCACGCCCCGTTCAGATAGGGCCTCCTGAACGGCCCGGCTCACCCGAAGGTTTATCTCCTCTTCGGTGAGACCGTTCGGCCCGACAGCGCCAGGATCGGCGGCGCCGCCGTGGCCCGGGTCTATGACGACTTCTATGTCGCCGACCGGAGTGCCCCCCTCGATTGTGGTCTCGACCCCACAAGGTGTCCTGATCACGAAATGGTCCCCGTTTTGGTCAAGGAGTGCCACCACCACACCGGAGGGCGTGATCAGGACACCGGCAGGTTCGGGGGGTGAATTGGTTGGTGCGTCGGGGGCAGGAGCTTCGGTGGTCGTTGTGGTCTCCGGGAGGGTTGAGCTCGGGGTGGGACCCACGACCGAGAAGTCCCGCGAGATGGGTGTGGTGGTCGTCCCGAGGGAACAGGAGACCAATGTCAGCGTTGCCAGCGCCCCGGCCAACCACGGGCGACCCTTGAGATAGGAACTCACCAACTCACGGTAATATCTGTTCGATGTTTGGCCCTCTCAATGGAGTTCGCACCGCCTTGGTCGCGGCGGCGGCAATGGCCGCCATAGCTTCCTTCATCGTCGGCGCGCCTTTCGCCGGAGCGGTATTGCTGGCAGGCGTGCTTGTCCACGGTCTGGGGTGGCTCTACCTCTACGGGCAACGCACGCGACGTTGAGTCAGCCGCCACCCCGCGATGACATGAGCCCGGAGGCAACCTCTCTCGCCGCCTTCTCCGCAGCCAGCAGCAGCCGGTCCCGTTCAGCGTGAATGGTCCCCGGGTCGCCTGAAGGTGCCCTCAAGTCGGCATAGACCTTGAGCTTCGGCTCGGTCCCGCTGGGTCGCACCAGCACCCGCCCCGAATCTCCCAGTTCGATCTCGATCAGATGCTGCGCACCGAGCCACGGTGGCCTCGACTCGGCCCCCCGGCGGTAATCGGTCAAAGCGGTGACAGGGTGGCCGTTGATCATTTCTGGTGGATTCGCCGCGATCCGATCGACAGCAGCGAGAATCTCGGACTGACCTTCCTTGCCGGGCATCACAATCGACTCCTGGCTGCTGACCCAGATGCCGTGCTCCTGCCAGAGGTCGGACAGCGTATCGAGGAGAGTTCGCCCTGACTCGGCTTCGATGGCTGCAATGTCAGCGAGCACAACGGCGGCTGAAATGCCATCTTTGTCGCGGACCGTTCGCCCGATCGTGTATCCGAGCGCCTCCTCGTAGCCGAAGGCGAAGATGCCCCTCCCCTCCGCCTCGGCGGCCAACGCAGCGTTGGCGATCCACTTGAAGCCGGTGAGAGTGGTGAGGTGGAATGCTCCCGCCGCTTGTGCCATCCGGGAGAGCATCGGGCTCGATACCACCGAGCAGGCGGTTATCGGAGTGTCATCCGAAGACCAGTTCCCCAGGATGTGGGATGCGAGGATGACCCCCAGCTCATTTCCGGTAAAGAGCCGCCATCGCCCGGCGAGCGGGATCGCGGCTGCCAGCCGGTCGCCATCAGGGTCATTGCCAATGACCAGCGCCGCGTTCGACTTCTCTCCGGCTTCGAGCGCGAGATCGAGAGCACCAGGCTCCTCGGGATTGGGGAAAGCCACGGTCGGGAAAGTCCCGTCGGGCTCGAATTGCTCGAGCACGGGTGCGAGCTGTCGGTGCGAGGTCCGGGCGAAGACGTCGAGCAGGGTGCGGCCCCCGACCCCGTGAAGAGGCGTGTAGACGATGCTGACCGTAGAGGAAGGCTTGACCGGCCGCGAGGCGTCGACCTCCGCCCAATAGTCGTCGACTATCGAATCGGGGATCGACTCGATCAGAGGATTGGAGACTTCGAATGCGGAGTCGACCCGGGGCACGCCATCTGCTCCGCCCACGTTCGCGATCGCAGCCGAAATTGCAGTGTCGGACGGAGGGATGATCTGGGCGGCGTTGGAGTCATAGACCTTGTAGCCATTGTCAGTGGGCGGGTTATGGCTCGCTGTGATCACAACCGCAGCGCTGGACCCGAAGTGTTTCGCCGCGAAAGCCACCAGGGGTGTCGGAGAGTAATCGGGAAAGTACCGGACCCCGATGCCTGCTGCGGCGAGCACTCCGGCGGTGTCTTCGGCGAACTGGCGGCTGGTGGGCCTGGCGTCGAATCCGAGGATCACAAAGGGCGGTTCAGCGCGGTTTGTTTCGAGGAGAAAGTCGGCCAGCCCGCGCGTGGTGCGGATCACGACAGCGCGGTTCATACGCCCCGGTCCCGGGCCCACCGTTCCCCTGATTCCCGCGGTGCCGAACTCCAGCGGTGCGCCCATCACCCGAGCCAGAGCCTCCCCATCTGCTCCCTCGATCATCGTCAGGAGCTCGGCGGCGGACTCGCGGTCGGGATCGTGTTCAGCCCACTCATGGGCCCGGGCGATGATATTGCTCATCGCGGGGCCCTGCTGATCCAGTTCCAGGAGTCGGCACACATCTCGGTAAGCCCGTACTCGGCAGACCAACCCAGTTTGGCATAGGCCTTCTGCACATCGGCCCAGCTCGACGCTACGTCCCCGGGGCGTCGAGCCACGATCTCATAGGGGATGCTCCGCCCGCTCACCGACTCGTACTCTTTGATCACCTCGAGAACGCTGTGACCTCTCCCGGTACCGAGGTTGTAGGTGTGGACACCACTGTCCCCGGTGTGGGCATCGAGTGCCCGAATGTGACCCACGGCCAGATCGACCACGTGGACGTAGTCTCTCACCCCGGTCCCGTCCGGAGTCGGGTAGTCGCCGCCATATACGTTGACCTTCTCCAGTTCGCCAGCAGCCACCATCGCCACATAGGGCATCAAGTTGTTGGGGATCCCACTCGGATCCTCGCCGATCATCCCGGTGTGATGGGCACCGACCGGGTTGAAGTAGCGGAGGAGGCTGATGCTCCAATCCGGATTGCTGAGATGGAGATCCCGCAGGACCTGCTCCATCATGATCTTGGTCCAACCGTACGGGTTGGTCGCCTTGCCCACGGGCATCGACTCGACCAGAGGGAGGGTGTCAGGCTCGCCGTAGACTGTGGCCGACGAGCTGAAGACCATGTTGGTGACACCAGCGCTGTCGAGTGCAGTGAGGAGGGCGATGGTGCCGCCAACATTGTTGTCGTAGTAGGTCATTGGCTCTGTAACCGATTCGCCAACGGCCTTGAGCGCGGCGAAATGAATGCAGGCATCTATACCGGAACCGGCGAGTTCGACCATCGAGTCGACGTCGCGGACATCATGCCGGTGGAATTCGGGGATGGTCCCGGTGATCTCGCCGATTCGCCCCACTACCGATTCGTCCGAGTTGGCGAGGTTGTCGACTATCACCGGCTCATGTCCTGCCTTGATCAGTTCGACAACGGCGTGGCTGCCGATGAAGCCGGTGCCCCCGGTAACAAGTACTCGCATCCGATGCAGGTTAGGAGAGTCGGACGCTCAACCCGCTGGGAGGGTGAGGACGAATTGGGAGCGGTCGCCGTCGTGGGTGTACTGGATGGAACCGCCCATCAGTTCGGAGAGGCGTCTCGAGATCCATAGGCCCAGCCCCACCGATTGGGTGTTCTGAGGCGTGCCGAAAAAAGGCTCGAAGATGTACTCGAGGGTGGCCTCGTCGATCGGCCCGCCGGAATCGCAAACGGCGACATTGACCACGTCTCCCGCCTGCTCGATTTCGATGGATGCCTCGGATCCCCCGTAGCGGATCGCGTTGGTGAGGAGGTTCCTGATTATCTGGCGGGTGCGCAGCGGATCCGCGAACACGATCGCGCTCTCCGCACCGGTGATCGTGAAATCGCTGTCGACATTATCCGAGACTCGCCTGATCTCTTCGAGTATGGGAAATGAGCCCAAGGAGAACTTGACGTCGGCAAAATCGGCACGGTGGGCGACAAGAAGATCCTCGATCAGCAACGACGCCTCTTCGGCCTCGTGAGCCACAAGAGCAATCATCTCCTTCCTCTCTTCCTCCTCGAAACTCGCGTATCCATTCACCATTTCGGTGATGAGCCCGACAATGGCGGTGATGGGGCTGCGAAGCTCATGAGACACCGTCGCGATGAACTGATCGCGGGAGTGCTCCAGTCGGATGCGGTCCGTCACGTCGATCAGGCAGCCCTCGAAATAGCGCAGACCGCCGTCGTCGTCGTACACGGCTCGTGCCGTGTCCCGTACCCAGACGACCTGGCCGTCGTGACGCCTGAGTTCGACGTCGAAGTCGTGGGCGGTTCCTTCGGCGAGAATGGTTTCGATCCACACCTGTCGTGCCGCAGGATCCGGATAAAAGGCGTTTACAGAGCCGCTATGGCACTTCAGGGCCTGCATAGACTCAAAGCCGAGGATTTGTGCCAAAGCAGCGTTACCCGCCAGTAGGGCTCCGTCAGGGCCACTTCTGTAGAGCGCCACGGGCAAGTGCTCGAAGAACTCGCTCAGATCGCGAATGCGCGACATGTCCTTCTCCCATCGGTGCCAACCAGCCCGGTTTGCATAGGTCGGCCGACCTTACTCGGCGTCGACGCTGCGGGCACCCCCGGCGTCGAGGAGAACCGGCTTGTCGATGTCGTCGGGAAGATCGGTCACCATCACCGGGACACGGGTGCCGTAGAGCGCGTTGGCGACGAATACGCCCGTTACCACGATTTCATCCGGCTCTCCCAGGATGAAGCCGCGCGGGCCGGCACCGTTGCGGATGGTTTCGGCGATCACAGACGCTGATGAACTGCTCCCCCGTCCATACGGCATACACAGGATCCTGCCGGAAACCGATTCGCCTACTGCCGGGTGGGAGCGGTCGATGATCGTCCCCGTCGCCGGGTCGACCCCGCCCCAGAAGGACAACGGCTCGGAGAGCACCATCAGCCGCCCCGAGGCGGTGCCATCGACGAGAACCGTCGTCATAAGAGGAACGGGTCGTCGAGCTCGACCCGACCTGAGACAGCCGAGGCAACACATTCGGCGAGGCTGCCAAACGCGACGTCCACGCCGAGGTTGCCCGGCGCGTAGTAGGCCCATTTCGCAGAGTTGGTCATCACCGCACCGTCGACCTCACCCAGGATCGGGGTTATATAGGTGCAAGTGTCCGTTACCACCGTCACTCCGAAGCCATCGAGTGCCCTGATGACTTCGGGACCGACATCCCCGTAAACCGATCGGGAGGTGTTCACATAGAACGGGACAGCCGACCCTGTCCCCCGGACCATCTCTGCCAGGCGCGTCATCTCAGCCACAGACATATGCGGGGTACCCACAGAGACCGCCCCGAGCCGGCTTCGGACAAATCCCAGAGACTCCCGGATCGCCACCAGGTCGGGCTCGCTCACTCTCAGTACCGGAACCTCTCTGCCCCCGGTGGCATCATCGAGAGTGGCGGCCTCAGGTGTCACCCCGACCGCGTGAAACATCGCGGTCGCTCCCGAGGAGGCAGCAGCAGCACCGAGAGCTTTCAGGGCGTCTTCTCCGACCCGTTCGCCCAAACCGACGATGACAGGTATTCCGTTGCCGCACCTCATCCCGATCCATTGCCCGAGCAGAGGGAAAAGCAACTCGTGGTCGAGCCAGCTTTCGTCGATGTCGAGCTCGACGATGACCGTGGCGGCTCTGCCTTCGTCGGTGTGAAGCCCGGAGAAGGGAGCCCTTCCGGTGATGGCGCAGGCAAGATCGGCGAAGTCCCCGTACCGGTTGGTGCGGGCACCCAGGACCGAATTGGCGAACACGATGGCGTTGGACTCCCCCCAAGCGACCTGCTCGCCCCAACCGGGACGTACCGGCAGCTGGTAGGGCGCACACGTCCACGTCGGTTCGCAGCCGAGCGCCACGTGGAGGTCCATCAGCCGCTTCGCTGCCGCTGCCGTCTCGCTGCTTCCCCGGTACAGGTCCGGGTGGAGCAGATCGAGAGAGGAGACGTTCAGGGTGGTCGGCACCGCGACCTTCGCTCCCCCATTGACCAGATGCTCGACGTAGTCGATCCCGGACTCTCCGTGGTAGAGGCAGCCGTCGATGTGGGCGCCGGAGATATCGACGAGGCCGGGCGCACCTGACACCTCCGCAAGCTTGACGACCAGACCCATCGCAAAAGCGACCCCGTCTCCGCGGGTGCCGTCCAGCATGTCGCGGTCTCCCGCAGAGAGAAGCACTGCCCTACAGGGACTTCCGGCGCGTGATGTCCCGGCTCATCTCGATCAGCCTTCGAGGGGGAGTTCCATCTGGGCTTCGGGCCGGTGATACCGTTCGAGCCCGTTCCATACGAGATGGTCCATGAAGACCCAGGATTTCCGATGAAAAGCACTCGGGCCCCAAGCCTGCAACCCTGCTTTGTGGGCAGGGCAGGGGTATCCCTTGTTGGCTTCGAAGTTGTACCCCGGAAAGTCTTCCGCCACAGCCCGCATGATGCGGTCCCGGCTCACTTTGGCCAGGATCGATGCGGCGGCAATCGACAACGACGTGGCATCACCCCGCACAATTGTCCTGGCTCCTCCGATGAAATCCCATTTCCCGTCGAGCAGGACGCGATCGGGAGGTGCGATGAGACCAGCGATCGCCCGCCTCCCCGCCAGGCGCTGGGCCTCGGACATCCCCAGCTCGTCGCACTCCTGTGGCGATGCATGGCCCACCGCCCAGTCCTCGACCCAATCCGCGATCCTATCGAACATTGCCTCCCGCTCGACTTCGGTGAGCATCTTCGAATCGCGGATTTTGTAAACCCGCTTGTCGGGAGGGATCACCGCGGCGCCAACTGTCAGCGGGCCGGCCCACGAGCCACGCCCCACCTCGTCGACTCCGACGACTACAGAGGCACCGCGATCCCACAATGCCCGCTCCTCGACGAGGCCGGGCGCGTTGCGCCGGAGCGAGGGCCGGAGTCTTGGTGCGGCCAGGGTTGTCATCGCGAACAGGGTAGGCAGATAGCCCGGTGATCGAGTGTCAGTTCATCTCGGGGTCGTCGGGGAAAGTAGACATCATCGCCAGCAAA
>JBHJOQ010000143.1:0-11228 GCA_050329555.1 Acidimicrobiia bacterium | reverse complement strand
GCGTCGGCCTCGCCGTCCTCACTGTTGTTGAAGTGCGCTCAAGGCGCAGCGCCCCAGCCTCGGGTTCACCCGAAGAACTGGTGCTGGCCTCTGCTCCTCCGATGGTCGTGGCACCTCCTGTGGTCGTGGTTCGATCTTCGACCGTGGTCGTGCTGAGCTCAGCCGCTGCCACAGTGGACTCCTCTCCGACTGCCGACGGTGTGCGGGCGACCACGAAGCCGATAGCCACGAGGGCGGTCGAGAGGATAAGGGCGAGGATTGTGCGTTGCATAACGCCTCCTTAGAAAGCCTTGTTGGGGGGTATTCATTTCGAACGCAGCCGGTGGCTTCTGACCAGCTTTCTACAGGTTGAGATCGACCGGTAATCGGCAGTCTTGAGAAGTTTCGCGTTCTTTTCGATTACTCTCAGCGGTCATGCTTCCGAACTTCTTGATCGTCGGGTCGATGAAATGTGGCACCTCTGCTCTCTTCCGGGGCGTCGTCAGCCATGATGACGTGTTCGGGGCCAAGGGAAAAGAGCTGCACTACTTCGACAGGAATTACGAAAAGGGCCCGGAGTGGTACATGGCGCACTTCGTTGACCACGGTGGGGCAACGGCTGTCGGAGAGGGCACACCGTATTTGAGTGGGTCGCCATCGATGCAACTGATTGTCAACGACTTACCCCATGCCAAAATGGTGGCAATCGTCAGACAGCCAGTCGACCGCGCCTACTCGCACTACTGGCACAACCGCCGTCGGGGGCGAGAGGATCGGCCCTTCGTAGAGGCGTTCACGACGGATGCCGAAAGCCCTGAGGCGATTGGCCCCTGGATGAACTATTGGCGACTCGGAACCTACGCCAAATATTTGCGGAATCTGGCCGATGGCATCGGAGCGGAGAAGCTGTTGGTGCTGCTCAGCGAAGACCTCCGGGATGACCGACCAGCGACGCTGGCCTCGGTCTGGCGCCATATCGGGGTCGACCCCGAGCGGGGACGGCTGGAGGTCCCGGAGCGGTCGGGATGGAAGAAGGCTTACCGGGCTTCGAAGCACCTGGTCAAAGGACATTCCGACGACCGCAGCTACCCGCCGCTGGATCCCGCCACCCGCAACGATCTCATCGCGACTTACAGGGAAGACATCCTCGACCTTCAGGATTTCGCCGGGCGCGACCTGTCCTCCTGGTTGGCGCCTGCCTAAGCCGGGATCGGCGCAGCAATACGTCGATTGTCGCCGGGTGGCGCCTCTTCTTCTTCCTTCCTGACATGGTCCCATCCGAGTTGGATCACCAACACAGCAAGGAAGGGGAGAATCATGGAGCGCTCCCTCGCCATGAGCCCGAGGTTGAGGAAGGGTGAGAACATGATGACGAAGCCGAAGGTCATGATCAAACTGAAGAGGACATATGGATCGCTCCGCAGAGTCCGCATATTCCTGATGATCTTCGGTGACCGCCACAGGATGATGAGAAGGAAGACACTGCTCTCCAGGGCGCTTGCCATCGCTTGCATGTTGTGCGCCTCGTACGGGAGTGGCCGGAACAAAACCTTCAGGGCGGCCCCGGGAATGTCCTGGGGGCCGGAGACTGCGCCGCCCTCGACGGAGGAGCCGCCTTTGGTCGTGTTCCCTTCGATGTTGGTGACGAACGCGTCGACCTCGGCGCCGACGTCTCCGGAGAGGTCGATGTTGAAATTCGCCGCAGCGAACGAGACCAGGAACACCGAGCCCGCCCCGATCACCAGCACCGCCAGCAGCTTCATCCCCGGCGAAAGTCCGAGGCCGGTCCGGGAACGGGCCAGCACCAGCGTGAGCGCCAGGGAGGCGAGGATCAACGCTGAGACATGGGGCCGGATCGCACCGGCGAAGGCGAGCCCGGCGGCGATGATCAGGATCGGTCGGATTCCGCCGCGCCGCATCAGGGCGGACGACCCGTATGCGGCGAGACCGATTCCGAGAAACATCAGCGATTCCTTGCCCAGGCTCGCCGGCCAGTAGCCAACGGCGGGGAAGAAGAAGAGCGGATAGCAGTACCACTTGGGCCGTCTCGGGGTAATCGAATTGCGGAAGGCTGCATAGAGCAGCATCTGGCCGAAGAATGCGAGGGTGGCGAAGAGGAAGAACCCGCCGAGCATCGATGGTGCGTAGGGGGTGTAGACCAGGCCTGCGATCGCTTCGGTGAACTTGGTGCCGATGTCGATGTCCGGGGGAAGCTGAAATGCTCGCCAGTATTCTGAGAGTTCATTGCCGGCACCGTGATAGCCGATCGCATCACCCCCGCCGCCGTACACGACCCACATGACCAGATAGCGGGCAAGCGAAAAGAACATCTTGGCGATGTAGGCGGCTGCGATCATCCCGGGGAGCCAGTCGGCGTCGGCGGGGGTCGCCATGCGCCGGCCGATCGAGCCCACCACGATCAGGCCGATCATGGCGATGACGATGGCGTCGAAATACGAGAGCAAGTCGCCGGTGAACAGCCCGACGAGCATCACCACAACCGCGATGAATGCTCCCGTGAAGACCCAACCCGACGGATATCGTGGCTCGGGATCTTGATATTGTCGATCGATCACAGCGCCGGTTGCCCTTTCCCCCTGGGCGAGAACTCGAACTTCTTGGCACAAATTACCACGGAAACTCCCTATGCGCTCGGTGAAGTTTGTTCACTCTTAACGTTTGCACAACTTCGGCTATGCTGTGGTGCGTCGGAGGGGTGGGGCGTGATACACGCGCTCCTGGGGTATTCTTCGGCTGAGGACAGTTCCCACTTAGGGAACCAGATTTGGGGGCGATTCATGAAGACCAAAGCAGGCGTCAGATGGAATTGAAACGAGTTATGGGCCGGTTGGCCCCGCGCTGGCCGGTGTTGATCATCGCCGGGCTAATCGGGGCGATCGCTGCGTTCGTTTTTGTCGGTCAACGCAACGCTGAAGTTGAACCGGTTTACTCCGCTGAAGCCGCTGTGACGTTGCCCACGATCGAGGTCGATGACGGCCGGGGGCCGGCCAATGCGGTTTCGGGCGAGCTCAACACGGCACTCGAATTGGCAAAAACCGTGAACGAAACCGAGCTTCGCCGCGACAACCGATTCGTCGAAGCCGACGGCGCCACCAACACCCTGGTCTTCGAGGCCATCGAATCGACCGAAGAGGCTGCAATCAACGCGGCCCAGGCGATGCGACAGGCATATGTGAACGAAGATCCTGCTTTCGACGTTGACTCAGAACTCGAAAAGAAGCTCGACGAAGCCAGTGTGATCAGCGGGCGTCTCGACGACTTGATTCCCGAGGAACTCCCTCCGGTGGTGGCACCGATCGAGGAGACCGCCGCAGCCGACGCCCAGCTCAGCGTGCTCCAGTCGCAACGCGGCGCCCTCGAAGCCAAGATCTCAGAACTCCACGACACCCGTATCGACGCCGAGCCCGAGGATATCGCCGACATCGACGCATCTATCGAGCGTTTCCAGGGAGAACTGGCGACTCTTTTGGTCCAGCTCCGTCCGCTCGAGGATGCTGCGGCAGCGGCGGCGGCGGAGGGGACGGGCACCTCCGGCGAGGGGACCGATCAAGCTCCCGACTACGGGGATTTGCCATTGGCCGACCAGTGGTCGATCCAAGCCCTCGAAGCCCGCCTCGCCGAGCTGCAAACGGAGAGCGCAAGCCTGATTGTCGCCAGCGTCACCGGGACCGGGATCGTCCTCCCCGACGCCGAGGTAATAGACGAGTCGCCCAGTGTCACTCCGACCTGGCTCGGGCTTCTGGTCGGTTTTCTCGCAGGCATAGTCCTCTGGTCGGCAGTTTTGCTCGGATTCGACCGGATGAGAGGGATCGTCTGGCAGGCGGGCGACATCAAGAACGTCAGCGTTCTGGCAGAGGGCCCGGCCATAGCCATGAACGACCGGGATGCCACCGACCTCGAACTCCATCGACGGAAGAGAAGTGTCCAGGCAGTCCGCTCGGCAATCATCGGCGCCGGGCGCCTCGGTCAGGGAACGATCGTCGGATTCGCCTCGCCACCGAGCACCGATCCCGACGTTCGCGACGACCTGGCGCGTGATGTGGCTGCCAGCCTGAGCGCGGTCGGGCGCAGCGTGCTCGTTGTCGATCTTGGATTCACCGGAACCTCCCCCGGCCGCGCTACTGACGGAAGCGGGCTCAGGGCCCTGTTCCACTCGGTGGCCGACGACGAGAACACGGTCCGGGAAAGGGCCGCCGCCGCAATCGATTCTGCCGACCGGCGGGCACCCGGGCTTGATGTTCTGACAGCAGACTCCGACGTGATCGATCCCGCAGACATTCTGGCCGGGCGTCCGTTGACCGAGCTGCTCAATCAGGCTCGCGACCAATACGACGTAGTACTCGTCATCCAGCCGACAACCACGGTCAACTCCGGTGCCGGGGTCGACGCGTACCTCCAGCAGCAGGTGATCGTCTGCACGAGGGGCAAGACCCGGGTCGCGGAGCTGCTCACCATCGCCATCCCCCGTGATGCCGCACATGTCCAACTGGTCGGCGCAGCGATACTCGTCCCCTATTCCGGAGATCGGCCGCGTCGCCCTGCTGAGCGCGTTGAGGATGAGGGGCAGCCGGGGCACTATGCCGCGTCGGGGACCGATGGCAGAGGTGTGGGCAAAGCCCCTTCGAAATTGAAGCGGCTGGCGCCCAACGAGAGAGGGCAGGGCGATCCGAGCCGGGACCGTCTCCGGGCTCTCGAGAGCTATTCCGTCGAGGAGACCGCCTTGCTCCAATCCGAGTCCACGCCCGAACGCCAATAGCTGCTTTCAGCGATAGGACTGGTGGCGAATGAGCGCGGGAGCGATCTATCAGCGTTTGAGAGATGCTCTCAAGCCGGTGGTCCCGGTTCAGGCGCGACGGTTCCTGGTCAACGCAAGGCATCGACTGCGGGCACTGACAGCGCGCTGGCGGGTGGTACCCGACTTTGTGATCATCGGGTGTCAGCGGGGAGGAACCAGCTCGCTCTATCGCTACCTGGGTCTGCACCCGGACATATCAGCCTCGCTTCGCAAGGAGACCGAGTACTTCACGGCAAAGTTCCCCGAGGGCGAGGCCTGGTACCGCGCCCACTTTCCGCTCGCCCTGCGCCACCGGCTTGCCGCTGCGATCGGCAAGCGTCGGCTCAGCTTCGAAGCCACGCCCGACTATCTGGTTGATCCCCGTGCCCCGGCCCGTTGTCACGCCCTCTTGCCCGGCGCCAGGATCGTGGTGATGCTCCGTGAGCCGGGGGAGCGCGCCTTGTCCCAGTTTCACCACAATGTTCGACTCGGGCTCGAGACGGAGACGTTTGACCGAGCCATTGAACTCGAGGAGTCCCGGATTTCAGCCGACCGCGCCGAAATGGCGGAGAATCCCTCCACCTCGGCAACCGCATTCCGTCGGTTCTCTTATCTGACGCGCGGTGACTACGCCGAGCAGCTGCAGCGGTGGTTTGACCTCTACCCTCGCGATCGATTCCTGATCGTGGAGAGCGAAGAGTTCTTCTCCGACCCTGACCGGGTTCTCGGGAAGGTCCTCGAATTCGTGGGCGTCCGCCAATGGTCTCCACCGGAGTTCCGGAACTACAGCTACCCGGAGCGCGATGCCGTTGGTCACGAGGAAGTGCCAGCCGCGCTCAGTGGCGTGCTCGACGAACGGTTCAACCAATCCAACAAGAACCTGCGGGAACTGATCGACACGGACCTCGGGTGGCTGGAACGGGTGCGGTGAATCACGCAGCGAGAGCTCTGGTAAAGACCGTCCTGGCGGCCGCCGATGTGCCGTTCCGGACCCGCCCCGGCCCCCGCATCCTGATCTACCACCAGGTGGGCGCAGGGCTTGGACGTCAGATGGAGGTCACCACCGACGCCTTCGATTTCCACTTGAACTGGCTGTTGGAACACGGGTCGATCGTCAGTCTCGATGAAGCGTTGGCGCGGGCGGGCGAGCCGGATTCCCATAGACTCTTCGTGCTCACCTTCGACGACGGGTACCGCGATGTCCATGACACTGCGTTTCCGCTGCTCAAGTCGGCGCGGGCCCCATTTCTCGTTTACGTCACGACCGAGCCAGTCGAGACCGGCAGGGCGATGACCCCGGGAGGGCGGGCAGAGCCGCTCACCTGGGACCAGCTCGCGGAGATGGCCGGGGAGGGCGCGACGATCGGTTCACACACCCACACTCACCCCGACCTTCGCAAGGCTCCGGCCGAGGTAGTGGAGATGGAGCTCGCCAAAAGCGATCAGCTCATCGAAGCTCGCCTCGGTGTCGAGTCCGAGCACTTCTGCTATCCGTACGGGTACTGGTCCGCCACCGCCGAGCCCGTCGTCCGGGGCCGGTATCGCACGGCGACCCTCGGCGGCGGCCCTCCGGTTGGACCGTCCACCGACCCCCATCGCGTGCACCGCGTGCCGGTCCAACTGGGCGATGGAAGGTTCTTCTTCACCCGCAAGATGAAGAGTGGCATGGTCCACGAAGAGACCCTCAGGAGGCGCGTGGCCGGGTACCGGGGAGTCTGAGCCGTGGAGGAAGGGCAGGCCCGTTACGTGTTGTTGATCAACTCGCTGGCGCCGGGGGGAGCGGAGCGGTCACTCGTGGAACTTCTCCCGCCCCTCGCCGCCGGCGGAATCTCACCGGTCCTCGTATGTCTCGACCGCAGTGATATTGGCTTCGAACAAGAGGTGGCCGACGGGGGTTTTGACCTGAGGTTCGTTTCAGCGTCACGCCTGGTCGGTCGAGTACGTGAAGTGAGGTCGATTCTCCATGCTGAGGAGCCACGCCTCCTGCACACAACCCTTTTCGATTCAGACATCGTGGGTCGGCTTGCCGCCTGGGGAACCGGGGTTCCGGTGCTGACCACCCTCGCCAACACCACTTATGAACCGGCCCGCATCGCCGGTGACGCCAACTTGACCCGCAGCAAGGTCAACCTGGTCAAAAGAATCGATGCCTTCACTGCCCGCCGCCTGACCGACCACTTCCACGCCGTGAGTGCCGCGGTCAAGGAATCCGCAGTGCACCATCTGGGAATCGACCCGGACAAGGTGACCGTCGTGCGCCGGGGAAGGGACCCGGTCCGTCTGGGCCGGCGAACCGAAGAGCGGCGTCGCCTGGCGCGGGAGCAGTTGGGTGTTGGGTCCGATGCCCGTCTGGTCCTGACTGTCGGACGCCACGAGTATCAGAAAGGCCAAGCCTATCTCATCGAGGCTTTTGCCGCTTTCTCCGGGCGCCAGCCATCCGCCGTACTGCTCGTCGCGGGACGGGAAGGAAACGCCAGTGAGTCATTGCAACGGAAGGCTGAAGAGGGCGGTATTGCCGACCGCGTTCGGTTCCTGGGACATCGCGCCGATGTCGGCGATCTGATGGCCGCAGCCGATGTGTTTGTGTTTCCCTCGCTGTGGGAGGGCCTGGGTGGGGTTCTCATCGAGGCGCTCGCGCTCGAAGTGCCGATTGTCAGTTCCGACCTGGCCGCGACCCGGGAGGTGGTCGGCGGAGACGGGTCGAGCGGGATTCTGGTGGCTCCGGGCGATGTTGACGCGCTGGCGTCTGCGATCGAGGGACTTCTCGACGACCCGGAGCAGAGGCAACGGGCCGTGGGGAACAGCCGGAAGCGTTTCGAGACCGAGTTTCTCCTCGCTGACCGCTCCGAGGACTTGATCGAACTGATGAGCACGGTGGCCCGGTGACCGACTTCGAGGCCAGTGGCAGCGAGCTCAACGAGCTGTTGATGTCCATGGATGGCCGCACCGGCCTGTTGGCCGGTGATCGCGTTTGGGAGCCGGTCCGAGAGTGGACCAGTTTTTCGGCGCGATTCATCCTTCTCCAGTCGGGGCCCGACCGGATTGCCCTGAAACTAGGCACCAACTGGGAGAGCGACTCCGTTGCATATGTTGCAGGGGAGATCGACCGGGTCAGCCGTTTTCTGGCGAGTCTCTCCTCGGGACGGGTTGCCATGCCGGGGGTGCTCGGTATGGCGGCCAACCCACCGGCCTTGGCGCTCGAGTATTTCGAGGGCACGCCGCTCTTCGAGGCCATCCCCGTACTCGGAGAGGCGGAGCGCCAGGCCGTGCTCCGGGCCTGCGGCGAGGCGATCGGCGCCTTTCACCGCTCGGAGCACGTTCCGGATGAGCCGTTTGCTGGGTCGGCGGCCATGGCTGAGCTGTCGGCGGCGGCCCGGCGCGCACTGGTGTCACGCGCCGCCGCAGCGCGAATCGGGCCCGGGTTGGCCCGGGCGCGGAGCTACCGGTTCTCTCCGAACGATTTCCTGGTCACCGACCAGCAGACTCTGGTGCTGCTCGACCCTCCGCACGTGCAGAAGTACGACTTCGTGCATCGCGACATCGGCTCATTTTTTATGGAGTTGCATCGGTCGTTGGTCGGAGAGTGGCGACCCGACGCGACGGAAGCGGATTCGGTCGAAAGGTCCAGGAATGCATTCCTCGATGGCTACCGCGAGGCCGGGCCGGACGATCTCATCCGTCCCGAGGATATCTGGGCGATCGACCTGTTCCAGGCGGCCCGGGTCGCGGGTGTGGCCCGAAGCAGGTTGAGTTCGCGGGCATTGGGGCCTGGCTGCCGTGCTCTTTCCTGGGCATGGTGGATTCGCCGAGGTCTATCCCTGGAAAGGGAGGGCTGAAAGGCGATGTCGTCAGGTTTTTGTGGAACCATGCCGAATCGCTGTTACTCTCTTGTGCATTGTGGATGGGTTGTCCGGGCCAGCGTCTGGATTTCTCGCGTGGTTCTGAATGGGGAGTGCAATGAGTTCCAGACAGTCAATTAAGTTCGTCATCAAAGATGCTGAGCGTCTCGCAGATGTGGTTCTGTCCAAGGCCGATGGTGGGAATCACCTGGAGAAAGGCCTGAAAGAACGCCTGTCCGGGGTGGCAGAGGGGATCGAACTCGACGTAAAGGTCGAGGAGTATTCGGGCCTCAGCTCGCTGCTCGACGACCTTGCCGGCGAAAACCCGGCACTTGCCAGCTCAGCCCCGGACATCGTGATTCTGTCACTTGCCGCGGAGATGGACAGGCTCAAGGAGGTCGGCGCCTCGGAGACGGCGCTCGCCGCGGTGAGGGCTGATCTGGTTGCCGTAATCCGCCAGATCAAAGAGAAGGTGGGGGCCCATATCCTGGTCACCAACGTATCGACTCTCGATCCGGCCAATCCGGTTTTCACCTATCACGGTGTCGCCGAAGAGTCCTGGACCCTCCGGGGCCACCGGCTCAACCTCATGTTGATCGAGGTCTCTCACGACGAGGGCATCTCCATCATCGATGTCGACCGCAAGATCGCAGAGATCGGCGGGGACTCCGCCGTGACGGCGGCTGCCCGCTACAGCCAGCCCGGATGCGAGAGTATCGTCGAAGAGATCGTCAGGGTTGTGGAGGATTATGGGTTCCTCGACGACCGGCCTCTCATGGAGCAGGTGGGCGCCGCTGCGGGGCGCGCATCATGATCCTGCGTCTCGAGGTTCCGTTGACCAATCCGTCCCTCACCGGAGGGACCGTGAAAGAGTGGCACAAGTCCGAAGGAGACGCGATCGGGTTCGGTGAAGAGGTTTGCACCGTTGCCTACGACCAGTTCGTGGCGCTGCGCCGGACCGCTCGGGCGACACTCCTGTCCGGCCGGAAGGCAAAGGGGCTGAAGAGCAGCCTGGAGAGCCGGACCGGAAAGGTGCTCATGGACATCGTCGTATCTGCCGCGGAGCAAGGAGTCCTCGGCAAGATCTTGATGGGCCCGGGAGACCGATTCGCCGTCGGCGACACGCTGGCCGTGATGTCCACGGAGCCGATCGATGACTTCACCGTCCCCGAGGACCTAACCGAACTAGCCACGATGAGAGTCGAAACCAATACGTCCGCCGACCCGGAGTTGATCTGATGCCGCTGTCAAAACCCGTGACCATGTCCCTCAAAGCCTGGAGAACCGTCTTCGGGGAAGACACGAAGGTCGAGAACTGGGTCAAAGAGAAGTACCTCTCCAAGATCACCAACGAGGTGAAGCGCGAGCGCGGCACCGGATGGGTCCAACTCAGCGGGCACCGATCGGTGGTTGTCTCCGAATCAATGGAATTTCCCGAGCCGAGGCGCGGCATCCTTCTCAAAGGCGGATGTGACCTCCCGTCGGTGTTCACGGCAGCGCCGCTGATGAGGGAAGACATCAAGGGGACAGTCGCTATCGCCCGCCACATCTGGGGCACAGGCGGCAATCGTTCCGACCAGATCCTCCAGACCCTCGACGGGGTCGACCCGGAGAAGGTCGCCGAGACCAGGCAGATGCTCAAACTGAGCGAGCACTATTTTGCGCCAACCTTCTTCGACCCCACATTCCCGGTGCCACAGATGCCCGAGGCCGGGGAATTCCCGAAGAGCGTGGTGGTGATGGCAATCGGCACCGACGAGACCCGCCAGATGTACCGGCACAAGGAGCACGGTTTCATCATCGACCCGGGCGGTTGGTGGTTGAACCAGGATCTTGGGCGGGTCCTGAAAGACCTCGACACTGTCGACTGGTTCCGGGCCAACTTCGAGCGCGTCGGACGGCTCAGCGTGGACGAGTTCAAGTCGAACACGAGACGGCTGGTTAACGAAATCCGTTCGCGGATGGGCTCCGAGGTCATGTTTTACAACGCTCTCGCCCTCGATCCGGCAAACCCGACCCACAACTACCAACTGGTGAAAACGGCGCATGCGGCACGTCGCAGAGAGTTCACCATCGCCCTCGCCGAGCTGTCAGCCGAGTTGAACTTCGCCATCGTCGACATCGACCGGATTCTGAAGAATATGGGGGTCGAGGAGCAGGTCGACTTCGCCCACTTCCCGGTCGATCGCATGGGCCCGATCGGTGTCGAGGTGCACAGGATCCTCAAGGCCATTGACTTCGTCTGATGTCCTGACGGCCGCACGTGGCGGGGGCGATGGTGAGGAAAGGCGGTTTGTCATGAGCAACCCGGTGTTCCCCCAGTTCGTCGGTTGCGGGCGCTCCGGGACGACGCTGCTCCGGAACATCTTCGACTCCCATTCGGAGCTGGCGATGACCCACGAGTCTCACTTCATCGGCCCTCTCGCCAAAGTAAGGTCGAGGTACGAGTCGGGGGCCGGTTTCAACAGCGAGGCGTTTGTGGCCGACCTGTTCGGCGATGCCAACTTCGTCCGGCAGGGTCTCCAAGTCGAGGCGGTGAGGTCGGCCCTGGACAGAGCCCTGCCCAAGACCTACGCCGAAGCAGTAAGGGCTGTATTCGCTGCCTATGCCGAGAG
>JBHJOQ010000064.1:0-52147 GCA_050329555.1 Acidimicrobiia bacterium | reverse complement strand
AGGTAATCGAGGACGTCATAGACAGTGATGCGCAGCCCTCGAATGATGGGCTTGCCTCCCCGCTTGTCCGGTTCGGTCGTAATGCGGTCCTGATAGTTCACAATCTCACCCGATTCTAGGTGTCCTGGTGGCGAATCAAGGCCAGGGGGAATAAGTGCGTGCTCACGCGTCAACTGGACGACTGTTCGATGAGCGCGGCGACAGCCTCGGCCGCCGCGCGGTCCATCCCTTCGATCACGTGGCTGTAGCGGTCCATCGTGATCGAGATCGAGGAGTGTCCGAGTCGCTCCTGCACTACCTTCGGAGGTACACCAGCGGTCAACGCCAGCGTCGCCCAGCCATGGCGCGCAGCATCGTGCGGTGTCAGCGGCGGCACCCCGGCCTGCGTAGCTTGCTGTTTCGTCCACCGGGTGAAGGTGGCCGGGTTGACCGGATCGCCGATCGCGTTCGTGAACACGAGATCAAGGTTGGCCCATGCCTCCCCCGCCATCAAGCGCTCCTCGTTCTGTCGCCGGCGGTGCTCCTTCAACGCGGCGGTGGTTCCGGTGTCGAGGGCGATGACCCGACGGGATCCTCGGTTCTTCGTTTCGCCGGTTCGCAGCACCGGTTTGCCTTTGATCGGGACCAGGGTGTCCACGATGGCGAGCCGTCCCTCCTTGAGGTCGACGCTCCGCCATCGGACACCGAGCACTTCGCTTCGTCTCATCCCGGTTAGACATACCAGTGGCAGGCAACACCGAGCCGATGCGCGGCGACATGGTCGAGGAACCTTCCCAGCTCGTCGGCGGTCCAAGTGTTGGCTTCAGGAGGGTCCGGTCTTGGAAGCTCGACATGCTCGGCCGGGTTCCTCGCCAAGATACCCTGCCTCACCGCGTCCTTGATGGCCTTGTGGACGACGGCGTGGGTGTTCTTAACCGTTGCCGGCGCCAAGGTCTCCCCGAGCTCGCGGTACACGCTATTGAGAGTGACAGTGGAAACGTTGCTGAGCCGTAGTTGCCCAATCCGGTCGGCGACCCGAGCAGCATCTCGTTGGTAGCCCTCGATGGTGGTCTCGGCGAGCCCTCTACAACGCCTTCAGCTTTAGCTCATATAACGGACTGGCGACCTGGGACGGCAGTGACCAAGCTTATTCCGGCGTGTATCCGAACAACTCCTCGTTCGCTCTCGACAACACAGGTAGTTCAGCGAAGAATCGCGGCACAACGTGCAAGCTTTACCTGTACTATCAACCAAACTGGGGGCGAAATCCTGTAGTGACGGTTTTCGCGATCGGAGCGACCAATTCAAACCTCAGCTCGGAGTTGTACGCTACCAATAACAATGCCAGCAGTCACCATTGGTGCAACGACAATCACCTATGAGCCGCTCACACTTTTTTCCCTCTGTCAATACACTCGGCGTGCGGAGGAAATTCCTTTTACCCTTTAGCGGGGTGCTGGTTTTGTTGATTGCCAGCTGCGGCGCCCCCCCTGCCGCTGAGAGTGTTGGAGGCTCCACTTCGGTCACGAACCCACATCCGAGCACATCAAGCTCTTCAAACCTCTCTTCACCTGATTACGCCAATCAGTCGAGTGAGGTTGGAAACCAAGAGTTTCCATTGGACCGTCTGATGGCTGAAGTTGACGAACTCGACTTCTCAGTCCACGAGGCGATGACAGAGCTCCTTTCCATTTGCATGACGAGGTCCGGATTCAATTATGAAGCCTTCGAATATCCATCACCTGATTCGGACCGAGCATCGCCCAGCATCGTCCTCGATGACATTGTCGCCGCAAGTGAACGCGGATTTGCGCCGCCGCTAGCAGAGACGGATTCGCTCTCCGATGAACCCGGAGGCCTCAACCCCGGGGCAGTCGGTCTTGATGACGATGAACTCGAGGCCTGGGGTGTCGCTTTCTTCGGTACGGATTTCGTTGAAATTCCCGAGTCGGGGATGAACCTTGCGTCGGGAGGGTGTCTGGAAGAGGCGGAAAACCTGATCTATCAAAATCGGGTCGATCGGCACGCTCTCGTGGTGAAAATCGTTGACCTGAGAAACCGTGCCTGGATTCTCGCCAACTCAGATCCGACCGTCGCCGAAGCAGTTGCGGGCTGGGCTTCATGTATGGCAGACAACGGTTGGCAGGTCTCTACCCCTGAAGAAAGCTGGACCCTCGCCCAAGACCTAGAGGATGACACTGAGCTAGCGGTCGCCGAAGCCACGTGTGCCAATGAGCATGGCGTCAACGAGACCTTTCGGGAGGTATTGGCCACGCAGCAAGCCGACTTGATAACCGCCCACCCAGATGTTGTAGCTGACTGGGTTGCGGAGGTCGCATTCGAGTTGGCCCAAGCAGAGGCAATCCTAGAGTGAGTGTCCACACTGCTGCCTAGTTTGTCGCCACTTGTACCTACAAACCGTGGGTGGAGACTGGTGCTCATCGGTTCAGCCAACGGGAGAATACGAACGCACTGGGCCGGTTCGATGGACGTTTGGAACCAGGTCCAGTCTCCGCGTTCCGATTTGCTCACCCCAAATTGAGTAGGTCCATTTGGTCCACGCCCTGTAGGCAATCAAGTTCAACTCCGCTGCGGTCACTAGGAACAACCGACTTGACGGTCCTCGATGTTGGGAGCGGCATCATCCAGACTGAGTCCGCTACTCCCTTGACTTGAGAATGATGGCGATCCTTTAGGGCCAAAAGATACGTGACCGAGATATTCTTCCCGAGGGTGGCTCTTCAGAGCAACATCACAGCGGATAACACTGGCATTTCGGTGACCCGTGACCTGGGACAACGACCCATCGCACAGTGTTCCACCCCGGGCGTCTTATGAGGGAGCCACTCTCAGCTACGTGATGTGGATCCCTGAAGACTGATCCAAGCAGACCCGCAACCTAACTCGGTTCCTTGGCATGTTGGAGGCGCGCAGGAGACCGAGGACAAAGGCGCGTCTTAACCACGCTCTCTCTCGGTAAGCGGGGACGATCACCTGCCATAGCGCATATCAACTGATCCCGCGCAATATCGCAAACTTCCTGAAACCGAGCCGAACGGCACTTCCAGGGTTGTGTTGGAAGGTCATCCCCGTCACTCTTCGTGAGGAGTCTGCTCGCCTTCGTGTCCCTGTGCTTGTCGGTGATGAGTGGTTCGAGGTCGACATTTGCCAGAACACGTTGCTTGTCCCACGGCCGGCGATCCTGGGCGCCTCGACGACTTCGGCTGCAACCCAATTGCAACCCAACGCGACGTAATGGACCGCCACAACGTGATACGGGCTGAACCGCCACCGATGAGAATGGCCTGCAAACCCGGCCTTTTCACTACAGTCCGGTACTGCTCAATACGGGCGTGATCGGATTCAGGTTCCTGTGTTCGCAAGAACGTGGGGGTTCAAGTCCCCCCTCGCCCACCAGGAGTTAGGGAGTCGCTTCTAGCTGGCCAGTCTCGATTGCACCCATTTGCAACCATTTCAAACGGACGGTGGTCTGGCGAAGAGTCGGCCGTTACTCGAGCGTGAGGAAGGACGCGCTCTCGTCTTCGATGAAGGCCGTGATTACGTTTTGGCCGTGATGCATCGCCTGCTCGATATCCCTCGTCGTGCTCACTTTTGGCGATGGCCCGGAGACGAGTGCTCTCTGGTGTGAAAGTTCAACACACCACCGGAGCCCCGCGACCCCTGATTGCGCCTTCCCGCCACCGAACACCTGGAGAGCCGTTCGCGTCCGAGCCGAACCGTATTCTGCGCTTCCGGTCCCTTGGCTTACGCCCTCGGTCACCGGACTGACAGGGGGTTGACACTGAGATGGGAGGGGTGGACGAGCAAAGGTGGCTCTCGCCACGCTCAACGGCCAAATCAACGTGGCCGAGAGTCTGAGACCACGCTACTCGGCCTGACCACTGGTACCGACCCTCGTGGGTTCGCACGGCTCGGCTCACGACGCCGCGCCGCCGGCGAGAGCTGGGTTTCTTAAGTGGGGAGCCAGCCGCCGCCGACGAGCAACGTCGACCACGTCCGAGTTTCTGGGCCGCGTTCGAAGAGGTTTTCAGCTGAACGCGAGCCGGGCTTCGAGCGTGTCCAGCACGGCCTGCTCCCATCCGGGACGGCGGTGCTGGGCGTGATAGAGGGCGAACTTGACCGCCGCCAGGGCGAGCTCGCCGTCGAATCCCCGCCAATCCATACCGGGCCGAGCGGCTGCGTAGGCTTCGAGGACGCTCCGGGCGATCGACGGGGCCGCCACCCGGACCACCAACGAGGCGACATCGCTCAACGGTCGTCCGATCCCGGCCGAGTCCAGGTCGACCATGGTCACCGCCGGACCGGCGATGAGCAGGTGATCGGGCTTCATGTCGCCGTGAACCAGTGCCATTCCGGTGGTCAGGCGTCCGGCTTCGTCGATTGCGCGCTCGAGGGCCGGGGTTGCGTCGGGGAATACCAGTCGGATCCACTCGGCCCCCCGCTCGGCCCGCGAAGCCGGCACCTTCTCGCACGACGGCAGATCGGGTGCACTCACCTGGTGGAGAGCCGCCAGAGCTTCCGCCACCAGGACGGCGTTCTCGGGGTCGGCACAGCGATCGAATGACTCACCCGCCACCTGGTCGGTGATGGTCGCTTCGTCGAGGTCCGGCACCAGCCTGGGGATGGCCGCTCCGACCGAGGGCGGCAGCACCCGGGCCACTTGGCTCCCTCTTCGGGCCGATGCCACCGCCCCACCCTCGGGGTGGAGTTTGAGGAATCCGCCCGGGACTCGGCTGGCCGGGATTCGCAATGTGGCGCCGAGACCGGCGCGATGCCGCACCGGAATCATCTTCTCAAAGCCCAACCCGGCGAATTCGGCGCCGGTACCGAGAGCAACCGCGGCGGGGAGCCTGCGGTCGAGGGGAAATGCCGAGAACGCCATGTCGAGGGCCGGGTGATAGCCGGCCGCAGAACCCAGACCTTGCGGGGGGTGTACGCCCAACCGCCGCGACTTGACCGAGACACCGGCCGCCTTGCCGTCGGCGTGTGCGGTTGCCGTCACCCACCACTCCACCCGGGCGAGTCCATCGGTGCCGATTGCGCGGTACTGCACGATGCCGCGTTCGCCCATCCGGTGACGGATCTTGTCGAGCTCGACTCGTTCGACCCCCCATCCGGGTGCGAGCGTCAGCACCGCCGGCAGATCAGCGGCGATCGTACCGGTGTCCCAGGCTGCCTCGAACCGCGGGAGGGCAGGATCGATCATGGCGACTCCATGCCGAGCGAGTGGTCCACGAGCACCCGCTGACAGGTCAGCCGAAATGACGCCGAGTCCTGCCAGGCGGCGAGTGATGTCCGATCGACGGTCCGGAAGGCGCCCCCCAGGGCTGCGGCAGCGCTGCTGTCGCCCCGGGCCAACAGGTGTGCTGACAGGTTCCCGGCATCGATTGCCGGATCTCCGATCGAGCAGGTGTCGAGGTCGATAATGAACAGGCCACGATCGAGTGCCACCAGCTGACCGGGATGAAGGTCACGGTGGACCAGGACCGATGGCGCCTCTGGAAGACGGACGAGCCGGTCGCTGATCGTTGCGCCGATCTGCACCGCCGTGGCGGCGAGATCGGGCCGGATTCGTGCGACGAGGTCGGCGTGTCGCGTGACGATCTGGGTCTCGGTGTCCGGCCCGTGGCGCCAGATGCCGGGCACCGGGACCATCCGGTGGAAACTTTCGACGACTGCGGCGACCTCCGACTGGTCGACCGGGAGTGGACCCCACTGTGAACCATCATGTGGTCCGAGATCCTCCCACACCGTTGCGTTGCGATCGGAGAGGTATCCCAGGTAGTGGGGTGTCACCTGGCGGGAGCTGCTGCGGAACTGCTCACCGAGCGCGGCCACGATCGACGGCAGGTCGCTGCGCCGCTTCCCGAGCTTGATCACGACCGACCCATCCGAGCCCCGGACCCGGAGCACCGCCCGTTTCCCGAGCCGGTGGGCGAGCAGGTCGACGGTGGTATCGACACCGACATGCGCCCCCAACGGCTCGACCGCCCGTTCCGGTTCAGCCAACAGATCGAGGCCCTGCAGTCGTTCATCGAGTCCGGCCCGACGCATCACCATGGACAGTTCGGGTACTGCCCACACCCCGTCCTCATCGCCCCCCAGCTGCCCCCGGCGCGGCTTGCGCAACCTGTCGGTGATGACCTTGGACTGCTCATCGACATCGACCGGGAGGAACTGGGCGATGAATCTGGCCGTCGCCCCACCCGGACCGGTGAGGAGATCTACCACGTAGCCATTGTCGGTGTCGACCAAGCGTTCGCAGGAGACCGATGTCGCCTCATGACCGATCGAGGCGAACACCTGCGTCAGGACGCCGGGAGACAGTGCCTCCCTGACGCCTTCGCTCAGCCCGATCAACCCGGGATCGGCGTCGATCATCGAAGCTGTCCTCTCGCGATCCGCTCCGCCCGCGTCAACAGGCGCTCGCAAAGCTCGGCGCCTGGGTGCCTGAACCGGTACACAGCGGCGAGACGGGCTAACTCCCGCCCCACGGCAAATGCCAACTCGGCGCAGTCGACGGGTCGGACCGTGCTGTATCCGTGTACCAGCGACCTCGAAACCCTGTCCCGCATGGTAGTCGCCACTTCAGTCTGCACGGCCCGCAACTCGACGTGCGAGAGGAGGCCAGCGAGATCGGTGATCTCGGGACCAGCCGCCGAAGAGTCGAGATCGATGATCCCGAAGCCGGTGCCTGTGACGATCAGGTTCTTGTCGTGCAGGTCCCCGTGGACCAGGGCTGTTTGGGAAACACTCGCTGAACCCGCCACAAACGCCTCGATGCGGTCAAACATCCCGGCGGTGGCATCGGGATCCCATCGGCGCACCGCGTCCAGCCACCACGCGGCGTCGTCGTCACGCCGGACCAGCCCCTCCGGAGCCGGAGTGCCGGCCAGACGTGCAATCGCGGCACCCAGCCGAGCGAGGGCCTCGGGTTCGGTCCACCACAACGAGGAGTGGAGGGTAGGCCCGTCGAGGGCCGAGATCACCACGACGCCAGTCGACGGCTCGACCGAGATGATGTCGGGCACGTCCAACCCCGCAGCCGAGGCGGCCTGGGCCATGAGGGCGTGGCGGAACGCCAGCTCGGCCGCCTTCGATGGGCGCACGACCTTCACGTAGCACCGGCGACCAGCCCTCGTCCCCGCGAGCACGGCCCTGCGTCCCGGGCGATACGAGACCAGGGTGTGACCACGTAGCAGTGCCGCCAGCCCCGGAAGTGCGGGGTCGGTGGACGGGTCGGCGCGTTCGACCACGCCGGAGTCGGGGTGGTACCTGGCGGGCGTAACGCCATCGGCGGCGAGAGCGGCCCACGGCACCCGCCGGTGTGGATAGAGCACACTCCAGCCCCGGGTCATGCCGGATCCGCCAAGCCATGAGCTGCTCGCTTGACCATCACGGGACGCAGTTTGCCGTCCTTGAGTTCGACGATCATGTCGGGCTCGAGATCTTCGAGGTCGCCGTGGGCCACAACGAGGGTTGTTCGTCCGTCGGAGATTCCCCGGATCGATCGGGCAACCGCCGGACGCGCCGCCGGGTCCAGGCCGGCGAACGGTTCGTCGAGGAGAAGGACGTCGGCATTGCGGACGGCCGCCCTGGCCAACATCAGCCGTCGCGCCTCGCCTCCAGACAAGGTGGATCCACCCTCGGCGAGTTGGGTGTCGATCCCGTCTTCGAGGCGGTCGACGACCTGGTCGAAATGGGCCTGGGTGATGGCGTACCGGATCTCCTCGTCGGACGCCTCGGGGCGACCGAAGCGGATGTTGTCGGCTATGGAGCCCGAGAAGAGCCGCAGATCCTGGGGGACGTAGGCCATGCGTTTGCGATAGGAGTCGAGCCGGAACTCGCCGATCGGACGACCGTCGATCGTCAATACGCCCGACTCCGGCTCGAAGAGTCGAAGGACGAGCGACAGCGATGTCGACTTACCCTGGCCGTTGCCACCGACGAGGGCCACCAGCCAGCCGGACGGGATGAACAGGTCGGCCTCCTCGAGCACACGACGGCCGTTCTTGTACCCGAACGTCACTTTGTGGAAGGAGATCTCGCCACCGAAACGACTGGCGTCGACGCCCGCCATGTGATCCTCCGGCTCCACGTCGAGCACCTCGAGGATTCGCTCTGTGACGGCGGATGCCTTGGCCAGGCGTGTCACCTCGGTGGAGATCTTCCGCAGAGGCTTGAAGAGGGACTTGCCGTACGACACGAGCACCACCAAGTCACCGACCGTGATGGCGCCCGACACCGTCCGCAGCGCTGCCACCAGCAGGACGAGGCCCGAGCCGACGCCACCCACGATCTCCATCCGCCGCTCGATCCCCGCCGCGATCCGGGCTGCCTTGAAGCCTTCTCCCTCCTCGCGGATCGAGGACGAGTCGAAGGTGTCGACCGCCAGATTCTCGGCACCGTAGGCTTTGATCACCCTGATCTGGGCGAGGCTCTCCGCCGCCATGGCGGCCGAGGCGCCCTGGTTCTTGCGCTGGAGGCGCACCGCTTTGCGCAGTTCACCGGCAGAGCGCCGACCTTGGATCCACATGTAGACGAACGGCGCGATGAGGACGAGGATGACCGGCGGGTCGAGCAGCACCATGATGACCACCAGCCCGACGATCTGCAGCGTGAAATCCAGCAGGCTCAGCCAGCTGGTGAACATCAGATCCCGGATGAGTGCCACGTCCCCGGTCAGCCTGACGAGCAGATCTCCGGTCTTCGACGAGCTGTGAAACGGCAGCGCCAACCGGTTGAGATGCTCGAAGAGCATCTTCCGCACCCGGGTGGTGGCTGTCCTCCCCACCTCGGCCGCCTTGACGGCAGCGATGAAGTTCAGCTGACCGACCACCAGCGAGATCATCCCGGTGGCAACAGCCGCCGCCAGGATCAACATGAGGTCGGTGCGATCGGCCGGTGTCGTGGAGGTGAGGATCCGGTCGATCACCAGGGCGGCCGGCCACGGCCTGGCGAGGTCCAGGAGGGTCGAAGTCAGGGTGGAACCCACCGCGACACCTGCTTTACCACGCTGACCGTCGAAGGCGGGCCCGAAGGCATCGAGAGCTCTCCGGAAGACGGTTCGGTCGAATCGTCGACTCATGCCGCACCCACCCGCAGGACCGACCGCTCCACGGCCGCCGCCACCCCGTCCCAGGTGTGATCACGGAACGCGCGGCTCCGGGACGACCGGCCCATGTGCCTGCGGAGGACGGGCCGGTCGAGCAGGTAAGCGCACGCCGCGGTCAGCTCTTCGACATCGTCGGGCGGCACCACGATCCCACCCGACCCGACGGTGGTGGCCACATCGCCGACATCGGTGGTGACTACCGGAAGGCCCGCCATCATGTACTCGACCACCTTGAGAGGCGAGAAGTAGAAGAAGTCCGAGGACGGGTACGGCGCCAAACCCACCGAACCCCCCGCCAGGTGTCCGGCGATGGCACCGTCAGCGACGGGACCCGTGATCCGAAAGGCATCGGCGACGTCGAGGGCGGCGGCCCGGGCCATGATCGGTTCGATCCCCGGTCCGCCGCCCACCACCAGGACCTCGATGGCGGGAAACCGCCGACGCAGGCTTGCTGCGATCAGGGGCAATCGGTCTGCGCCGTGCCAGGGCTTGGGATGGCCCAGGAACACGAGTTGGGGCTGTCCCCGGTGGTGGGCGGCGGTGGGGAACCCATGCGGATCGGCGCCATTGGGCGTCACCAGAACCCCGTCACGGTGACCGCGCACAGAGGCGACGTGGTCCGCCAGGGCGGTCGAGACGGCCATCACGACGTCTGCCTCGGCGAAGAGACGCCGTTCGGCCTCGACCTCGACTGTGTCGATCGCCGCCGCCCGATGGGCCGCGGCCTCGAGTACGAGTGGAGCGTTCACCTCGAGCACGAACGGCACCCCGATCCGGGACGCCATCTGCAACCCAGCGAGGTGACCCAACGAGTACCGCTCATAGATGAGGTCGGCCCCTCCGAGAGCGGAGATGGAGTCGACCAGCGACTCTTCGCCGGCCAGGACATCCACCGGGACCGGATGCGGGTTGTGGCCCTCGGCGGCACGCCGAGCCACGGTCCGCACGCGGTGTCCCCGCGCAGTGAGCGCAGCGGCGACGTGGCGGAGATGGGCCGAAGCCCCCTTGGTTCCGCCGGGCGGAACACCTTTGTCGGCGCAGACCTGGAGAATTCTCATCGTCCCCCGACCTCCTCGAAAAGCCGCACGAGAGCGAGGGTGGCGGCGGCGGGATCGAGGAGCGCGGCTGCGTGCGCCGCTCCTTTCCGAGCCAGCTCGGCGGCGCCCACCGGATCGTCGAGCAACGCCGCGATGGCAGCGGCCAATGACGCCGGACTCTCCGGATCCACCAGAACACCCGTCTCACCG
This sequence comes from Acidimicrobiia bacterium, assembly GCA_050329555.1. GTDB lineage: Bacteria > Actinomycetota > Acidimicrobiia > Spongiisociales > ZC4RG35 > MA-ANB-1. The sequence goes on along the minus strand of JBHJOQ010000064.1, from coordinate 41,785 downwards.
GGTCGCACCAGTTCCGGGATTCCGATGATGTCGGTGCTGATCACCGGCAGACCCCGGCGCATGGCCTCGCCGAGCACTGTTGGCATCCCGTCCCGATCGCCATCCGGATCGATCCGGCAGGGCAGCACGAACATGGAAGCGGCGGCGTAGGCCGCATCCACATCTGGACGGGTGAGAGCGCCGGTGAATGCGACGAGCTCGCACACGCCGAGTTCGACTGCGAGCTTTTCCAACTCGCCCCGGAGCGGCCCGTCACCCACGATCACGACGGGGATCTCGCGACCCAGGGCCGCCAGTAGTGCTGTCGCCCGGACCAGCAGATCGAGCCCCTTCTTGGGAACGAGTCGGGCGACGGCCAGAACCGGCCCCGCCGGGTTGGCGCGTACGTGGGGGACCGCCCCGACGCCGTTGTAGATCACCTTGACCGGCGTCCCGGGCAGGACCCTGGCGAGGTGGGCTGCGTTGTACTCCGACACCGTCACGACCGCCGTGACACCGGAGACTCGGTCGGGGAGGCCGGGTGCGTACTGCTCGTGGAAGATGTCCTTGGCGTGGAAGGTGGCGGTCACGGGCAGTCCGGCAATGGCGCCGGCGGCCACGGCGACCGCGGTGGCCGACGTGGCGAAATGGGCGTGAATGCCGCTGAAGTCGCCGTCGAGGGCACGGCGGGCCACCATGAGCGCATGCGTGCCGACCTCTTCCCCGGGGAGGTAGCGGACCTCGGCTTTCAGACTGGCGAGGTCGGGGTGTGTGGGTTGACCCTCCGGGGCCTTGAGCGAATCGACCGCCACCTCGATACCGGCAGATTCGAGCCGAAGCAGCTCGTCGAGAATGAAGGTCTCACTCAGGCGAGGGAACCGCTTCAACACATAAAGCACCTTGGTCATGCGATCTCCCTGATGTTCCCGACTGCGTCGACGATGCGACGCAGGGCGAACCCCGTGGCGCGCGCGCCGCCGAGGTCGAGCTGATGGTCACGGGCGAGGCGGGAGTCCAGGACTCCCTCCACGAAGGCGGCGAGATGATCGATGGTCAGCTCGTCGGCCGCGACCGGCGTGAAGGATGCAACGGATGCGAGCCGGGTTGCCCGCAACCATTGCTCCACTCTGGGTGTCCGCCGCGGCACGAGCAGGCCGGGTACCCGGTGCGCCAGCATCTCGGCCACGGTGTTGTACCCCGCCATGGTGACGGCGCCATCGCAGGTGGCCAACACCGTGTCGAGCTGGTTCGAGAACCGGACGATCTCGACCGGCTTCGACAGGCGGACGATGCGATCGACTATCGACGCCACCGGGCCACCGTCGGCGAACGGTCCGGTCACGAGCACCGATCGGACCCGGTTGGCTAGGGGGGATGATCCCAGGAAGTCGAGGTATGTCTCGAGAACCGGCACACCGTCGCCCCCACCACCGGTCGTCACCACCACCGAAGGCACCCGGCGATGCGTCTTGGCAACGTCGACCGGAGCCGGGGCGACATATCCGACGTGGTGGACCGGGATCAGGAGGCGGCCCGCCAGGCCGAGCTCGGCGGCCGTGGTGGTGATCACCGCATCGCCGTAGATCAGGACACCGTCGTAGGTGTTCTCCAAATGGTGCCAGGCACCGCTGCGCGCCCACTCGAGCTCGACCAAGTCGACGGCGTCAACGATCTCCCGCATCCCGAGCACCAGAGCAGGACGGCGACGGAGCGACCCGAGCGACTCGAACAGCGGCAGCAGTTCACGGTGCATGCCTACGGGCGAGTGATCGATCAGCACCGCGTCCGGCTGGAACGACTCCACTGCCGCCACCACCAGGTGGGCGCGCACCGCCGCCAGGTCGTCAAGTCCGATCCCAAGCGTCCGGGACCGGTAGCCCCCACCGTCGTCCTTGGTGACCGCCGGCATCTTCACGATGTCGACGCCCGGGGGCATGGCGAACGAGCCCGCCTGGGGCGATCCGGAGGCGATCAGGACGTGGCGGGCGGCACCCGACCCGGTCATCGCAGTCGCGATGCGCATGCAGCGACGTAGGTGACCGAGCCCGTAGGTGTCATGCGAGTAGATGAGGACACGTTCCATTGCCCGACCAACGTACGGGGGTCGGCCTGGAGCGCTCATCCCCTCGATCGATGGGGCGATACGCCCATTTGGGGGGAAGGACGAAGGGGCGGTCATCGCACGACACCGGCACGGATGGCAAGAGCCACCAATTCCGAACCGGTGGAGACGTCCCAGCGGGAACAAAGCCCGTCCCGTGCTCGGTGAATCCCGGTCTCGGATCGTCCGAGACGAGCGGCGATGGCGGAGGCATCGAGCCCCACGGCCATCAACTCGAGGATCTCCCGATCCTCTACCGTCAGTGACACGTTGGTGGGATCGGGAGGCATGACTACACCGGGGTCGAGATAGAAATCACCCCGGCCAACCGACTCCAGAGCATCGACAACCTGCTCCCGTCCGGAGCTCTTGAGGAGGTACCCGCCGGCGCCCGACGCCATCGCCCGGCGCACGTGCGCCGGCTCATCATGCATGGACCACACGATGACCGATGTGGCCACCGGCTCCCGGCCGACGACCTCGAGGACATCGAAACCCGAGGTGCCACCCATCCGCAGGTCGAGAAACGCCACGTCCAGTTCGCCCGTGCGAAGCGCAGCGATGGCCCCGGGAGCGTCCTCTGCTTCGCTCACGATCTCGACGCCCTCGAGGTCGGAGAGCATCCATCTCACGCCCTCCCGAACCACGGCGTGATCATCGAAAACCCCCACCTTCACGACCCACCCACAGGAATCGTCGCAACCACCCGGGTACCCATGTCGCGGAGCCGGGCCACCCGCAGTGTCCCGCCCAGGTCGGACAGGCGTTGGCGTATGAGGGCCAACCCGAGGCCTGACGATGGCACCGGTGGCCCGGAGTGTTTTGTGGTCGCGTCATTCTCGATTTCCAGCTGCACCGCCCTCCCGTCCAAGCGGACGACGAGCATGATCCTCCCCGGTCGAGCGTGCTTGCGGGCATTGATGATCGCCTCCCGGGCAGTGGCCACGAGGGTCTCGATCGCCTCCAAAGGCAAATCGCGATCGTCGATGTCGCACCTGACCTCCATCTCGATGCCGGTCTCCCTCGTGGTAGTGGCCGCCAACGACGACAACTCCTGCCGGAGGTCTGACGCTCGGCCGGCGGCTCGAAGCCCGTTCATCTCGCGACGCAAGACAGTGTCGATGTGCCGTACCACCTCAACGAGACGATGCAGCTCCTCGCGAACCTCACCCTCGTCGAGACGGGCAGCCGCCCCCTCCAGGCCATGAAGGACCCGGTAGAGGTGCTGTCCGACATCATCGTGGAGGGTCGCCATGATGCGTCTCCGCTCCATCGCAATTGCCGCCACCGCGGCACCGGAGCTGCGGTTGCGCCGACGATTCCTCACTAATGGGCTTGGCGTGCTCAGTCGATGACGCCCAGTCGCCCATCGCAACCGCCTCAACCCGGCGCCGTCCCGCGACGATGTCGTGATGTCTTTGCTCATGTGTCTCCAACCGGTGTCACTCGGGTCGTCCGGCCTTCCAGTTACAGATGCGCGAACGGCGGGGGACAAATACGTGTACTTCGCGCGGGACCGTCCTTCCATGCCTGGGGCAGAGGCGGGTCGGCGACGAGCGGCCATCGGAGGGTATGACGCGCCTAGTGGTCACCGGCCCGGCTGCCGCGCAGGGGAGAAGTGGGTTTAGTCGTCGTCTTCGTCGTCTTCGTCGTCGTCGTTGTTGTCATCGCGTTCTTCCAACGCCCCGGACAGCAACGCTTCGATGCTCCTCGTTGGATCGGGCACACCCGCTCCGAGCAGGCCAGGGTAATCTGGGTTGTAGGAGTCGACCGAGACGGCCGTCGATTTGATTAGGAACCCGACTTCTTCGGTGTCGAGGTCGGAGTCGACGCTAAACAGCAGAGCCGCCTGCCCGCTCACCATCGCCGCCGAGAGGGAGGTTCCTCCCCACCAGGCCCAGCGGTCGAGGGGATAGGCGCCATACACTTGTTGTCCGGGGGCGACTAGGTCAACCCAACTCCCGTAGCTGGAGAATGGCGACTTCTCGTAGTTGGGCCCGATGGCGGCCACTGCCAACACGTCTTCATCGCTCGCCGCCGGGTATAGCGGCTGTTCGGAATCGCTGTTGCCCGCGGCGGCTACAACCACCACCCCGCCTTCGGTCAGCTCCTCGATCAGGTCTTCGATCAGCTCGGAGTCGTTGACCGAGCCCAGACTGAGGTTGATCACTCTAACCCCATGCTCCGCTGCGAAAGCCAACGCTTCGGCAAGGACGAAGGTGTTCCCGCCGCCGTCCGAGTCGAGCACCCGCAGCGGCATTATCTGTGCGTCGGGGGCCACCAATGCGACCAGGCTGGCGACATGGGTGCCGTGCCCGACCGCCTCGTCGACCAACCCGTCGCCGTCGTCGTCGAGGCCGTTGCCGACATCTTCGGGATCGGTGTCGTCGTCGACGAAATCGTAACGAGCCGAGGTGATGCGATCCCGGAGGAGTGGGTGGGTGAGTTGCACTCCGGTGTCGATAACTGCCACCGTGACCCCGGCACCGGTGGGTAAGTTGTCGCTGAGCCCCAACATCTCGACGGCGTACTGGCTGGAGAACTGGGAGGGGTCGGTCGACGGGACGGCTGCCAGCAGATCCCCCCAAGCGTAGATGAAGTGGCTCAGGAACTCGGTTCCATAGGTGGGGAGGTTCGGTTCGGCGTATTCGAGCCGAGCGTCGGTGCCCATGTCTTCGGCCAGGGTCGCCGGATCGACACCCTCACCCACCTGAAGAAGGTAGATGCCGCGACTGGCCAACACCAGATCCAGGGTGGAAGTGCCCCAGGTGGCGTTGATCTCGCCGATTGTGGTTACACCGCCTGGCTTGAGCTTGACCACGACCTGATCTTCTGCATGGGCGGGTTCGGGGTGGTCAGCGAAAGCTGGCAGGCTCGACATCGAAAGAGCGGCCGCCGCCAGCAGAGCGACGACCCTCCAGTGATTGGTGCTCCGGGATTTCATTGTGTCTCCTTAGGCGACGACCAGTCGGGATTTCCCAGCAGCGAGAACGGTGCCCAACGGTAGGGGTGGGGGTATTTTTCTTTGAACTCCAGTTGCGCCCGGCGGAGGGCGGCGGCGGCGGTCAGTCCCTCGGCCAAGAGCCCGTAGAAGCGGGGCATCAGCTGGGAGGTGAGCTCATCCTCCACAAGCCACAGGCTCGCCACCACCGCGCCTGCTCCGGCGGCGAGGAATGCTCGGGGGAGGCCAATGGGCTCGTCTCCTCCCATCGTCCGGGTCCGCCCCGACTCGCACGCGCTGAGCGTTACCAGGCTCGCCTTGAGCCCGAGCCCGCTTGCCTCAGCGGCGGTGAACCAACCGTCGGCCATGCGGAGGGCTGAGAACATCGGGTTCTCATGGCGGAAAAGGCCATGGCAGGCAAAGTGGACCAGGGTGGCTCCGGGGGCTTCCGATTCGAGGGCCGACTTCGTCGCCTCCTCGGCCATCAGCAAACGAGCCGGGCCCATGCTTGCCACCACCGCCTCCGCCTCCGTCGCGCAGCCTGGGATGCGAGGGTCGGGAACTGCCATCGCCAGCAACCCCGTCTGCCGTTGTGGACGACGCTGACGGCAGATCTGGAAAACGGAGGCGCTGGGAGCGTAGGACAACTGGTAACGGTCGATCATGTACCGCTGTCCGTCGAAAAGGGCGTGGAAGGGAAGCCGGTGCAAGGGGCCATGGGGAACGATCACCAGCCGGGTAGTCGCCGGGTCGAGGTTGGGCAGAAGCGGCTCGATTAACTGCTGGTACAGGGTGAAGAGGATGCGGCGAGCCGAGTCGATCAGTGTCTCGGCGTGCCGCTCGGCCAGGCCGCTGCGGAAGCGGTTCCATTGACTGTGCAGGCGACGGAGCTGGCGGTCGAGGTCCTCTGTGGTGACCAGTGAGCGAACGACGTGCAAGCCGTCGGGTGTGAGACAGAAGGCCATGATCTCCGAACCGACCCGATAGTAGGCGACCACAGCCGTCCCTTCGGTAGGCTCGAGGGTCGGTGACGGGCCCCTCTCGGAGAGGGGCCCGTCGGTAAGGCCCGAACGCAGCATTAGGTGGCGGATCTCTCTTTCGAGTTCAACAGCCCGCTGCCGGAGGCGGGCAGGGCTAAGCAGGCGGCGGCGGTCACCGCTCCCGGATTGGGCCTGGTTGTATAGAGCATCGAGCTCGACCCTCAGTTGGGCCAGCTCAGGAGGGTCGATTGAGGTTGGGGAAACGGCCGGGTTGAGAAGGAGGTCGACCAGGGTACGAGACCGGGCCCGTTCGGTCAGGTCGAATGCGTGCTGGCGCCCCATGTCGGTGTCGGAGGCGAGGTGGAGGCTGATCAGGTCCTCGTAAGCGGCGGTTTTGTCACCCGCAAAGGAGGTGCGGAGCCGCTCGTGGGAGAGGCCGGGCCGGAGCCGCTCGGCGATGGCTACTGCCTGCTCCAACTCTTGCCGGGCCTCCTCCGGCTTTCCCTGGACAAGTCGGAGGCGGCCTATCCTTTGGTGCAACCGATACTTCAGGGGGGGCAAGGGGAGGCTCTCGACTAGGTGTCGAGCCTCGAGTAGGTGGCTCTGGGCCGCCTCCGGATCTAGCAGGTCGGCGAGACGAAGATGGGCGTAGACACACTCTAGGGGGGCGCCCTCGGGGTCGACGAGCGAGAGCGCCTGCTGTGCATCGGCCAGTGCTCCCTTCCGGTCTCCGTTGCGCTGGGCCAGGTTGGCCAGCTCGAGGAGAACAGCAGCCAGCAGGGGAGAGTTGCCCGCCTCCTCGAACAGCTGGCCAGCCTCGGTCAGGGAGACGTAGGCCTCCTCGCTGTTGTCCTCGCCGAGGAGAGCATGGCCCATTCCCAGCAGCGCCCGGGCACGGTGGGCGGTCATTCCGGCTTGCGTGAAGTAGTCGCCGGCCCGCCGGTAGGCATCCAAAGCTTCCGGGTACAGATTGAGGGACAGGTAGCCGTCCCCGGCATCGATGAACAACAGATGCCGGTCGGTGTCCGCCCCAAGCGCGGTGAAGACCCGATCGGCTCGCTGGAAGGCGGAAAGTCCCTGGCTGTAGTTGCCGAGCGCCATATGCGCCTCCCCCAGATTGGCCACGGCTTGGGCGTGGCTTCGCCGTGCTCCCACCTGGTCGAAATAGTCAGCTGCTACCTGCAACTCCGAAAGCGCCAGGTCGGGTCGGCCGAGATGGTGGAGGACGATCGCTTGGTTGTTCGCCACCTCAGCCAGGCGGTCGTCCGCCCCCAGTCTGCGAAAGACCGCACCGGCTCGGGATAATGCGGAGGCCGCCTCCTGGTATCGGCCCATACTGATCAGGCAAGCAGCCCGGTTCTGGTGAGCGAGACCGGTGGTCAGCTGGGCTTGAGGAAGTAGCGCCAGGTCATCGTTCTGATCGAGGGCGGCGAGCACGCTGGCGGCGGTCTCCAGCGCCTCCTCGTGTTCCCCCAGTTCGTTCTGGATGTGGATCAGCCCCAGGTTGGTGCGGAGCGCCTCCAGCTCCATCCCAAGGCGTACGAACCCCTCCCGGCTTTGGCTGATCAGTTGGCCGGCGCCGGGGAGGTCGCCCCCCATCGCCAGGACTTGTGCCTCCAGGTAAAGCGCCTGCGCCACCCCTGCTTCCCAGCCGATCACCTCGGCCATGAAAGCAGCCACCCGGGCAGCCCTGCCGGCCTCGCCTAGGTCAGCGCTCATACGCTCGGCGACGGTCGCCAGCAGTTCCTCCACCCCGCTCTGGTCGAGGAGACCCGCCCCGCGAGCAGCCTCCAATTGGCTCTCGGGTGATGCGGTGGCTAGGAGGGTGGTCATGAGCCGATCGGCTGTTGTCATTGGTTCCCTACAGGTCCGCTGGGCCGACGACGATCTCCCGGCGCGGGCCGGTGATAACCAGCTCGTAGCGTGCCCGGGAGATTCCGGGCAAAGAGAACTGGCTAAACTGGTCTATCGCCGCCAACCCCGCCTCCTTGCCCTGGTCGTCTACTAACTGGACCAGGATCCATTCCCCGGCTTCGGTGGCCGTGAGCACTTGCCCTTCCAAGTCGACGACGGAGCCGGAGGTGGTGGCGTGCACATCTAGGGCGATGTCGGTCTCCTGGGCGGAGAAGACCAGGTGGTAGGTCGGGTCGAGCAGGCCCGCCTCTCGCGTGCCAGCAGCCAGAAGGTGGAGGCGGCTGTCAAAGGTGAGAGCGGCCCGGATCCGTTCAATCAAGCCGGGCCACCTCAGTCGGCCGGGCTCCCCGAGCTGGGTAAGGACAGCGTCGGTAACCGACCGTGGCGGGTCCTGGAGCACCACCCCGCGGGCGCCGTTGAGGAAGGATCGCAGCCAGTCGACGGTTTGGCGCTGGCCGGGATCAGCTTCCTCCACCAGCGCTCTCACTCTGTCAGCCGTATCCCGATCGAGCTTCCCTTCCAACCAGTCAAGCACCAGCTCCAAGTCGAACTTTGATCTCACCACTAGGTAGGTCTCCTTGCTTGTGGTAACAATGCGCCGCCCCGCCCGTGGAGATACATAAGATTCGTCAACACAGCTATTCCTCTCCGAGGAGGCGGCGCAATCGGTCCAGGCAGCGCGCCCGGGTCGGCCCAATGCTCCCGACCGCCAACCCCAACCGGTCGGCCACCTGCTGATAGGATGGCTCCTCCGGCGAGAAGTAGAGGAGCTGGAGCAACATCCTGCACGGCTCGCTGAGCCGGGAGAGGCCCGAGTCCAGCCAGATCATCCTCTCCCACCGCTCTTGTGGGTTGCCGACAGCCTCCAATTCGAAGGAGCTTGCCAGGTCGTCGTCGGCGCCAACCGTTTCCCGCCGGGACCTTTCAATCAGCCGCCAGGTGTGCCTCCTCGCCACTGTGGCCAGCCAGGGCCCAAGACGACTCCCTTCCTCCAGCCGGTCAAGGCTTTCGATGAGGATGGTGAAAGTCAACTGGGCGATGTCGGCAGCGTCCGCTGGCGACAGCCGGTAGCTGAGGGGGATCGAATATACAAGTCGCTGGTAGCGTTCCACGATCTGCAGCCATGCATCGCGATCGCCCCGCCGACACCTGCCAATGAGTACGTCGTCAGGCTCTTCGATCACAGCGACCTTCTTTCCACCGAGTACCACTAAGCATCGCCCTTTCCGCCTAGTACCACTAAGCATGGCCCTTTCCACCGGGTACCCCTAGGCATTGCCCCTGGGCGGAGTTACCCATCGACGGGATGGGTGATTCCTGGGTCACTCTACGGCACATTTCATTGCCTGCTTGCGGGCGAGTCTCCTTGCCGGAGATGAGATACCGATGAGGGCGACATGAGAGAGCTCTCATCCTGGTGGCTGATGATTGCGCAGTTGGAGCGAGTTGAAGACTCGGCGGCACCGAGCCGTGGCGCCAATCGCGAAGCCGACGACGTCCAGAAGCGCCCAGGGCTGGGGGTAGCCCTTCTCCTCGTGTCCCGCGAGTGCCAGAGTGAAGACAAGGGCCACATGGCGCATCTCTGACCGGGCGACGACCTTAAAGCCACACTTGTGGAGCCCGCGGCATGACCGCCCTGATAAGAGGGCAAAGTCTATGGGGAGGAGGGTCTCCGGCCCAAGGTCCGTCGTCTCTCTGCCCAGCCGAAACCACTGCGCTGCCGAGCGGCTGATTGGGGTTATCGGCCCAGATCTCGTTGCATGCGAAGTAGTGGGCCTACTTGATGCTGGTGGTGACGATGTCCAGCTGCCCCACGAACCCTGCTCCGGGTGGCCGAACCAGCCGCGGTCGACGCACTGTTGGCGGCGTGTCGAACGTTGCGGGATCGGGCGATGTTCGAGGCGATGATCTTCGGTGGTCTCCGTCGTTGTGAGGTCCTCGGTCTCGGCTCGGTGACCTAGATGGGGCCCATCGCCAGGTGTTCATTGTTGAGGGCAAGGGTGGTCACCAACGGAGGATTCCGATTTCGGCCCGCTGGTTCGGAACGGTCGGCGGCTATCTGCGGGCCGAACGACCCGACACCGACACCGACCGACTCCTTGCGGTGTTGAACGGTCAGCGTCGCTCCGTCCCTACGATCGGTGGGTGTCTGATGTTGCACCTCGGATCGGGACCCTTCGCGAGAAGCCGCTCCACGCCTCACTCAAAGATTGGTACGCGCTCCCCGGCGACCGGGTCGAGTGCCCGGTCGAAGGCTTCGTGATCGACCTCGTCCGGGGTGACCTGCTCATCGAAATCCAGACCAGCGGGTTCTCCTCGATGAAGCGGAAAGTGCTTTCGCTTCTCGATGCGGGACATCGGGTGCGGATCGTTCATCCGATACCCGTCGATCGGTGGATCGTGAAGGTCGATAACGACGGCACCATTCTTAGCCGGCGCCGATCCCCCCGACATGGTGCGCCAACCGACGTCTTCTCGGAGTTGGTCAGCTTCCCCGGGTCGATGGCCCACCCCGGCCTCGAGGTGGAGGTGCTGATGACCGTCGAGGAGCAGTACCGGAACCACACTCCGGATCGAGCCTGGCGCCGCAAAGGCTGGACCGTTCTCGAGCGCCGCCTGGTTGATGTGGTCGACACGTCCCTGCTCACCGATATCGACGACCTGACCGAACTTCTCCCGTCGGGACTTCCCGACGAATTCACGACCGCCGATCTGGCGGCGCGATTAGGACGGCCACAGCGCACCGGGCAGCAGATCGCCTACTGCCTGCGGACCCTGGGGGCTGTGATCGTCGTGGGAAAGGTGGGCAACACGGTCCTGTATCAGCTGCGCTGATGACGGGCGGGTCGTTGTCCAGGGCTTTTGTCGGAGAAACAGGGATTTCCTCCTTGCTATTTCATTGTCCACCGACGATCCTGTTGATCGGGCGCGTCGGGAGGAGAAAGGCATTTGACGGTTGACTTCTCCGAGTGGACACCCCGGCCGGATCGATCCGGATGATCTTGCGCGGCGGGTTGCCGATCGCCTCGCCCATCAAGGCCACGCGGAACCCGGCGTCTCAAACCGAATCAAGTTTCTTGGGACCAGTGCTGTGGCCGGTATCGTGATCATCGCCCTTGCTGGAGGGCTCATATTCGCGGTCGTATCCGGGATAGGTTGGCTCGCGGACGCGGCGACACCGGACAACCAGGTTGCTCGAGAGCCTGCAAGAGCAGGCCTGGGCCTTGGTCTTCTGGAGACGACGACCACCGTGGCTGTCGTCGCGGTGGCAGCCGAGGTCACCACGACGACTCTCGGTGGGCCCTTCCTGCCCGCAACGACCACGACAACAGCCCCGCCACGATTCTCGCCCGTCCCCACCTTCCCTCCGCCGTCACCGCCGACCACAGTTGTGGTCGGGGTATCCACCACAACATCACCCTCGACGTCGACGACCCGCCCCTCGCCAACCACAACGCAGCCCGGTTCGTCGACCTCGACAACGCCTACAACGACGCAGCCGACAACAACCACCACCACTGCGCCGTCGACCACCACGACTACTGAGCCGCCCACGACCACCACGACTACTGAGCCGCCCACGACCACTACGACTACTGAGCCGCCCACGACCACAACGACCACCAGTGTTCCTCCGGAACCGGAAAGCCCCGGGATCGGGCAGCCGCAGAGTTTTGGCACGTTGCACTCCTCTGAGACAGGGGCCGGGATCTGGTCTCCCCGCTAGAATGCCCCGGTCTTCGCAGTCTCCGGTTCCGCCTCCGTTCTTGCGCCCGTATACGCTCACACCATGGTTTTCGACCCACCCCGGCGACGTCGGCGTGCCTGGCGTTGGATGGTCCCGGTCCTGTTGGTCGCAGTTGCACTGATCGCGCTGTCGGCCTCCGGCACTGGAGGCGACGCCCGTGCCGAGATCGAGTACCTCAACCAGATGTCGGCTCAGGTCGAGGCGATAGCGCTGGGCGGCGAATCGCTGCAAGATGTCGCGACCAGATTGAGTACGATCGACCGTCCTGAACTCGAGGTCGTGATCGGCGACCTCCGCTCCGACCTGGCCGAGGCAATGGAGTTTGCCGACCAGGATCCTCCGTCGACCGAATTGTTCGCCGTCCGATCGCTCTACCGACTCGCGCTTAGAGCATGGAATTCAGGTGCGACAAACTTCGGCGAAGGGGTTCTCGCCGCCGCCGACAACCCGGGTGACCCGGCATCAGTAGATATGGTCGCAAATTCGATCGTCAGCATGCGATCGGGCGACAGATTGTTCGCCGACCTGCTTGTCGAGATCGGCCGGGCCGATGTGCCCGACCCGGTAGCGCCCTTCCGCGCTGTCGCGCTAGCTCCCGGGGAGGGCCCGGCGGTAACACTTGCCGTTTCGTATTCGCTGGCGGCCCGGAGTTCGACCAACGGTCTCGCACTCCGCCCAGGGCTCGGGGTCTCCCAACTCGTCGCTTCGCCCGAATGGCAGCTCAACCCTGACGGGTTGGTAATCATGCCGGCGACCGAAGAGGCGACCTTCTCGGCCGTAGTCTCCAACACCGGCAATCTGGGTTCGGTCGAAGAGCAGATCGTGCTCACCTTCTCCGGTGCTGCCGAGCCAGTCGAAATCACCGACATGGTGCCACCGCTCGAGCCCGGAGCCCAGACGACTGTCACGTTCGAAGCTATCCCTCTCGTTCCCGGGGAGACCTATGAGGTGAGGGTCGAGATCGTCGTCTCCGACATCGATGCCAACTTCGAGGACAACATCATCCAGGTGACGTTCAGGGTCAATACGGAGTAGGGCCTCGGGATCGGGATCGCGCCGCCCCCAGTTACTATCGCTGCCCAATGATTGATCCCAGGCTCCTCAGAGAAGACCCAGACATGATCCGCGATTCCTTGCGACGGCGTGGTTCCAACTTCCACCTCGACTCTCTCATCTCACTCGAGGAGGCGGTCAGGTCAGCTCGCCAGCAGGCCGAGTCCTTACGCGCAGAACAGAAGGATGCGGGTCGCGAAATCGCCTCGCTCGAAGGAGAGGCGAAAGAGGCTGCAATTGCCGCCGTCGCTGAGCTCGCCCGGAAGGTGAAAGAGGAGAGCGCCCGGGTCGATCACCTCGCCGCTGACCTCGAGCAGCGGCTGCTCGAGGTGCCGAATCTGGTGTCCGCCGACGCCGCCGACGGGTTCACGGATGTCGACAACCTCGAGATCAGGAGGGTCGGTGAACCCGCCGGGAAGGGGCCGGACCACGCCGCCATCGGGGAGGCGCTCGGCATAATCGACACGGTGCGCGGGGCGAAGGTTTCAGGAAGCCGTTTCGGTTTCCTGAAGGGCCAAGGCGCAATGCTCGAGTTCAGTCTCGTCCGCTGGGCCATGGATCATCTCGTCGAGGCCGGGTTCACTCCGATGGTGCCCCCGGTTCTCGTGCGCGAGCACGCCCTGGAGGGAACCGGCTTCTTCCCGGAGGCCCGGGAGCAGGTCTACGAGATACCCAAAGACGAGTTGTTCCTCGTGGGCACCTCCGAAGTCCCTATGGCTGCCTACCATGGCGATGAGATTCTCGAAGCCGAGGAACTACCGATCAGGTATGCCGGCTTCTCGACTTGTTTTCGTCGCGAGGCGGGAACCTACGGCAAGGACACGGCTGGAATCTTCCGGGTGCACCAGTTCGACAAGGTGGAGATGTTTGTGTTCACCGATCCCGAACTGTCGGCTTCCGAACACGAGCGGCTTCTCGAGGTCGAAGAACAGCTCGTCAGGGAGCTCGACATCCCGTACCGGGTGGTCAACGTCGCCGCCGGCGACCTCGGAGCCTCTGCTGTGAAGAAGTTCGATATCGAGGCCTGGTTCCCCGGCGAGCAGAACTACCGGGAGATCACCTCCTGTTCCAACACGACTGACTATCAGGCGCGTCGTCTCAAGATCCGGGTCAGGCGTGAGGACGGCAATCACGTGTTGCACACACTCAACGGCACCGCATGTGCGGTGGGACGAACCATCCTCGCCATCCTCGAGAACCATCAGCAGCCTGACGGATCGGTGACAGTGCCCGAGGCCCTCCGCCGATACACCGGGTTCGACTCGATCAGAGCGTGAGCGATGTCTCCGACCCGATCTTTGCGAAGATCGCGTCCCGCTACGACCTGATCAACCGGATCCTCTCATTTGGCCAGGAGAAGAAGTGGCGTCGTCGCGGCGTCGACATGTTGGCCCCGGGCCTCGTACTCGATCTGGGAAGCGGGACCGGAGCCACCGACTTCGCCGAGCGTGAAGTCATCGGCCTCGACCCTGTGATCGAGATGCTGGCCTTGAGCCCGGTGCGGGACCGGGTCGTCGCCGTAGGAGAGCGGATTCCCCTGGCCGGAGACAGCGTCGACGGAGTGTTCAGCGGGTTTGTCTTCCGGAATCTGACCTCGGTCCCCGAGACTCTTCGCGAGATCAACCGGGTGCTCCGTCCGGGGAACACCGCCGTGGTGGTCGACCTAACGCGGCCGAAGAGACCGATCCTGCGCCTCGCCCACCGAGCGGGCACCGCTCTGATTCTGCCCCTGGTGGGGCTGGTCTTTGCCAGAGCACCACGCGAGTACTGGTATCTGCACCGCTCCCTCGACTCGCTTCCCCCGCCTGAGGTCCTCTTCTCGGGACACGGGCTTGAAGTCGACGAGGTGTGGCGCATGGGCCTTTTCGGTTTCGTCTACGGGGTGAGATTGTGCAAACCCGTTCCCTGAACCCAAGAGCCGGTACCTCCCGGGGTTCGGTACTCTTGCGGTTGATCGTGCTAGGTGGGGCGTTAGGGGTGCCCTGAATCCGAAGTCCTCTTCATGCGGAGCCGAGTTCCCCGTCCGAGGGATGGGTGGCATCGGGGCGTTTCGCCCTGATGTCGGGTATGCGATGTTGATGGTCGGGTCCTGCGCGGCGGAGCCCCACAAACCGGGTCAGGTCCGGAAGGAAGCAGCTCTAAGTGGATCGTTCCGGGTGCCGCAGGGTCACCTGACCTGAGTTGGCGCCCGATGTCAACGGTGACCATTCCGTTTCGAAGACGGGGGCACGGTCTTAACCACCCTTCTGTGTCGATTTCGCATACGGCGCCGTTGACCCGATCGACACAGAACCATTCGGGTGTTCTGGCGTTTTTCTTCTGTGTCGATTTCGGACACAGCGGGGTTGACCAAATCGACACAGAACGTTGGATTTGGGGGTTTCTGCTTCAGTTAGTGTCCCCTGTCGATGCTGGCTTCGTTCGGACCCACCTTTCCCCGGCTGTTTCTAGCCGCGATACTCCAGGAGCTCAGCTTCGTCTTGATGGTCCACTTCCCCGGATATCTCGACGGGCTCGGGGTCAGCGAAGGAACCTTCGGCGTCCTCTACGCCGTCGGTGCGGTCAGCGCCCTTCTGCTCCGTCCCGCTTTCGGCAAGCTGCTCGACCTCACCCACCGCAGAACGGTCCTGCTCTTCGCCGGCGCCCTCAATGCTGGGTTCATTCTCGCCTTCATCCTCACCTCGGCGTGGGGACCCCTGCTCTGGGTGCTCTTTCTCGCCCAGCGGGTGCTGCAGATCGGTCTGTTTACAGCGATGCTCACTTACGCCGCCGATGCAATTCCGGAGGCACGGCGTACCCAGGGCTTTGCCATCTTCGGTTTGTCCGGCCTGCTCCCGATTGCCCTCGGCGGGGTCCTCGGTGACGTGCTCATCGATAGTTTTGGCTTCGACGGATTGTTCGCCGCCTCTTCCCTTGTCGGATTCGCCTCCTGGGGCCTGGTTTGGACTTTCCCGCTGTTGGCGATTCGCGGGCCCGGGCCGCGCCGTGGCTTCTTCAACGCGTTGGCCCAGAGAAACCTGTTGCCGGTGTGGTGGATCACTCTCAGCTTCGCCGCCGGCCTGGAAACGTTGTTCACATTCACCAGGACGTTCGTGGATGATCGGCAGCTGGGGTCCGCCGGGTTGTTCTTCGGGATTTACGGTCTTGCCGCTGCCGTGACCCGGATCGTCGGAGGGCGGTCTTATGACCGCATTCCCCAGCGTCCGCTGGTCCTGCTCGCGATAGTCTCCTACGGGCTCAGCCTGATTGTGCTCGCCCTGGCGCAGGCTGTTCCTCTGTTTGCCATTGCTGCCGCCCTGGGGGGTATGGCGCACGGTGCGGTGTTCCCCGTTCTCTCGAGTTCGGTGATATATCGGGCAAGGGTCTCGGAGCGAGGTTCGGCCCTGTCTATTTTCACTTCGATCTTCGACGTCGCCCTCCTCGTCTTCGCTCCGCTCGTCGGCCTGCTCATCGAGGGGTTCTCCTACGCAGTCGCCTTCAGTGCGATGGGCGGGTTCCTGCTGATCGGTGGAGTGGTCTATTCGCTCTGGGACAAGCGAATGATCGCTTCAGGGGCGATGACGACGGTCCCCGGGTCTCAGGGCTGACGCAGCGCGTCAAAGTATCCCGACAGGAGGCTGGCGCATTCCGCTCCGAGGACCTCGTCGACCACCTCGACCCGGTGGTTGAGCCGGCGGTCCTGGGGGATGTTGTACAGCGACCACACCGCTCCGGCCTTGAGGTCTGCCGCCCCGTAAACGATGCGATCGACCCGGGCGAGCACCGACGCCCCGGCGCACATCGCACAGGGCTCGAGAGTGACAACCAGGGTGTGACCGCCGAGCCGCCAACTTTCGATCTCCCTGGCCCGGCTCGACAGGACCAGGATTTCGGCGTGGGCTGTGGGGTCGTTGAGTACCTCGCGGCGATTGTGGTCGGCGGCGACGACATCGCCGTTTGCGTCGAGGAGCACGGCACCGATCGGGGCGTCGTCGTGGTCGATGGCCAGCCGGGCCTGGCCCATAGCCGCCCGCATTGCTTCGTCGTATGATGATTTAGAAATAGGCTCAGTCACGTGGTCGCATTATCCTTGTGTTTGCTGCCCGGGTGAAGTCCGGGCGGTTCCTACGCCAAACCGACCTCTGGGAAGGTTCGGCACAAACCGCTGATCCGGAGGGATCGCATAGTCTGGCCTAGTGCGCGGCACTGGAAATGCCGTTGGGGGTTTACGCCCCCTCGGGGGTTCAAATCCCCCTCCCTCCGCGGTGTGTCGGATGAAATCCGACACATGTGAGTTTCAGCTGCGCTGAAACTCTGGGGCTGAAGAAATCAGCCGGCAACTCGATGAGATCGAGTTGCTTTGAGTTTCCTGCGAAAACTCTTGCGGTCCTTTGCGGTCGCCGACAACTGAATCTGGAGGGGTCGCATAGTCCGGTCTAGTGCGCGGCACTCGAAATGCCGTAAGGGGTTGACGCCTCTTCGTGGGTTCGAATCCCACCCCCTCCGCGGGTGTTCGATGAGATCGAACACCTTTGAGTTTCCTGCGGAAACTCTGGCCGATGAAATCGGCCTTGGCGTTCGATGAGATCGAACACCTTTGAGTTTCCTGCGGAAACTCTGGCCGATGAAATCGGCCGCGGCGTTCGATGTGATCGTAAACAAGTGAATACCTGGAGGGGTGTCCGAGTGGTCGAAGGAGACGGTCTTGAAAACCGTTGGGCCCTTTTGAGGGTCTCGTGGGTTCGAATCCCACCCCCTCCGCCAGTAGTTGTTCACCAAAGTTCAGAGACCTCTTCTATGCCGATGGCGTAGTGGCTTTCCAGGAGGTGTTCCACTCCCATCCCCCGGTTCGTGGGCGACGGGTTTGAGGCCAACCGGGGGAATACGCCTATACCAGGAAAGGCCTTGATCTCACGGGCAAAAGATCCGTCGGGCCTGGAAAAGAGGCTGACCCGGTTCGGGCTAGAGCCCCCGAAACCGGTAACTTGGGGAGTACAACGCGGTTTCGCGTTCCGGAGAGGTGGCCGAGTGGTCGAAGGCGCTCGCCTGCTAAGCGAGTAAGGGGTGTTTAAGCCTCTTCGAGGGTTCAAATCCCTCCCTCTCCGCTCCATGAGGCCGGTACCCTCCATCTTTCACCGGTTGTGCCGTAGGGGTATCGGCGAGATGATGCATTCTCCACCCCACATCCGCGCCTTATGCCTGAGTGCCGGACCCAAAAACGGGCCACGCCGGCTCGCCACTACCCGAATTCCCGGCGTAGGCTCAGGAATCACGTGACCAAACGAATAGTTGTCGCCGCAAACCGGCTTCCCGTCCGACAGGTTGAGGGTGAATGGGAGAAGAGCCCCGGTGGGTTGGTCAGTGCGCTGCTTCCGATCCTCGAGCAGAACAGCGGGGTGTGGATTGGATGGAGCGGGAACGCCGATGAGCTCATCGAGCCCTTCGAGCACGAAGGTATAGACCTGATCCCAGTGGCGCTCGGATGGCAGGAAGTCGACGACTACTACCTCGGATTCAGCAACGAGACCGTATGGCCACTCTTTCACGGGGCGATCAGGACCCCTGCCTACCACCGCCACTGGTGGCGGACCTACCAGGACGTGAACAAGCGTTTTGCCGAAACAGTCGCCGAAGCCGCCAGCGGGGACGAACTGGTCTGGATCCAGGACTACCAGCTCTTGATGGTGCCGAAGTATCTCAAGGAACTGGCCCCGAATCTCGATGTACGGTTCTTCCTGCACATCCCGTTTCCTCCTGTGGAGCTCTATGCGAGGCTGCCCTGGAGAGCGGAGGTACTCGAAGGCCTCCTCGGCGCAGACGTTATCGGATTTCAGACCGAACGCGGAGCCGGCAACTTCATCTCGGCTGCCACCACCTTCACCGAGGCCAGTGCTGCCGAAGACGGTGTCTCTCTTTCGGGTCATACGACGAAAGTCGTCGCCTCACCGATTTCGATCGATACCGCCGAGTTCGAGCGAGTAGCTGCCCTCGAGGAGACCAGTCAGAAAGTACTCAGCATCCGGGCCGATCTGGGAAATCCGGACGTCATCTTCCTCGGCGCCGACCGCCTCGACTACACCAAAGGCATCGACGTCCGATTCCGGGCTTTTGAAGCGATGCTGGAGCGCCATCCCGACCTGGCATCACGCACCAAGTTCATCCAGATCGGTGTGCCTTCACGCTCTACCATCAAAGACTATGTGGAGGTCAGGGAGGAGATCGAGCAGATCGCAGGACGGATCAACAGCACCCGGGGGTCGCGTCATTACACGCCCATTCACTACATGTATGAGTCGTTGGGAATCGAAGACCTCGTCGCCTACTACTGCGCCGCCGATGTGATGGTGGTAACCCCTTTCGCCGACGGGATGAATCTCGTCGCCAAGGAGTTCGTGGCCAGCCGGGTGGACGAGGACGGTGTCCTCCTCCTCAGCGAGTTTGCCGGCGCCGCCCAGGAACTTCGCGAAGCTATTCTGCTTAATCCCTTCCATGTCGACGGAATTGCCACGAAGATGCACGAGGCGATTCAAATGGAACCAGAGGAACGTCAGAGAAGGATGAAGACGATGCGAAACATTGTGCGGGAACACGATGTTCACCGATGGGCGCGCTCCGCTGTGGGCTCGGACCTCGACGCCGTCACGGTATGACCCATGGAGTTCTTGAAACCGGTTAGCGCCCTGCCCAACGCCCTCGACAGGCTCGACCAGATCAAGGCCCTGACCCACAGCCGCGCGGCCATCTTCCTCGACTACGACGGGACTCTGGCACCAATCGTCAACGACCCTGCCAAAGCGCGCATCCCGCAGAGCACTCGTACCGCCGTACGGGCTCTGCTCGAAAAGGCGCCTGTCGCCGTCGTCAGTGGGAGGAGCGCCATCGACGTCAGAGACTTTCTCGGCCTCTCGGGTGTGGTTTACGCGGGCAGCCACGGCCAGGAGATCGCCTTTCCGAACGACACCTATTTTGAGAACCCGGCGTCTGTAGAGCACCTCGGTGCGCTCGACAAGGCAGAAAGACTCTTGACCGAGGGCCTTGTCGGTGCCAACGGGATTCAGATCGAGCGCAAGCCGTTCGCTATCGCAGTCCACACCCGGCGGGCCGGCAGTGAGCCCGACCGGGTCCGCGCCGGCGAGATGGCTGCCGAGGTTGGTGCGAGCGCCGGGTTGCTGGTCCGGCCCGGTAAGGAGGTCCACGAGCTGCGGCCAAATGTGGACTGGCACAAAGGACGCGCCATCGAATTCCTGTTGGGGCGACTCGAGGGCCATGTCCCTTTGTTCATCGGGGATGACGAGACCGACGAAGACGGCTTCTCCTCTGTGGTCAAGAAAGGTGGGATTGCGATAATCGTGGCTGACGATCCAGAACGTGAGACCCTTGCCGAATTCAGGCTGAAAGACACTTTTGCGACGACGACTTTCCTGACCAGGCTGAAGTCGTACATCTGACCGTTCGCCATCCAGGTGATCGTGACCGGGTGTCTCCGTGTCCTTCTCTTGCGATCTGCCCTGCTGGCGAAGGACACCCAGGACGCGACTCAGGCCCTCCGCAGAGGGCCTGAGTCGACAATCGATGCGATTGGTTAGGTTAGGCGTGGGCGTCCCTGAGATCCCTCACCTGGTCGTGAGCGGCTTGCACCGCCGTGGCCTGCTGGCTGACGAGATCACGGATCGGTGCCGGAAGGTCCTTGTTGAGAGCCTCGCGGTACTGCTCGACTGCATGGTCTTCGCCGCGCTCGGCCGCAGCGAGAATTGCGTGCGGATCACTACCGGTTAGAGCGTCTTTCAGTGACATCCACCCACGGTGCAGGGCGCCGGCCGCGGTGCCATCGCGCGTCTCGAAAGTCATACCGTTCGCGGAGGCGATGCTGGCGAGTTCACTCGAGAGTTCTGCTCTTTGCCTCGCAAATTCGCGCATCTTCGCTGCGATCTGGCCGTGGCCATCCGCTTCGAGCTTTTCAGCTGCCTGATTGAATCCTTGGCGACCATCCTCGAGCGTTTCGTTCAAGCCCTCGAGAATTGTGGTGGTTTGGGAGAGTTCCATGTTTGTGCACCTCCGTGTGCATGTTGTTGGTCTTGAAGGCACTTACCCGTTGCCGGTAGCGCCTAAACGGCGGCTCTTTCGCTGCCGATCCTGGGACTCCATATGTCGGAAGCATCAACGTCGGGAAAGGGGGCTGGTTCAACTGTGCTCAACGGGGTGACGGTCACGTAACCCTCCGAACACAAGTAGGTGTCGGACCCGGTTTCGGAGGAGTCGATGGTCGGGCCCACCTGGAGCTGGAGTTTCATCGATTCCATCTCCGCATTAGCGACACGGAAGTAGCCGACTTCGTCGAGGTCGGCCCAATGGACCCCCTTGACTCCCTCGGCCGGTAACGCCGGGACGTTGATGTTGAGGACCTGCGGCGAAGGCCGGCCGAGGATCCACTCCACCGCTGCTTCTGCAATTTCGGCGGCTGTGTCCCAATGCCAGGGATCAGATTGGGCAAGACTGACGGCGATTCCGCGGGCGCCAAAGGTGCGTGCGGTGAGGGCACCACCCACCGTGCCCGAGTGAATCACCGAATGACCCGTGTTGATTCCTGCATTGATTCCGGAGACAACCAGATGGGGTGGGTCACCGAAAGCTCCTAATGCCGCTGCCATGACGGCAAGGCCGGGCGGGCCGTCGATACTGTACATCTCGGCCCACTCGAAATCTACCTGACGCAACTCCACGCCCTTCTCCGGGTCGAATCTGCCGATGCCGGTCCCGCTTCCGGAGACATCATGGGCCGGTGCGGCGACGACTACGTCGAAGTTTGCGGCGAGGCGGCGCGCCAGAGTCTGAATGCCCGGGGAATCGACGCCGTCGTCGTTGGTGATGAGCAGACCGGGTGAGCTCATACCGGCGTGGGGGAGATTGATCTGACCTCCACCTGGTCGGCGAGCCGCTTGAACAGAGTGTCAGAAGCACTGCCGAGGCCGTGGCGGGTCACGTTGGCGGCGCCGGCTCCACACGCGAGTTTGAGGGCGTCTGTCGGGCCGAGACCCGTTCGGAGCGATGCAGCGAGGCCTGCTGTCATCGAGTCGCCCGTGCCCCGGTAGTCGGCAGCTTCGAGTTCGGGTGGCCGAGCTTCGTAGAATCTGTCATCCATCAAGGCGAGAACGGGGTTACCTCCCCTGCTGAGAACTACGCTCCTGGCTCCGGCCGCTATCAGATCGCCGAGCGCGGCGAATCTCGCGTCGTCGGTGTCGTCTTTCAGCCAGCCGTCGGCCTTGAGATCGTCGTCGCTGACCTTCAGGATGTCGATTGGCCCGCCCTGGAGGAAAGCCGAGAGCTCGTCTCCGTGGAGATCGCCAACCACCTTCACGTCCGTGGATGCGAGATCGTGCCCCAGTCGTCGGTACGCTGCGTTCTGGAGAACACCGCCCACTTGGCCCGCGACTACCGCCATCCCTGCTGAGATCGCCCGTTCGAGGAAGGCCCCGTAGAACTCGTCAGCTGAGTGTCGGTCCAGCGGGGGAGGAGATGCGTCTGCGATGCTCTCTCGCTCACCCGAGCGCCGGTCGTGGATGGTTACAGGTGAGGATCCTTCGATCTCGATCGGACTCAAATCAATGCCCCACTGAGGGAGTAGGCCACGGATCACTTTCCCGGATTCGCCTCCAATGGGACCGCAGATCAATGGCCGCTCGCCGAGGTGGCGCAACATTCGGGCAACCCAGAAGCCCTGGCCGCCGGGATGGAAGTGAATCTCGTCGGAGCCGTTGTCCTTCGGCGACTCGACCGTGACAGTCAGGCTGATTATCGGGGCGAATATCGCGACTGTGTGTTGTGGGTGGCCCAAGATGCCTCTCGATCAGTGGGTTTGGTGTTGGCGACCAGGGCTTACCCTCCGCTCGTGACGGTCAAACGATTGTTGGATTGGACCATCGGAGACAGGGGTATGTGGTGGCTATGACGAAATACGGATTAACCCTCAGCAGTGAGCTCAACCCGCCCTCCCGGCTCGTCGACATCGCGGTGGCTGCCGAAGAGGCGGGTTTCGACTTCGTGTCGATCTCTGACCACTTTCATCCCTGGATAAGCGAACAGGGGCACAGCGGATTTGTCTGGTCCGTACTTGGAGCGATCTCCGCCGCAACGAGCGAAATCGAGGTCGGGGTGGGGGTCACTTGCCCCACATCCAGAATGCACCCTGCGATCAACGCCCATGCAGTCGCCACAACAGCAAGCCTCTTCGGCGATCGGTTTGTTTGGGGTGTGGGAACCGGGGAGGCGCTCAACGAGCACATCCTCGGAGATCGCTGGCCTCCTGCCGATGTGCGCCTCGAAATGCTCGAGGAGGCGGTGGAGGTGATTCGCGCCCTGTGGACGGGGGAGAGCATCACCCACCGCGGCAAGCACTACACGGTGGAGGATGCTCGCATCTTCGACCTACCGGATTCGCCGACGCCGATCATCGTCTCGGCGTTCGGGGAAAAGGCTGCCGACCTCGCGGCTCGGATCGGAGATGGCCTCTGGACGACAGGGCCTGATGAGAAGATCATATCGGCGTATCGCGCCGGCGGAGGTGACGGGCAGGTTTGGAGCCAGCTGACCTTAAGCTGGGACCCGGACCCGGACACCGCACTCGAGCGGGCTCACCGCCTCTGGCCGAACACAACACTTCCCGGCCAGCTGGCCCAGGACCTGCCGACCGTTCTCCACTTCGAACAGGCCGTGGAGACTGTGGAGGCTTCCGAGATCGAGTCATCGATGCCATGTGGCCCCGATGCAGGGCCGATCCTCGATTCGATCGAGCAGGCGAGGGATGCCGGGATCGACCACATCTACCTGAATCAGATCGGTAATCCGCTCGATGGATTCATCGACTTCTGGTCAGAGGAGCTGAAACCGCGCCTCTGACTGCAATTCGCGCCCATAGAAGAAGCCACCAGGTCTCGGCCCGGTGGCTTCCTTCTTTCTATCCGTCCGATGGCTTACAGGTTGTCAGTGACTTCCCAATAGGGCGTACGCTCGTAGTAGCGATAGACGTCGCTCATGTAGTCCTGGTCCGACAACTGAGGCCAGTTGTCCTTGTCGAAGCCGGGAGCTTGTTCCAGGAGTTCCTTCTCGATGTCGAGAATCACTTCTTTGTTGTCCATGTCCACCGCAACCATATCCCAGGGAATGGCAAAGAACTTCTCTCCAAGTCCGAGGAATCCGCCGGCGGCAAGGACTGTGTACGCCACCCGGCCACTGTCGAGATCGAGCACGATCTCTTCGATCTTCCCCAACTCGTCTCCGCTGGCATTCCTCACCGTGTCGCCGGTGATCGTGGAAGCGCTGAGTGCTCTGGTCATTGTCATTGTCGTTTGCTCCTTGTGTTTGTCGTCTTGCCTGGGTCGTGATCCTCTAGAAAATGAGGATGAGGATCAGCAAGAGGAGGATGAGCCCACCGATACTGATATACATCTCAGACCTCCTTCCGGGTCTCTTCTACGATTGCGGCATCGACGCGGCGGTGATACAGCTCACCAAGCCGGCCACCGGTGTAGCCACCGAACAGCATCGACGCACTTAACACCACGGCACCGATGACGGCACCGGTCGTGAGGTCGTCTGCATCGATCTGGGCTACCCAGTTGGGGAGGTCGGCTGCGCTGAATGCGTTGTACTCAGCCCCGACCCAGGCCCCGAGAGCCGCAAATACGGTGATCAACAGCAGCGCCCAAAGGCCAGCCCCCAAGCCGTTCATGCCACCGTTGTAACGGGACATGCGGCCAGCGGCGAAGCCACCCACGATGAATGCGGCGAATACGACCACTGCTGCGACAATCAGGCCGATTATCGAAGCCTCGTCGAGGACGCCTTCCTCGTTGAGCATGTTGATTTGAAAGTCGATGCCAGCCGCGCCTGCACCAAAGAGTGCGCCCAAGAACACGAGGGCACCGAAGCCGGCGAACATCCCTACTAGCGAAGCCAGAAAGTCGGCTTTGCCGAACCTTTCATAGACACGTGACAGATCTTGCGACCCCTCGATACGTGTCTCTTGTTGATGTGCGGTCATGACTTTTCTCCCTTTCAGACTCCCCGCGGACATACCCCCTCCTGGCGCATCCAAAACAATTCATCCCCGACTGTCGTTGGTCACCGGGTTTTATGGAGGGTGCCACGGGGTAAAAGCGACCCGGCCCTTGATGGGGGTCGGCCGGGGTCTCTTCTATGAGGCTCCGGCCAAAAAAAGGGGGGGGGGGCGTGCCGGAGTCTCGTTTGAGGCTCCGGCTTCTAAATGGGGACTCAAGACTTTCAAATGCAGGACTTGGAGACCAGGATGGAGGTAATCCGCCGGCGCCGCCGCCAGACCGATGGTGTACGGTTTCGGCACATGCCCAGTTCTGAAATCGAGGCACCGGGCCTATTGACGAGCATCGACCCTGCGCTCGAGCGCCGGCTGTCCTTGATTGGCCAGACTATCCGCTGGCTGGCCGTGATCTACGCCGTTCTTGTCCTCTGGAACGCAGCGTTCGACTGGTTCGACCTGCCTGATGGGCCGCTCACCGTCCGCGATATTCCCCTCAGTGGGGCAATCGCACTGGTCGCTCTTTCCTTCGCCGCCTTACTCGGCGGCGACAATCTCCGCTCTGTTCGGGGCTCCGTTTCATTGCGTCGGGCAGGGTTGGTCATCTCGTGGATTTCCGCGGCTTTCGGTGTCTTCGTGATGCTCACCTTCATCTTCGATCTCATGTGGCCCTGGTGGGAATCGGTCAACGAAATGTCTGCATTCGCGGTTGGGCTCAACATGTTCATGCTTGGTGTTGCGGTGCCTCTATCTGTCAGCAGAATCGAGGTGCGGGTTATCGCCGGCCAGGTGGCGACTCTCCTCGTCTTCTCCCTCACCGCAGTCATCTTCGTTGGATATGCCTTAGGAACGCCTTCGGTGGGACGGCTTTTTCTGCGGCCGGAGATCTCCTTTCAGGCAGCGCTCGGTGCCTTGTTGGTCGCCCTCGGTGTGATCCTGATCCGCCCCGGCAGCGGCTTGTTGTCCATTGCGGCCAGTCCGAGCCGAGGAGGTGCGCTGATTAGAAGGCTGGGCCCTGTAGTGCTCTTCGCCCCGGCCCTGTTGCTGTTCCTCGTCGAGGAGCTGCCCACCGCCTCGCGCGTCGATGGTCTTGCGGTGGTGGCGGTTACGCTCGGGTTTCTTCTGCTCGTGCTCCTGGGAGTCCTGGCGCGCCTCGTCGACGTCACCGCGCTGGAGGCATCCGCGGCCCAGGCCAGGGCGGTGCGTGCTCAAGAAGGCCTTGACCAAGAGGCTCCGGTGGTAGCCAGGCTCGCCGAAAACCTCCATCTTGTCGAGGTGGCGGATCTGGAGGGATGGGAGGTGGCGACCCGTTTCCGGCTCGGAGAGGGCTCGGTGGGCGGTGACGCCAGTGTGGTCCGATTGCTTCCACACGGTCGAGTCGGTGTAGTGGTGGTTGACGTGACGGGGCATGGCGCCGTTCCGGCCCTTCGGGCGATACGAACCCGGGATCTCCTTATCCATGCTCTCGCCCTCGGGCACTCTCCTGCCGATGTGCTCGGAAGCATAAGGCTCTCGCTCGGTGACGACGCGCTGGCGTCGGCTGCTGTGCTTTGTCTGGAGCCGGAAAGCGGCGCCCTCGCTTTTGCCGCTGCGGGGCATCCTCCAATGATCCACACCGCCACCCAGACTGCCGACCTCCTCGGTCCCACCGGTCCCCTTCTTTTTCTCGATCCGGATGCCGAATACGAACAACTGGAACTGGAGCTTTCCGTGGGAGACACGATTGTGTTGTTCAGCGACGGAGTGGCAGACGTTCAGGTCATTTCCGGCGGCCGGACGGAGCCCGAGCAACTCGCCGATGCGCTACTGGCAGAAGGTGGCGTTGCTTCCCGTACCGCTGATCTCGTGCTCGGCTTCGGCGAGGGCCACCCTTCCGACGACCAGAGTGTGGTGGTCTTGCGCCGGACGCTCTAACCGGCAGGTGGGTTTGGCGGAGCGTCCAGCGGGTAGAAGGGTAGGCAATCCCGGTACCCGAGGTAGTCGCATAAAAGGCACACACAGTTTCGAGAACACCGTTGTCGCCGTTCTGCCGAGTGGAGAAAGTGTGGATGAAGCATTGGATCGTCTGGCTGAGGCCGGCTACGAAGTCGAGCTTCTCAAGGGCGAGTCAGGCAGCGCCCATCTCGACCCAGACGGCGATGCGGGATTCTGGGCTTCGATCAAAAGGGCAGCATCCGCTCTAGGAGACGAAAAGCGGGTCTTGGAACAACTCGACGCCGCGCTCGCAGAGGGAAGTGTCGTGATCTCAGTCGATATCGAAGATCGGGACGGCAAGGAAGCCGTTTCAATTCTTCGCCAGCATGGGGAGTATCTCTGGAAGTTCGACGATTGGACGTTCACACCAATCGAAGCCTGAGCCGTCCCGAGTGGTCGTCTCAGGATGTGAACTCGTGTTCTTAGTGATACGATCATGCGTGATATGACGGGCCTTATCATCGACAAGTCGGACTATGGCAGCGACTGGGTCTCCCTATCGGTCTCGGGGGAAATCGACCTGGCCACGGTTGATCAACTCGAAAGGGATCTGAAGGATTGCCACGAATCCGGATCCGGCAACCTCGTGGTCGATCTTACCGGCGCCAACTTCATGGATTCTTCCGGTCTCCGTTGCTTGGTGATGGCAGACCGGTCTTACCGCGATTCGGGCCGCCGTTTTGCCCTGGTAGTCAGCAACGGTCCCATTTCCCGCCTCATCGAGTTGAGTGGTGTTGAGGCCACGATCGAAGTGGTCTCGAGCCACGAGGAACTCGCCAGTTCGCTCTGACTCAGGTCGCAACCTGCAGATCGACTTCGACCCAAACAGTGCATTCGTCGTTGCTTTCGATTCCCCATGCGTCTGCGATGCGTCCGACGATCCGCAATCCCATCCCATCCCCTGCAGGCTGATCGGGGTCGAAGCCGGGACCCGGGTCGCTAACTTCGAGCCGGACCCGGTTGGCTTTCGTCTTGACCGAGATCGAGACTGTCGCCTGACCGGAATGGCGGACACTGTTGCTCACCAATTCGGAGATGACGAGCGCAAGATCGTCGTAGCGGGGCTCAACCTCGCTCCTTATCTCGGAGAGCTTTTGACGCGAGATCCGGGGCGCCTCTTCATTGGTCTCGAGTGTCAGATTCATTTCGGTCATTAACCAACCCTTAGCTGACCCTGCCGATACCCCGGACGATGCCCGACTAAACGATTGGGCCGCTGCCGCCGGGGGTTCTGACGTCCTCGAGTCACTCAGATTCGCCCAGCATGACCCGTAGTTCGTCGATGGCCCGGCTCAGGAGACGGGACACGTGCATCTGGGAGATGCCGAGGAGGTCTCCGATTTCTGTCTGGGTGAGGTCGTCTTCAAAACGGAGTTTCAGTATTTGCTGTTGGCGGACCGGTAGCTCCTGGATTGCTTCGGTGATCATCAACCGCTCTTCGGTGTTGAAGAGGGCGGGATCAGTCTCCTCGAGACGGTCGAGGAGACTGAGGCCGGTACTCTCGGCGGGCTTCTCTATCGAGCTCGAGCGGTAGGCCCGACCGGCACTGCGGGCTTTGCCAACCTCGTCGGGGTCGATGTCGAGCTCACGCGCCAGTTCTTCGTCGGTGGGAATCCGGTTCAGCTCCTGGGTCAGCTTTTCTGTGGCCCGGCCCAGGTCCAGTGACCGCTCCTGCAGAGCCCTGGGCACCCGCACCGACCACCCACGATCACGCAGCAGCTTTTTGAGCTCGCCAGAGATGGTCACTGCAGCAAATGGGCGGAGGTCTCCGTATGAGACGTCAAAGCGATGGATTGCCTTGAGCAGCGCCATCTGCGCCACCTGCTGCAGATCGTCATCGTCGATTCCCTTGCCCCGGTAGCGCTTGGAGATGGCCAGCGCGAGATCCGAGTGCCGGTTGAGCAATTCACCGGAGAAGGAAGCGGGGTCTTCAGTCATTTTGTCGAACAGGTCGTGGTCGGTGAGCTCTGGGGATAGGGAGACCGACCCCGGGGTGCGCAACACAAACCAGACGTTGAGCGTGCCGTCTTCGAAGGCGGTCCCCCATCGTTGCGAGTACCGCTCGGTCACCAGGTGGCCGATTCCTTGAACGGTGCCCTCGATGTCACGTTGGGCCGGATGCGAGACAGTCACTTTGAGCCCGGTGGCCCGATCCTGGTCAAGGCTGAGGGTGATCACCCCGGCATCGGGCGCGTGTTGGATGACGTTGGCCACCAGCTCGGTAACGAGAAGGTCGGCCTCCGTCCGGCGCATCGAGTCGAGTGTTGCGTGCTCACGAAGAAACTGGCGAGCGATCGATGCCGATCCGGGTTCGTTGGGTAGCTCGCAGCTCAGAGGTTCGGTCATGTGATTTTCCTCTCAGACCTGAGATTGTGTGACGGACACGGACAAGGCGCAAGTTCTAGGGGTGCCCGTCGAGGTGCACACCGATTCCCTGCACGATCGATCAGGTCCTGCGGTCCTTGAGCGCCCGATAGATGAGAAGGGCGACAACGGCACCGATGACCGATCCGAAAAGGCCGGCGGCCGTCACATCGAATTCCCTGTCGCTGATCAGGTTTCCGAGGAACCCTCCGACCAGCGAACCGATCAGGCCGAGAACCATCGTCCCCAAAACTCCCATAGGATCCTTTCCAGGTACGAGAAAGCGCGCCAGCGCTCCTGCGATAAGTCCTATCAGAAGCCAGATTAGAATGCCCACGTTTGTTTCCTTTCAACGATGATTGCTGTGGCAGTTACCCATATCGCGCGAACGGCAAACTGCGACGAGTTCCTCAAGGCTGTGCCCATGGGAGGACAGTAAGGCATGAATACTTCTGGATCGGGCCAAGGCCGGGATGCTCAAGATGTCGACGACCAGTTCCGCGCCGTCCTAGAGGGTCTTCGAACGACCATCCCTGGGGTGATGGTGCTCTTCTCCTTTCTGCTGATCCTCCCATTGCAGTCGTCTTTCCCCGAGGTTTCAGCAAGCAACACAGCCGTGTTCTACATCGCCTTTGTGAGCGCAGCATTGTCGTCGGTCCTGCTCATCGCTCCCAGCGTTCACCAGCGGGTGCGGGCACCCATCAGCGGCATCCGGCGAACCTCGCTCGAGCATGTCATGAGCGCGACGAAGATCGCAATCGTCGGCACTGTCCTCTTCCTGGTGTCGATATCCGCAGTCGTGTTTCTCGTGACTTCACTCGTGTTCGACGACTTGTGGGCTGGGGTGGCGACGACGGCGATAACTGCGGTCTCGGGGTGGACTTGGTTCTACGTGCCGCTGGTCAGGTTCCGCCACCATCTGGGCGAAGAGAAGGGCGTTTGACCCATCGGTGGTCGGCGATCAGTGCTCGCGTAGCGCCTCGATCAGTTCCTTCCTGTTCATCGAGGAACGCCCGTCGATCCCGATCTCGCCAGCTCGCTTCAGGAGGTCCTCTACCGTCCACTCTTTATAGGGCGCCGCCTCGCCGCCTCTGCGGGCTGCCGCTTCTCTCGGGGTGTTGGCGATTCGAGCAGCCTTTTCCTTGCTCATTCCCGCTTCGCGGAGGGCTTCGTACTGCTCGTCGTCTTTGATGCTGGGGCCATGATCCTTAGCCACAAGTCAACCTTTCTCTCGGCGATCGGCCTTACCCCGGCCGGGCGGACGGAAAACGGCCACCATCGTTCTCCCGTTCGTGGAGTCGGGGTGGAGGTACCGCGATCCATCCCCGGATCCGTCACTGACCCAAACGGCCCCTACATTTGACGCCTATGGAAGGTGAAGAGGTCGGCTCCTGCTCGTCAGGCACCAGCTGGTGGGCGCTCGACGTCTCCGAAGCTCTGGAGCGACTCGAGACCAACGATCGGGGGTTGAATGGAGACGAGGTCGGCAAACGCCTGGTGCACTACGGCCCCAATCAACTAACGGCCGCTGCCCGGATATCGGTGTGGTCGGTGCTGCTTTCTCAGTTCAAGAGCGTGATAGTGGCCCTGCTCGGCGCAGCCACGGTGGTCTCCTTCGCGCTGGGGGAGATCGTGGAGGCCGTTGCAGTGGGAGTGGTGATAGCCATCAATACGGTCATTGGTTTCGCTACCGAGATGAGGGCACTCCGGTCCATGGAAGCTCTTCGGAAACTGGGCCGGGTCGAGACTACGGTCCGTCGGGACGGAGCCAACATATCGGTGCCGGCAGAGGACCTCGTTCCCGGGGACATCGTGGTTTTCGAGGGCGGGGACATAATCACCGCCGACCTCCGGATCGTCGATGGTTGGCGGATTCAGGCCGATGAGTCGACGCTCACCGGGGAGTCCGTCCCGGTGGAGAAGAACGCCGGGCCGGTAGACGGTGCCAGCGTCCTCGCAGACAGGTCCTCGATGCTGCACAAAGGTACTGCTATCACCAAAGGGTCCGGGGAGGGCGTTGTCATCGCCACCGGGATGGACACCGAGCTGGGGCGCATTTCGCGTCTGGTCGAGGAATCCGACCAGCCCGAGACCCCGCTTCAGCTTCAGCTCGCCGGCCTGGGCCACCGCCTGCTCTGGCTGACTCTTGTGGTTGCAGTCGCGATCGCCATTTCCGGGATCCTCTCGGGCCGGGGTGTCACCGAAACCGTCGAGACCGCCGTGGCCCTCGCGGTGGCGGCCATTCCGGAAGGTCTGCCCATCGTCGCCACAGTTGCCCTGGCCCGCGGCATGCGCCGGATGTCGCAGCGGAACGTCCTTGTCGACAAGCTCGCTGCAGTGGAGACGCTCGGGTCGGTAGGGGCCATCCTGACCGATAAGACCGGCACCCTCACCGAGAACCGGATGGTCCTCGACACGGTCGAGACCAGCGAGGGCTCCTTCGAGTTCGATGGCGGCTACAGCACCTCAGGACGTATCACCACGAACGGAACGGACGTCGACCGGTCGCCGGGGACTCTCGGCGAAGCGCTGCGGGTGGCAGCGCTCTGCACCAATGCGACAGTTGGCGAGGACCCGGCCGAGGATGCACTGGGTGACCCGTCGGAGGTGGCGCTGTTGATGGGAGCTGCCAAAGCCGGCATCGATCGGGATGTCCTGGTCGAAGACATGCCCGAGGTATCCGAGGAGTCGTTCAACCCCGACCTCCGGATGATGGCCACTCTGCACCGGGTCGACGGGGGTTACCTGTGGGCGGTCAAAGGTGCTCCTGAAGCGATCCTCGAGCGGAGCCGGTATCTGTTCAAGGTCGATGGTGCGGAGCAATTCGACGGTGAGAACAAGCGACGTTGGGAAGAAGCCAATGAGCGGCTCGCCGGAGCCGGCCTCCGTGTTCTGGGCCTGGCACACAAGAACGTCGACTCCGAAGACTCCGATCCCTACACCGGTCTGACGTTCATCGGGTTGGCAGGTCTCATCGATCCGCCCCGGTCGGATGTGGGCAGTGCCATCGAAGAGTGCAAGCTGGCGGGAGTGGAGGTGGTCATGGTGACCGGCGACCAATCACCCACCGCCTCATCGATTGCGAGGGACCTCCACATCGACCCTGGCGCGGGTGCGATCACGGGGCGACAGCTCGCTGATGGGGCTGTCGACATCGATCAGATCGCGCAGGCTCATGTGTTCTCCCGCACCAGTCCTGAACAGAAGCTCGACCTCATCGCGGCCCGCCAGGCGAAAGGCCAGATCGTGGCGATGATCGGTGACGGGGTCAACGACGCCCCTGCTCTCAAGCGGGCCGATATCGGGGTGGCAATGGGCAAGCGGGGGACGGACGTCGCCAAGGAAGCAGCGGACATCGTGGTCACCGACGATCGCTTCGGATCCATTGTCGAGGCGATTCGCGAGGGCCGGATCATCTTCGGCAACATCCGGAAATTCGTTGTGTACCTTTTGTCGAGCAACCTGAGCGAAATCATCGTGG
The DNA here is from genome assembly GCA_050329555.1 of Acidimicrobiia bacterium. Taxonomy (GTDB): domain Bacteria; phylum Actinomycetota; class Acidimicrobiia; order Spongiisociales; family ZC4RG35; genus MA-ANB-1. The sequence continues at coordinate 9,222 of JBHJOQ010000064.1, read as the reverse complement.
TCGCAGTCGGCTCGGTCATTGCCTTGCCGATACCGCTGCTTCCTCTGCAGATCCTCTATCTGAACCTGATCACCGACGTGTTTCCCGCACTGGCATTGGGAACCGGGCGCGGGGACGGGTCGGTGATGGAGAAGCCACCACGTGACCCCGAAGAGGGGGTGTTGACCGGGTCGCATTGGAGGACCATCGTCGCCTTCGGCCTGGCCATTTCGCTCCCGGTTATAGGTGTTCTGGCAATTGCGGTGCTCCTGATGGACCTCGGGGATGGTATCGCGGTAACGATGAGTTTCATGACGCTCGCGCTGGCCCAGCTTTGGCACGTGTTCAACATGGCCGGGCCCGAAGAACCCCTTCTCAAGACCCAGATCACGAAGAACCCATGGGTATGGATGGCGCTGGCCCTGTCCTCCATGTTGTTGCTGGCGGCGATGTATCTCCCTCCCCTTGCGGCGGTCATGGAAGTGGAGGTCCTCGGATGGGATCAGTGGCTCGTCGTGCTCGGCGGGAGTCTGGTCCCTCTGGTACTCGGTCAGATCTACCGGGGGTGGCAACGGCACAAGGGTGGGTCGTCTCACTGAGATCGGCCGCATGACGATGTTTGGCGACAGCGGGTATGGTCCATGACACCAGCCGGGATTTGGCGATGTCGATCTGGTCGATCGTTTGGTGGCTGATGCATTCGCAACGGGCTCCGAAATCGTCCCTGGCGGAGGTTCCTGTCGGCGATCACGAATAGATCGCCGTTCGTCGCTTCTGAACAGAGCTGATTGGTTTGCCCTCTGGTTTGGCCCCCGCCGCGCGGGGGTAAGCCGTCGGCCAGAGGAGGTTGAAATGACCACGGAGACGCTTGCAGATCAGATCCTGAGAGTTCGCCAGCGTTTGGCAGAAATCGAAGCCGAACGGGCCGACCTTGCCACGGATGATTTCAGACGGAAGACCGACCTGATCGACGAAGAGAGAACTCTGGAAGCCCGCCTCGCCGGGTTGCGCGATAGCGCCGCACAGGAGTTGAGTGAGGCTACTCCCGGTAGCGTCGGAGGCCCGTCGCGCGCAACGAGCGCAGACGAGGACTTGGGTGCAGAAGAGGGACAGAACGGAAAGGCTTCGGGTTACGAACGTGTGCCTGACGACGACCAGGGACTAAACGACACGGATGGTGACCAACGATGACACAGGACCCTCCCGGGGCATATCACCCCCAATCACAACCCCCCGACACTCCGCCACCCTACGACGACGACTCATTGCAAGATCCCCGGAACTCGGGCGGTCTGATGGCAATCATCGTGATTGCCCTTGTGCTCGGCGCCATTACCTGGTGGTTGTTCTTCACTGAGCCGGGTGACGATACAACCACAACCACTACTCCGGTCACAACAGTCACAACGGTCGACGGTATTGGCTAAAAGGGCGGCTACCCCGCCAGCAGGTCCTCTTCGACCCGGCGACGCAGCATTGGCAGGGTCATCGCACCGTTGCTGAGCATGACGTCATGGAACTTCTTGATGTCGAAATTGTCGCCGAGGTGCTCCCTCACCCTGCGCCGTAGGTCGAGAATCTCGATCTGACCCATCTTGTAGGCGAGGGCCTGTCCCGGCATTCCGATGTACCGGTCGACTTCCTGTTCGATTGTGAGCAGCCCGATTGGAGTCCACTTCCGCAGCCAATCGATCGCGTCCTGGCGGCTCCAGCCCAATGCGTGCATCCCCGTGTCCACCACAAGCCGACCTGCCCGCCACGCGTCCGCGCTGATCATCCCGAGTCGATCTACCTCGGAGGAGTACAGCCCCATCTCGTCGGCCAAACGCTCGGAGTAGAGGCCCCAACCCTCAGTGTGGGCGTAAACCTGGGAAAAGGCGCGAAAGGTGGGGATTCCCTTGATGGAAGCAGCGATCGAGCGGTCGAAGTGGTGTCCCGGTACCGCCTCGTGGAAATGGATCGACTCGTATTCGAAGCGGTCCCGCTCCCTGGGCTTGAAAGTGTTCAAGAAATAGGTCCCCGGACGCGAGAAGTCAGTGGGCGGTTGCATGTAGTAGGCCGGGGGCATCGCAGGGGCGACTGCAGCGGGGACCGGGACCACCTGGCATTTCTCGGACGGCTTGACGTTGGACCAGTCATCCACCGCATCCCATGCTCGATCTACAGCCGCCCTTGCATGCTCCAGCATCTCGTTCTCCGACTCGAAGCGTTGCGCAGGGTCGTTGTGGAGATGGGCGAAGAGCTCTTCGACGTTGTCGATTCCGAAAGCGGACTGGCCGGTCTCGATCCACTCGCCGACGAGGATGTCGGTCGCCCAGTTCTGGCCAATGTCGTGGATCTCCTGTGCCGTCCGCTCGAGCTGGGTGTACTTGTGGATCAGCGCCGGGTAGATGGCTTCGCCGTTCTCCATCCATTTCAGCCCCGCCCTGTCGTCGGGGCGGGAGACGGGCCCGATATGTTCGACGAGCCCGGCTCGATAGTCGGCGAAGGCGGGACGGATCACGGTCTCGACCAGATCCTGAGCATCTTGATGCCAGTGGGGGCCTCCCCCCTCCAGTTTCAGGAAGGGATCGTCGTCGAGGCCTGAAGCGAGATATCGGTCGATCTGATCCAAAACTCTCTCGAGTGGTGCCGTCGCCGGGGTCATCCCGGCTGATGCGTTGGCCCGGATCAGGCTCAGGGCGTCCTTCAGATGACCGTCGATCTTGTCGTACCTCTCGAGGAGTGCGTCTGCTTGATCGGGGTTCTGGACAGTGTTCATCCGGGTATCGGAGAGCAAACGGGTGTGCACACCGATGTAGGGATCGATCGGTGCCACCAGGAACCGTTGCTCGATCTCGGTTGCCCAGACGTCTGATTCATGAGCAAGCAGGCCGGCGCTGATCTGCTCCTGGATGGTCATGATGGACGGATCGATCGCAGCGACCTCCGAGCCGATCTTGCGGAAGCGGGTGGCGAAGTCGTCGAGAGCATCCGGATCGAAGGTTCTCAGCTTGTCGTTGAAACCGTGCTCACCGCGAGCCGTGGCGATGGTTGGGGCGTACTCACAGAACAGTTGCCAGAAACGCTCTGCGACGGAGTCGATAGTCAAGGGCGGCCTTTCGTCATCGGGGGGCCACCGTAACCGACCAAGGCCTGAAACCGGAGCGGCCTCGTGGTCGGAGCGAATTGCTCATGTAAAGAAAATTTGACACTGCTCGAGGCTATGCCTAGCTTTCCGATGTCAAGAATTCTATTCATCGAGTCTGGAGAGGCAAATGTCGTTTCAAGGGAAGAGCACGGCGTTGATGCTGGCAATCCTCATCGGCGTCTACGTGTGGTATTTCGTCACTGTGGCGAGGTGGGCATCGGATACCCCTGTGACCGAGATTGCCTATCAGCCCTTGATGCTGGCCACAGTCGTGATCCTGGTCATCCTGGCGGTCGGCGGTCACATACTGCTTGCGGTCATCCCGCCTTACAACGGACGGCAGCCGGACGAGAGGGACCGACTGATCGAAGCCAGAGGCGAATCGATTGGTGGTCTCGTGCTCGGAGCTGGAGCAGTCGTCGGGATCTTCATGGCGATGGCGGAGTTCGACTACTTCTGGATCGCCAACACCATCCTCTTGGGCCTCGTGCTCAGCGAGGTGGTGGCCGGGGGCGCCAAACTCATCTACTACCGGCGTATCTGAAAGTGGTCAAGCCGACCAAGATCACCAACAACATACGCGAGCTTCGCGGCGCGGCCAACCAGATGACCCAGGCCGAGCTCGCCGAGCGGATCGGGGTTACCAGACAGACCGTCATCGCCATCGAGCAAGGGCGGTACTCGCCATCGTTGGAAGTCGCCTTCAAGATGGCGCGAGTGTTCGGTGTGCCACTCGAAGGGGTGTTCGGGTACCCCCCGGACCACTAGCTCACGGCTGATGGCGGCATGGGCAAGGTGCGGGTTCGATTCGACCCGGTCACGGAGAGCCCAATCCGGTCGGCTCTTTGGCACGCGCAGGATGCCGCTGACAAAATCGAAGACGTCCTCGATCGGGCGGGTTGATGCAGACCTTGCCCACGACCGTCAGCGCCCCCGCCCGCGCATCGTCGCTGGCGTCCGATCTCTCCGCTCGCCCCATCGGTTGTTCAACCGCCGCTCACCTGTGCCAAGAAGTGGATCTCGGAACTCGGTGCGATCGGCTCATATAGGGCGTTCGGCATGACGTCCCCGTCGATCGCTACGGCTATTCCAGATCCGAGACGCTCCTCGATGCCTGGAAAGCGCGCCTCCAGGGCGGCGATGAGGTCTTGTACTGTTTCGGCGTCGACGTCGATTTCCCCGGCGCCACCGGTGAATCGGCGCAGGCCCGTTGACAAAAAGACTCGAGCCATCAGACCTCGCCGTCATCGATGGCGGCCAGCACCCGAACAGGTGACATCGGCAGATCGCGGAAGCGCAGGCCTACGGCGCGGTATATCGCGTTGGCGATCGCCGGGATCGGAGGGACGATGCCAACCTCGCCGACTCCCCGCACACCGTACGGATGACCTGGATTCGGAACCTCGACGATGACGGTATCGATCATCGGCAGGTCGGAAGCCACCGGGATGCGGTAGTCAAGGAAACTAGGGTTCTCCATGCTTCCGTTCTCGTCGAGTATGTACTCCTCGTTGAGGGCCCATCCGATGCCCTGGGCCACGCCACCTTGCATTTGACCCTCGACGTAGCTCGGATGGATCGCTCGGCCCGCATCTTGGGCAGTTGTGTATCTAACGACAGTAACGCGGCCGGTTTCCGGGTCGACCTCGACGTCGCACACCTGTGTCGAGAACGCGACACCTACACCTCGAGCAGTCAGAGAGACACTCTTGGAGATCGGGCCCCCTGTCTTGGGGGCATCAGAGGTGATACTCGCCAGCGGCAGCTTCGAACCGTCGACGCGCTGGGCTTGACCGTCGACCCACTCCACCTCGTCGACGTCGACCGACCACATCTTGGCGGCCCTCCCCCGCAGTTCAGCAATCACCTCACGACACGCCTCGACGACTGCCATTCCCGTTGCGAACGTGACGCGGCTACCACCAGTAACGTCGGTCGATCCGACCGACTCGGTGTCCGCGATCACGGGTCGGATCCGCGACACATCGATACCGAGCTCTTCGGCCGCCATGAGAGCGAGAGACGCGCGACTTCCGCCGATGTCAGGGCTTCCGGTTACGACAGCCGCGGTCCCATCTTCGTTGAGGAGGACCGATGCGCTCGAGTCCAGCCCGACATTGAACCAGAACCCGCTCGCGACCCCACGACCTTGGTTTGGGCCGAGCGGCGCCGAATAGTGGGGATGATCCCTGATTGCCTCGAGCGTCTCCTTGAACCCGATGCGCCTAAACCTCGGTCCGTACGTCGATGTGTCACCGTCCTCGACGGCATTGTGGAGCCTGAACTCGATCGGATCCATTGCGAGGGCCTCGGCGAGTTCGTCGATGACCGACTCTGATGCGAACGCCGCCTGGGGGGCCCCAGGAGCTCGATAGGCGGCGACCTTGGCTTTGTTGACGACAATGTCATAGCCCTCGATGAGCACATTCGGGACCTTGTAAGGAGCAAAGATTGTCTGGCAGGCAGGATCCACCGGTGAGCCGGGGAACGCTCCGGCCTCAAAGTCCAACCTGGCATATGCTGCCGTGATCGTTCCGTCGCGGCGGGCGCCGAGCTTGACTCGAATGCGTGTGCCGGCGGCCGGTCCGCTGGCGCGAAAGACCTCCTCTCGGCTCATTACCAACTTGACCGGTCTTCCTGCTCGGCGTGAAAGCATCACTGCCAGGGGCTCGAGATATACAGTCGTCTTGCCGCCGAAGCCGCCGCCGATCTCTGCTGGTATCACTTTGAGATGCGAGGGTTCCCAGCCGAGCACTTTGGCCGTGAGCGATCGCACGAGGAAGTGGCCCTGCGAAGAGCACCACACGACCGACCGACCGTCCTCCTTGGTGTCCGCCACCACCGCGTGCGGCTCGATATAGCCCTGGTGAACCATCTTGGTCGTGTATTCGCGTTCAATGACAACTGCCGCCTCGGCGAAACCCTCGTCGATGTCTCCCCGCTCATATGCGTGGCGGGCCGCGATGTTCGATGGCGTGTCGGGCACGGGTTCGACGCCTTTGGTGAACAGGTCGGAGTGGAGCAAAGGCGCATCGGGCGCCATCGCATCCTCCAACGTGAGGATGTGGGGGAGGACTTCGTACTCAACCTCAATGGCCTGAGCGGCCATCTCGGCGATACGGTCCGATGTGGCTGCCACGGCCGCCACCGCGTGCCCAACGTACAACGCCTTGTCACGCGCCATAACATTGTGCGCAAGATCTCGGTAGTTGACCTTCGTTTCACCGCCAACGCCCTCGCCCGACTCGATGTCCGGGAAGTCGGCACCCACCACGATTGCCTTCACCCCCGGCATCTCGGCGGCGGCGGAGGTGTCAATTGAGAGGATCTTGGCGTGCGCATATGGGCTGCGAAGCACGAATCCACTGAGCATCCCAGGCAACGACAAATCAGCGCCAAACTGTGCTCGACCAGTGACCTTCTCCAGGCCGTCGGGACGAATCGAGCGAGTTCCAACCCATTTGTATGCCGGTTTAGTGAACATCACTTACCCTTTCGCATCTCGTCCGCAGCGTCGAGGATCGAACGGACGATCTTGTCGTAGCCCGTGCATCGACACAGGTTCCCCGCGATCCCGTAGCGCACCTCCTCCTCGGTTGGATCAGGGTTTTGGTCAAGCAAGGCCTTGGCAGCCACTAAGACTCCTGGAGTGCACACGCCACACTGCAGAGCAGCACCCTCCAAGAAGCTCTGTTGCAGCGGATGGAGGCGATCAGCTTGCGCAAGCCCATCTACCGTCACGATGCTCGAGCCTTCGACTTCGGGTGCCAACACGAGACACGCGCAAGTCAATCTTTCATCAAGGATCACTGAGCATGCACCACAGTCGCCGGTTCCGCACCCCTCTTTAACGCTTGTGAGCCCTATCTCGTCCCGCAGCGCGTCAAGGAGAGTTTGGCGGTCGTTGCAAAGGAACTCGACCAGGTCACCGTTGAGGTTGCACGCTACGTGGATGAGATTCATCGGTCCCCTCCTGCCCGGAGCGCGGCGATTCTCACTACCCGACGCGTCAACACGCCCGCAACCTTGCGCCGGAAGTCAATAGTCCCTCGCTTGTCATCGATTGGCCTGCATGCTGCGCTGGCCGCGACAGCCAATTCATTCAGGAGATCGTCATCGATGCGCCGACCAACCAACATCGCTTCCGCCTCACTAACTCGGATGGCTGTTGGGGCCACCGCGCCGAGCACAAGCGACGCGGCTAGACACTTCCCGGACTCATCAAGCGTCACCGACGCAGCGGCTCCTACCACGGCAATGTCCATCTCGGTGCGGGGAATGAACCGCAGGTAGGCGTCGGATGTGCCGGGTGGCCGGCATTCGAGCGCGAACTCTATTACGAATTCACCATCCTCGAGCGACGTCTGACCGGGCCCAGTGGCGACGTATTCAGCAGGCATGCTGCGCGTTCCGTCGACCGTCGCAATCACCACTTGCGCATCATTCACCAGCAACGCCGGGACTGTGTCGGCGGCGGGCGAAGCGTTGCATAGGTTCCCGCCGAGGCTGGCGCGGCTTTGTATCTGATTCGAGCCGATAAGGGCGACAGCCTCCGAGACACCGGGAAAATCCATGCCGAACTGCTGCTCCTCAACAATGCGGGCCGCCGGGGTGGCAGCGCCGATCGTCCAGGTCGAACCCCGCTTCTGGAATGCCGTCAACCGGGGGATCCGCTTGATATCGATCATCAAGTCCGGCCTGGAGCGGCCCGCCTGAAACTGGGGCAGAAGATCAGTCGCACCGGCAAAGACTCTGGCACTCGGCGTCGAACCGAGAAGCTTTGTGGCTTCTCCCACCGATCTTGGGGCTGCGTACCCCATGCAACTCACACTCCTGCCTACGGCCAGATGGTTTTTGGGGAGTGTATCCCGTGCCAGCCGCCATCGCAGAAGCTGGCAGGGTACGGCGACTAAGACGACTGGTGGGGGCATCCCCTCACAGTGAGAGTCTCCACATACGTGAGCTTCGCGCCCTGGCCAACCAGATGGATCAAGTCGAGCTCGCCGAGCGGATCGGGGTTGCCAAACAGCCCGTCATCGCCATCGAGCAGGGGCGGTACTCGCCATCGTTGGAAGTCGCCTTCAAGACGGCGCGAGTGTTCGGTGTGCCACTCGAAGGATTGTTGGGGTACCGCCTGGACCATTAGGAACGGGCTCCCAGCTCAGGGCTGACCCCTGCTTGAGTAGGCTGGCGGCATGGGCAATGTGCGAGATTCAATCGGTCAGGTCAGATGAGCACAATCCGGTCGGCTTCTGGTAACGACTGCACCAGAAGCGGCTGCTACCCCGGATCTTCGCCATCATCGACCACTCCTCATACTGAGCCTGCGGTCGATGGCGTGCCTTTGAGATGGCCATGAGCACGATCCATGTGTTCTCCGAACTTCACCGTGAAGGAATATTCATCATGCCCAATCCGTGGGATCGGGGTTCGGCCGTCGTCCTCGAAGGGATGGGGTTTCCGGCCCTTGCCACCACCAGCGCGGGGCTGGGGCGCACTCTGGGAAGAGACGACCAGCAGGTGACGAGGGACGAATTGGTCCGCCATGTCGAAGACCTGACCGGTGTTCTCTCGGTGCCGCTGAACGTCGACTCGGAGCGTCTCTACCCCGACGATCCGGGAGGCATCGAGGAGACGGTGCGAAGGCTGGTCGACGCCGGGGCGGCTGGCTGCTCGATCGAAGACTACGACCCGGTTACCGGTTCGGTAATCGAGCTCTCGGCTGCGACCGACGCCGTAGGTCGAGCAGCGCGGGCATGCGCGCAATCCGGGCTGGTGCTCACCGCCCGAGCCGAGAATCACCTCTACGGGGTGGCAGACCTGGATGACACGATCCAGCGCCTGATTGCATATCGCGACGCAGGGGCCGATGTCGTTTACGCTCCTGGCCTTGTTGCAGCCGAAGACATCCAGCGTGTTGTCGAAGAGACCGGGGCCGCCGTGAATGTCCTTGCTCATCCTTTCGGCCCTACTGTCGAGGAGTTGGGGGTCCTGGGCGTCCGCCGGGTCTCCACGGGCAGCGCCCTATTCAACGCAGCGAGACGCAGCCTTCGGGAGGCCGCACGGGAGCTGTTGGATTACGGGACGTCGAACTACGCCGTCTAGCGGTCGTT
>JBHJOQ010000059.1:0-26981 GCA_050329555.1 Acidimicrobiia bacterium | reverse complement strand
GGGAGATGACAACACGGCGACAACTCCTGCCTTCGAGCTCGCCAGGAAGGGCCTGAGCCGCACCTTCCAGACACCGGTCTACTTCCCCGAGCTTTCAGCCCTCGACAACGTACTGGTGGCTGCGCATCAGGAGCGGCCTCTGGTATCGGCGATGAGCGGCGCCTGGAGAAGCACCAATCAGGAAGAGGAAGAGCGAGCCCGCCTCCTGTTGCATAGGGTTGGCCTGGAACAGCGAGCCGGCGTCGAAGCGGCGGAGCTCTCCGGCGGTGAGTTGCGCATGCTCGAAGTCGCCCGCCAACTCTTCAACCAACCCACGTTGCTACTCCTCGACGAGCCTACCGCCGGTGTGGCACCGCACCTCCAGGACAATCTCGGCGAGCTCATCCGCTCGGTGAACGGCGAAGGGGTGGCTGTGGTCGTTGTCGAGCACAACCTCGGCTTCTTGCTCGAGCTGGTCGATCGAGTCGTCTGCATGGCACAAGGCGCAGTGATCGCTGACGGGACTCCAGCCGAAATCCACGAAGACCCGGCCGTGATCGCTGCCTACCTGGGGAGGTCGAATTGAGCCTGCTGACAATCTCAGGCCTATCCAGCGGGTACGGGAAGCTGGTTGTGGCTCACAACGTGTCGCTTCGGGTCGAGCCAGGCGAGATCGTCCTCCTGCTTGGTCCGAACGGGGCAGGCAAGTCCACGCTGCTCCGCACCATCGCCGGGCACCTGCCTGCTCAGAGCGGGAAAATCGAACTGCGGGGCGAGGACATCACCAGACTCGATGCGTATCAACGATCCAGAAGCGGAATCGGCTACGTACCCCAGGAGAAGAAGGTCTTCGGATCGCTCTCCGTCTACGAGAACCTCCAGGCGGCGTCGCTTTTTCGCCCTGAGGTGGCCCCGCTGATCGCACCGATTCTGGAGCGATTCCCCAGGCTCCGGGAAAGAGAGGGACAGATGGCCTCCACCCTCTCGGGGGGCGAGCGACAGATGCTTGCCGTGGGGTCGGCGATGGCGGGAGATCCAAGACTCATCCTCCTCGATGAGCCGACCGCCGGTTTGGCGCCGAGGTACGTCGACGAGATCGTGGCCTGGATGAAAGAGGTCGCGGATGGGGGCAACGGCGTCATCTGGGTTGTGGAGCAGGATCCCGAAAAGGTGGCGGGTGCTGCCAGCCGGGCCTATTTCATGTACGGCGGCGAGATTCGCGACGAGAAGCCGTCGTCCGCTCTCACCGACCCGGCACTGCTACGACGAGTTTTGTTCGACGGATAAGCAAGACAACGGAAGGAAAAGGAATGAGAAAGAGACTGCTGGCGCTCTTGACAGCGCTGCTCATGGTGCTCGCCGCATGTGGAGACGGTGACTCGGAAGAAACGACGACCACAGCCGCCGCTGGCGAGGAGACCACAACCACCGCCGGAGGCGGGGAGGAGACCACAACCACTGCTGGAGGCGGCGAGGGTGACGGCGTGACAATGGGCCTGCTGGCCCCGCTGTCAGGTGAGTTGGGCACCTTTGGAGAGATCATCTCCGCCGGTTACCGGACTGCCGCCGAGACCATCAACGACACGGGACTGCTCGAGTGTGGCCCGATCACCTTCATCACTGCTGACGATCAGACTGATCCCGAAGTTGGTCGCCAGGAAGCTGAGCGGATGATCTCAGGCGGTGCCGTCGTCATCGCTGGACCCACGTCTGACGTGATGGTGGCGCTGGTACCGCTGGCACAGTCAGAGGAAGTCGTGCTCACGTCGCCGTATGCAGGGAGCACCGCTCTCAACGAACTGGGAGGCGATTTTGTCTTCCGGACCGTAGGCCCCGACACCAACGACGGGCTTGCCGCCGCCAGGTGGATCACCGACCAGGCCTACGAGGCTATAGCCGTGGTCACCCAGCAAGAGGAGCAGCAGCTCTCCGCCGGGAACGCGGCCCGAGACGCCCTCGCAGAGTTGGGCGCAAACGTAGTGGCCGACCAGGAGTTCACTCCCGGAGAGGCCAGCTACTCCGGCGTTCTCGCCACCGTTCTAGCCGGACAGCCCGACGTCATCTACCTGGCTGGTGGCCAGGAGTCGAGCTTGACCATCATCAACGAGGCGGCTCAGCTCGGCTATGCCGGCGACTGGCTGTTCTCCGCAGACCTTGCCACCGACGAGACCGTCCAGGCCGCAGGTGCGGACATCCTGGAAGGCGTAGCCCACACCGTGGTCTCAAGCACAGACCAGACCACAGAAGTCTACGAACAGTTCGTCGATCTCCACGTGGCTGTCACCGGCGGCGAGCCGGGACCGTTTGCAGCCAACGCCTTCGATGGGATGAACCTGATCGCCCTGGCAATGGTGGCCTCCGGTGGTTGTGATGGACCGTCCATCAACTCGGCTCTGGTCGATGTCTCTTCCGGTGGCACTGTCGTCACCTCCTTCGAGGAGGGAGCACGGTTGCTGGCGGAGGGTGAGGACATCGACTATGACGGTGCGTCCGGTCCTGTGGACCTCGACGACACGGGAAGTGTTGTCAACTCCTACTCGGTCCAGCAGGTCCAGGGCGGGGTTTGGGTGGACATCGAGTTCTACCCGGCCGAGGAACTCGAGGATCTGAGCTAGACATCCGGGACGTGTGCGGGCCCGAACCGGGGCCCGCACACTCCTAGAGTGTTCACTCCATAAGAACGTTCAGAATCCAACCTTGAGCATCCCGAAACGTCCGCAGGTGAAAGTACCGCTCATCCAGGAAGCGGTGCTGGAGAGACTCCGGGAACAGCTCGTCGACGGAACCTTCCCGCCAGGTGCCCACATCAATATCAGCGAAGTCGCCGACGATCTCGGTGTTTCGATTGTTCCGGTGCGTGAGGCGGTCAAGATCCTGCAAAGTGAGGGACGGCTCGTTCGTGATCGGAGCCGTTCTTATCGGGTCCGAGAACTGACTTACGACGAGCTGATCCAGATGAATCAGCTGTCGTCGTATCTCGAGATCGAGTTGATCGAGGCCGGGGTGCCAAATCTGACCGACGACGAAGTCGCCGAGATGCGGAACCTCAACGATCTGGTCGCCAAGCGCGAGGGTGACCGGCATGAGATTCTCGCAGCCCACCGGCGGCTCCACTTCGTTTGTTTCGAGGCCGCCAACAAGTCGATCTACCTGGAAACCGTCAACAGATTGTGGGATCACTACGAGCACTACCGGCTGCTGTTCTTCGACAGCGACTCGACTATCGAGACCGATGCATCGGTGGAGCATCTGGAGTTCGTAGAAGCGTGCGCCAACGGCGACGTCGAAGGGGCAGTCATGATCCATGAGCGCCACCGCCTCAACTCGTTTGCCTTTCTATCCACACTGGCCGGCCAGGACCAGAAGGAACGATCCGGAACCTAGGTAGGGGTGCCGGTCACTCGCCGGATTCGGCGAGGTTCCAGTCTTCCCACTCGTCGATCTCCGTGCCTTCCGGTGATTCGAAGACGGCGTTGGGAGTGTCGGGAACTTCCTCGATGTATTCCAGGTTGGCGATCAACGGCTCGTCGCTCTCGTCGATCTCGACCCGGAAGTATCCAACCAGCCCGTAACGCTCCAGGTCCTGGTCCAACAACCACGCCGCGGCGACCGGGTCATGACCGAGGTCCCCACGGGTGACGACCAAAGTCGGGTAACGCAGCATGAGGTCGATCATCCCCTCGATCAAGTCTTCGGCGGTGGTCGCCTGGAAGAAGTCAGAGGTGACGTCTTCGGCAAGCAGGTCCGAAACACCTTCCCAGTCCCGGGCGTTGAACCTCTCGACGAATCCGACCAGTGAATTGTCGCGATCGACGCTGTAGGACGCAGCGAAGGGCTCAGTCGGTTCAGACACCCCGGTTGGAGCAAGGTCCTCGTCCCTGCCTTCCTCGACAGGTTCGTTCACGGGATCGAGGTCTGTCTCTTCGTGCGACAGGGAAATGCCGGGATCAGGGTCTGCAGGATATTGCGAGGTCATGACTCCATTCTGCCCGGTTTCGTCAGCAGTCAATCCTCGATCTCCAAAATCACGGAGAGAGTGGCGACAGACGGCGACGACGACCCACTTCGGATACCATCACGCCGAACACCGCCGGCCCCGAAAGGACTGATCGTGTACGAGTTCATATGCGAACGCGTGATCCCCGGATGCACCCACAAGGAGCGGGGCGCGAACCGTGAAGAGGTGCATGAGAGAGCGATCGAGCATATGCGTGATCACCACAAAGACGACCATGCAGTTGAGGAAACCCGGGACAGGGTGATCGGTGACGCAATGATCTTTATCCCGCGTTGAGCCTCGGGTTCGGCCTCCTCAGCGCCCAAACACGGCCCGGTGAGGACAACTGGTCCCGAGTGTACGACGAGACGATCCAGGTCGCCGTCGACGCCGAACGTCTCGGATTCAACTCGGTCTGGACCACCGAGCACCACTTCGTCGACGACGGGTACATGCCTTCGCTGATGGTGGTCAGCGCCGCCATCGCCGCCAAGACCGATCAAATCGACATCGGCAGCGGGGTGCTGCTGGCTCCCTTGCACCATCCCCTCCGGCTTGCCGAAGATGCCGCCACCGTCGACCTCCTCAGCCACGGCCGGCTCCTGCTCGGACTCGGTCTCGGTTGGAGTGAGGTGGAGTTCGAGGCGATGGGCGCCAACATGGGCCAGCGGGGCGCAGCCATGGAGGAGATCCTCCAGCTCCTGCCCAAAGCATGGTCGGGCCAGCCCTTCCACCACCAGGGCGAGATCTATGACTACCCCGAGCTGGCGGTCCGTCCCACACCGTCCCGGAAGATCCCGATCCTCATCGGCGGCAGCGCCGAGCCCGCGATCCGCCGGGCTGCCCGGCTTGCAGACGGAATCTTCTCCAACGCGCCGATCGCCAAATTCCTCAAACAGGTGGAGTGGGTGAACGACGAGCTAGAGAAAGCGGATCGCGACCCGTCCGAGTTCCGGATCATCCACTACTCGGTGCTCTTCCCTGCCGACTCCGAGGACACGGCCTGGGCCGAGGGATTGCCCCACATGTGGCCGATGATGTGGAAGTACTCCGACATGGAGGCATCTGCTTCTCGGTCGGGCCCATCCCCGGAACCACCACCACCCAGCGAGCGGGCACGGGAGATCCTGGCGGGCCGGGCCACCTTCGCCGGCACCAGCGAGCAGATCGTCGACCAGCTCCACCAGGTACGGGACACGGCGAGCGTCGAAGTCGAATTCGTGGCGCGCAGCTACTTCCCAACCATGGGCTACGAACAGCAGTCAGAGCTCATGGAGCGCCTCGCCACGGATGTTGCCCGTCACCTCTGAGTCGCTCGAGGGGTGACCAATCGCTGAATGTCGCTGAGCGCCCCTCGAGTGCTGAATGTCGCTGAGCACCGGGTCAGGACGATAAGGCTCTAGCGTCGCCTGCTCATGGATCATATGCTGTACCATATGGTGATGGCACGACGCGAAGTTCTGGTTCAGCTCGAGGACGAATTGGTGGCAAGGCTCGACGAGGTTGCCGGCCGCCTCGAGGTCAGCCGTTCTGAGCTGCTCCGCAGAGGGGCAGCCGCAATTCTCGAAGCCGATGAGCTGACCCAGGCGGATATACGACTGGTTGATGCCTACAAGAAGAATCCACCTGACGCGGCGCTCGCTGAGTCGGCAAGACGTCTCGCTGCCGAAATCTCTCCTGAGTGGTAGCAAGAAGCGACGTCTGCTGGGCCGACCTGGGACATCCGGCAGGGAGACGTCCGGTCTGTATTCTCACCAGGGACGCTGCAATTGCAGTGCTCGATCGGGTGACCTGTGCACCGATAACACGAACCATCAGGGGAATCGCTTCGGAGGTCGAAGTAGGGCCGGACCAGGGACTCCCCACGAATGCGGTGATCAACTGCGACAACCTGATCACGATCCCCATAGCGGTTCTCGACCCGGAGCCAGTCGGGCGCCTCGACGCTGTATCGAGAGCAAGCCTGGATCGCGCTCTTCGCTACGCACTCGACATCATCTATTAGCAACGATATCGTCAATCGAACGAAGGCACTGCACCCGCTTCGGCCAGACTGGTGGGCTCGTTCGCCGGTTCGTTGATAGGCACATCTTCTTCCCAGAGACCGAGGTCGATGATGAATCTGGTCACATCACCGCCAACGTAGGTGAGATCGCCTCCCATCCGGCGGGTGAGGAGGAGCGAGATCGAGAGGCCCAGGCCGACACTGCCGGCCAGGAGAGCGTCTCGACCTTGGTGGATGTACCGCGCGAAGAGTCGCTCCTCCAGCTCACTGGGTACTCCGGGGCCATTGTCGATGACCTCGAGGTGGTAGCGACCGTCCCTGACCAACCCCTTTATCGCAATGGGCGCCCGCCCATGTTTGATTGCATTCGAGACCAGGTTGCGCAGCACCTGCCTGAGCCGACCCCGATCGGCCGTCACCGATCCGCTGGCCACACGGGCATGGACTTCGATTCCCTGGGCCCCCAGCGGAGCCAGGACCTTGTCCACCTCCACCTGGGGGTCTACTTCCTCCAACCGGAAGCTGAGGGCATTCTCGTTGGCCCTCGCCACCGCAAGCAGGTCGTCAACCATCCGACTCAGTTCATCAGCCTCTCGGGCGATGATGGTGGAGAACTCATTGACCATCTCCGGATCCGACCCAACCTTGGGGTCGAGGAGGGTGGCCGCAAACCCGTTGATCCCGGTGAGCGGAGTACGGAGCTCGTGGGAGAGGTCGGCGATGAAGTCGTCCTTGGCCCGGGCCACCTCCCGCTGCCTCGTCAGCTCGTGCACCAGGATCTCCTGGCGCTGCCGCCGACGGAGTGAGCGTCGGAAGACGAACACAGCGGCAAGTGGGACGGCGAATGCAACCAGGAATCGCGCGGCGTCGGCGATTCGTCCGGCCTCCCTCTGAGCGAGGGAGAGCTCAGCGACCAGGACGTCCCGATCCCGAGCGATAGACCCTGCCAGAACCAGGTAGCTATCGTCCATATCGAGGACGGCTTCCTCTAGTAGGAGAGGCTGGTCCGATTCGAGGACGGCGACGAGCTCATTCACGGACTCGCTGAAGGCTCCGGCTAGTTCCATGAGCTCCGCTCCCGCCGCGGCGAGATAGGGCCCGAGTAGCTGCAAGCGCACCTCGAACTCGTTGAGGCCATCCAGGGTGGCAGTCAAAGCCTCCTCCACCTCGGCTGAATCGCTGAGTCCGGTGCTTTCGGCTGCGTCGATCAACACTGCCTGCATCGCCCTGTTCCGTGTGGTCGCCGCCGCGCTGAGAGTTCCCTCGGTGAAAACGCCCCTCGAGCCGATCGAAGCGAGATGAGCAGCGCTCCTCTCGGAGGCGAATACGGCAGAAAGCGAGAAGATGATCGACAGTAGAGCGACAACTCCAAGGGCTACCGCCAGATGCGCGTAGTTAGAACGTGAGCGGAACTTCTTCAACAGGCGCTTCAATGTCGCGAGCACGGTGAACTGGAAGGTCATTCGGCCTGCCCGTTCCATGGGGTTGTCACCGGTCGAATCCACCGGCTTTCGACTATCACAGCGGACATCCCGACCAGGAGGAGTGAGGTGGGGAAGAGAATGGCCCTCCCGCTGTCGGTTATGGCCGCGACGATGAAGCCGAACACCATCATCGGGGACGACAACAAGGCGCGCGCCCACGGCGGAATGACCAGGTCCAAACCACCAAGGAATGACAGGTCACTCCACTCAACAGCGGACTGACCTTCGGGAAGCGTCGAAGCAGGTGTGCCCAGCCCCGGCTCTTGGTCGAGAAGAGCCGACAGCGAACTCCCCCCGAAGGAAAGCGCAGCAAGCTCGCTTGCCGGGGAGCCATCCAGAGGTGCCGGGTCTTCCGGCTCGCTCGGAGCCGGAAGGATGGCGGTTTCGTCAGTCTCGTCGGACGATGGCTCAGTAGTGGTAGTAGTTGGAGGCATTGTTGTGGTGGTAGTCGGAGGTGCTGCGGTGGTAGTGGTCGGGGCAACGGTTGTCGTGGTTGGGGGAGCGGTTGTCGTCGTGGTCGAGCCGTTGATCACCAGCGCACTCGGAAAAGAAGTGGTGTCGTATGCAAACCACATGTCGTCGTCAGAGTTGTTCCCCACGGTGATCTTGACTGCCAGTGAGCGCCCGCCTGGTATGTCGTGATCGACCTGACCGAAATCGATAACCCGCTTCACCCACGTTCCCGAGCTGCTCCATGGGTCCTTTTGGATGCTCCCCTGGCCGACCAAAGCGCAGGCGGTACCGGATGGATCGCACTCGAGGAGGTACGCCCTCACGACGCCCTTCTCATCGTCTTCCATGTCCTTGATCGCGCTCCAGAATTCAAGGGACACGCCGCCGCCTATCGACATCGCACCTGCAGGGGCCACCCATTGTTGGTGCTTGACGGGATCCCGCTCCTGCCATCCGTTGTTACCTTTTTCCAGAAGCAATCCGGGTTCGTCGTCACGGTCCGGGTCGTAGTTGGGAAGGGAACCTGCGGTGGGCGGGCCCGCGGAGAGGGATGCAGTGGGCACACCCGGACTCTTGAGGTACAACACCGAGGCGGTTGCCCCGTCGGCCACCGGGAGACCGAGGACGGCGAAAGAAGAGCCGACCAAAGTCAGCGCCATGGCCAGACGAACTGTCGTCCGACCCGATGGCGACCTCCACCTTTGCACCATCTCTCTAAATCGGGTTCTTTTCCAAAACCTTTAATGGTGGCGACCTGACAAGGCGCCTGCTTCAACGGCTTCGTCCTACTGGCAATTGGCTTTTGGACTTGAGGGCGCTCTAGGGCGATCCCCAATTGGGTCTGGCGCACTACTCCCAAAACTGCGGTCAGGGACAAGGCGTGCCGATGCAATCGGTATGACGCAGAACCGGACGCAGATTCGAGCTCTGAAGATCGGTGCGATCTGGGGAGAGCATCCCGTGACCCGGATTGTATCCAGCGGGCTCTTTCGCTGCCCCAACGAGCAGACCGAACGTGCCTACTCGAGCCATAAGGTTCGCAACTGGCACACCATCTTCTCTGTCCCGGTGCTGCCCGGCAAGGTTGTCGAGGAGTACATCGAGTGCTTCTGCTGCGGAGCCACCTGGCACCCGGGCATCATCAACTCCAACCACCCCTCCCTCCGCGCCGGATAACAGCCCTCTCCCTGCGGGCCATTAGCGTTGCCCCATATTCCGCAAAGGCCAAGCCCCCACTAATTTGGCTCACATGAAAGAACCCCCCGCGCTGCGGAGCCGTATTCTCTGGCGGGCGGGAAGGCCGGTGATCAGGTTTGTGGGCCGGGTGGGCTTCTCCTTGAAGGTAGAGCAGCAGGCCGACCTTCCCGTTGCGCCCTACGTGATTGCCGCCAATCACTACTCTCACTTCGACCCTCCTGCGGTTGGTGTCGCCGCCGGAATTCCGATCCGCTTCCTGGCGCTGGACGATCTCTTTGGCGTGCACCGGCTCCTCGACTGGCTGATCACCGGATTTGGAGCCATCCCGATACCACGCACCCGCCGGCCGATTCGGGCGGTGCGGACCGCCCTCGCCGCACTCGAAGCGGGTGAGGTGGTCGGCGTCTTTCCCGAGGCGACCCGGGTCTCCCACTGGGGGACCCTGCCGCCGAAGCGGGGCGCCGCCTGGTTGGCGAAGCGGGCCGGGGTACCCCTGGTTCCCGTGGCCGTGATCGGCACCGGGCTGGTGTTCGGCCTGGAGAACCGGCTGCGGCGCGCAAAGATAAAGGTGATCGTCGGAGGACCCATCGCTCCCGACCTGGGCGATGTCGACGACCTGACAGGGCGCTGGGCCGAATGGATCGGCGAACAGGTCGGCCGGCACCCCGATTCTGAGGTCACAGGGCCGCCCAGGGCCCACTTCGACGGCTGAAGGCTCTATCGGTCGCCGAAGAACCAGCGCGCGACGTTGACGAGCAGAGTCAGCCCGATGCTCACCACGATCATCGATGTGATCGGGATGTAGACCCGGGACCCATCGTTCTCGATGCGGATGTCGCCGGGGAGGTTGCCGAACCAGCCGAACGCCCCTGGTGCGAAGCGGACCAATGCGCCGACGAGCACGATTGCTGCACCGAAAGCCATCAGAAGGTTGCCGATCCGCATGATCTCAGGCTACGAGGGTTGAAGGCCAACCGTCCGGAGCCTTCTTCTCATCTGAGACAGATCCGGGGGGCGTAACATCGACGGATGACCTTCCCAGACCACCTACTGATCGATGGAGAGCTCGTTGTCGGCGACGGCACTCCATTCGGCGTAGTCGACCCGGCAACCGGAGAGACCCGTGCCTCCCTGCATGCGGCGAGCTCGGCCCAACTGGGCGAAGCCACGGCGGCGGCCAAACGAGCACAACCGTCCTGGGGCGGGCTCGGCCCGCCGGAGCGGACCCGGGCACTGCATGACGTCGCCAATCGAATCCGCGCCGATGGGGAGAGGATCGCCGAGGCTTTGACTCACGAGACCGGGCGGCCGCTCACCCGCAACCGGCTCTATGTCGACATGGCCGTCGACCTTCTCCGAATGTATGGAGAGCTGTCCCGCACCCTTGGAGGTCGGGTCGCCCCTTCGAACGAACCCGGCCAGCTCTCCCTGGTGCTGCGGGCCCCGTACGGTGTGGTGGGCTGTCTCGTCCCGTGGAACTACCCGCTGCTTCTCCTCGTGTTCAAGGTGGCGCCGGCACTTGCGGTTGGCAACACCGTCGTGATCAAACCGGCCTCGGAGACACCTCTGTCGTTGATGATCCTCTCCGAGATCTTCGCCACCGCCCTCCCCCCGGGAGTGGTGAACACAGTGCTCGGCAGCGGGCAGACAATCGGGGAGGGCCTGGTGACCGACCCGGCCGTCGACATGGTCGCCTTCACCGGATCAACCGAAATCGGCCGCCGACTTGGTGTGCTCTGCGCCGAGGCCACCAAGCCGTCCCACCTCGAACTGGGCGGGAAAGACCCCGCCATCGTCTTTGCAGACGCCGAGCCCGCAATCACTGCCGAAGCGGTGGCGTGGGCCTCATTCCTGAATGCGGGCCAGGTCTGCACATCCACCGAAAGGGCCTACGTCCACGAGTCGATCTACGACCGGTTCGTGGAGGAGGTGATCCGGGTCACCGGAACGATCAAGTTGGGAGACCCCTTTGCGGAGGCGACCCAGGTCGGTCCGATGCGGAGCGAGGGCCGACGCCGCAAAGTCCTCGGCGAGATCGAATCGGCTGTTTCCTCGGGGGCCCGGGTAGTGGCCGGAGGCTCGGCAATCGACGGGCCCGGGTTCTTCATGGAGCCCACCGTCCTGGTCGATGTCGACCACCAGATGGGGGTGATGCGTGAGGAGACCTTCGGGCCGGTGCTCCCGATCATGTCCTTCTCCTCCGACGATGAAGCGTTCGCTCTCGCTGCCGACACGCCCTACGGCCTGGGCGCCAGCATATACACCAGTACGCCTGAGCTTGTGGAACGGGCCTACCGCGAGTTGAACGTGGGCACGGTTTGGGTCAACGATCCCGTGGTGGACAATCTGGCTGCACCGTTTGGAGGCAACCGGGCCAGCGGAGACGCCCGCGAACTCGGCGTCGAGGCCCTGGACAGCTTCACCACAGCACGCCACGTCCACTGGAACCTGGCCCAAGAACCGAAACCATGGTGGTTCCGTTAGATCCCCAGGCCAGCTGGCGCCCGGTCCGCCCCTGTGGGACCGCGACTGCTTGCATCGGCAGACCCGGTTCATTTAGCATCGTGGGCGATCAGCCGAGGGGAGATCCGCAGATGTTCCGAACCTTAACGCTCGTAGCGGTGATGTCGCTCCTGACTGCCTGCGGCGGGTCCGCTGGCGACTCGACCCCGGACGAAACCCCCGGCACCGATCCGGCGACGTCCACCACCACCCTCCCGGCGCCCGATACCTCGGTCGACGAACCCGGCGAGGCCGAACCGCCAGCTGGCGGCGGCGGTTCCGAAGGGATCCCAATGGTGCCGGCTGGAAACAGCACGGTGTCGGCGGACGGCACCGCCCTCACCCCGCGAGATTTGCTCCGCTGCATCCCCTTCGATGAGGGTGACGATCAGTTGGACCTGACAGTGCTAGGCGACAGCTTCCAACTCTTCATCAACATGACCGGTTCATCCTTCAACGACCTGACCATCCAGGGACGTGCGGTCGGCGACGGTGAGTCGACCGGTGTCTACGCGGGGAGCGCGTATTCGTCCGATGGTGAGACTTGGTTCGACGACGAGGGCGGGGACTCTGACCACACCACGTTCACCTGGACCGGAGATCGGGTCTCCGGGTCGATGACCCTCCTCGACATCTACGACAGTGGCGACACCGTCGAAGTGGCTTTCGACGTGATTGTCCCCCCCGACACCCACGACTGCAGCCTGTAGCCCGACGCTGTCGGGGTCCGACCGGTCGGAACCGGTCTAGGAGCGGGGACCCGTCGACATCCGATGACCGGCAGGCTGGACAGTTTTACCTCAGCACCCCTCGCCAACTGGAACCTGGCCCAGGAGTCGACATCGTTGTGGTTAGAACCCCCAGATCAGTTGGCGCTCAGGCAGGAACAGACCGGGAGCCGACAGCGATTGCGTCCCGGGTCATCTCCAGCCTGGTGCGCACCTCCTCTGCAATGTTGTGCACGCCCTTCTCTCCGACGAGGTCGAGCATGACGGAGGGGTCCATGAAGTCGATCATCACCCGGTCGTCGTCGGCCTGGCGGACCACTACGTTGCAGGGAAGCAACACCCCGATCGACGGTTCGTAGGCGACTGCCTGCTGGGCGAATCCCGGGTTACAGGCGCCGAGGATGAGGTAGGGGGAATGGTCGACCCCGAGCTTCTCTTTGAGTGTCGCTGCCAGGTCGATCTCGCTCACGATACCGAAACCATGTTCGGCTAGAGCCTCCCGGGTCCGGGCGACTGCTCCGTCGAACGTCTCCTTGATCGTGAGGCTGAAGTGGTACGGGGTCATGGCGCTCCTTGGTTGGCGTCCTCCCAACCTAGCGGCGGGGACGGTGTGTCGGTAGGGGACTAAGTCCCGGAACGTCAGGCCCACCAGGCATTTCGCGTGGTTTCAGGGAATCTGTCACACCCTCCCCTCATAATTGTGGTGAAGGAAGAGGAGGTTGGAATGCCGATTGAGATGATTGCCTTGATTGGAGTTGGAGGACTGGTCGGCATCGGCTTGGTCGTTCTTGCTCTCGTCCTCAAGGGTCGCCAGGCCCCGGTGTCCGCCCCTGCGACCGCCGCACCCGAAGTCGATCCGATTGCCGAGCTGAAGACCTTGCTCGCCGGCAGGGACGGCGCCATGGACGCCAAAGTCTCCCAACTCGACACCAAGCTCGCCGCACTCCAGGAGTCGGTCACATCTCGAGAGTCCGCCCTCAGCGCCCAATTCGCCGGCATCGGGTCCCAGATGAAGACAATCACCGGTCTGTTCACCAACGACCGCAAGAGGGGTAACTGGGGTGAGATCTCCATGGCCCGAATCTTTGAGCACGGAGGATTGGTCGAAAACCGCGACTACACGACCCAATTCAACGGGGACGGGCGCCGCCCCGACGCGGTTGTCCATATCCCCGGCGGGTGCGACGTGGTCATCGACTCGAAGTTCCCCCAGACCCGCTATCTCGAGGCCCTCGAGTGCGGGGACGAGACCGACCGCAAACGGCTGCTTCGTGCCCAAGGCTCCGAGCTGGAAGCAGTGGGCCAGAACCTCATCAAGAAGGACTACGCCGACCTCGCTTCCGGTGGCTACGTCGTGATGTACCTGCCCTCCCAGGCTGTTTACGAGGCGGCGATCGCCGCCCATCCCGAAGTGCTTGAACGTCTCATGGAAATCAACGTCATCGTCGCCGGGCCCAACGCCCTATTCGCCGTGCTGATGAATATCGGTTCGCTCATGAAGGAGCACCGCGCCATCCAGCAGGCAGACGAGATTCTCATCCAGGCAAAAGAGCTCCAGGCGCGCATGGGGACCTTCCTGAGCCATCTTCGCGGCGTTGGAGAGTCGCTGGGACGAACCGTCGCCGCATTCAACGGGGCAGTCGGGTCGTGGACGGGACGGGTCTCGCCGGCTTTAGCCCGGATCGGCGAGTTACGCGGTGAGGAGGTCGACGCCGAGATCATCCCCATCGACGAGAGCGTCCGGGAGCTACCGGCCGATGAGCGGGAAGCGGGCCTGAACAAACGTCTACGAGCAGCGCGACACTGACGCAACCCAACGGAAAGTGACCGGGAATAGACAAATGTCATTCAGCGCCGACTCAATCAGCGGATATCCCGCCGGCCCACTTCGCCACCTGAACGCCCGACGCCCCGATACGTCCAGGACTCGAGGGCCTGAAGAGCAAGCGCATCCAAGGCGTCGAGGTTGCTTGGTGAGGGATCATCCATCGAAACGCCTGATGGGATCAAACACTGGAATCGAAAGTATCGGTTTTCCGGTATTGCCCTCGACACCAGGAAGTCCGTGGTCTCGGCCTCCGTTACGAACCCCAACATCTCCTTCACCTGTGATATCCAGTTCGCGTTTACATCTGGCTTATTGGGCGGGGATGGCACTCCTGTGCCAACCGAAACCACTACAGCATGTTCGTGCGCGAATAACTCTGGGAGTGCAACCATTATCGGGTTGCTGGCTCAAACTCCTCCGTCGATGAGGACCTGCTGGTCGACGCCATGAGGCGGCAGGTACGTCGGCGCAGCAACAGATGCTCGAACTGCATCTCGAACCATGACGTCATCCGACGTCGAGGAGAACACGACCGGCCGCCTTCCGCGGGTCCACGAGGTGTCGGTAGAGTCCATCTGTGAGGGTTTTTGCGCACGGAGTGTCGGTAGACACTCACAGAACTTCACTACGCAGGTCTCCCTCAGGTCAGCTTCGCCGATGGCGGGCGTCCCTAGCCCGCCATCGCCACCCGCCGCAGCAAGGATCTGCGGAAGACCAATGCCGCTACCAGACCGAAGATGAAGCCACCGACGTGGGGCCTCCCAGGCGGTGTTGGTGCCGCCGAGGCCGAACTGGGCGAAAAACCAAAAACCGAGGAACAATATGGCCGGAAGTGGGATGAGGAACCAGCCCACCAGCGTGAGCACGCGGTGCGTGGGGAACAGCACCGCGTAGGCGCCAAGGGCGGCGGCGATGGCTCCAGACGCACCCACCAGCGGCACCGTCGAATCGGCGTTTGCCAGGACGAAAGCGAAGGTCGCCACGATCCCTCCGGCCAGGTAGAGCATCAGGTAGCCGAAATGGCCAAAAGCCTCCTCCACGTTATTGCCGAAGATCCACAGCGACCACATGTTGAAGAGAAGATGGGCAAGCCCGCCGTGGAGGAACATCGAAGTGAGAATGGATAGCCACGGTTGCTTGTCGGGGAACACGGACACCCCACCCGAAGCGTCACACACACCCTGGTTGATCTGGGCCAAGCTCAGCGGCTCGCCGCCGAGGATCTCACATGAGATGGCGGCCCGTTCGTACAGGAACTCCACCTGCTCTGCAGGGCTTGTCTGGTTCTGGAGCCCGAAGAACACCAGGACACACGCGGCAATCAGGAGCAGGGTGACCCACGGCGTTATCCGTGTCGGGTTGACATCGCGTATCGGCAACATGGCCCGCTGATCTTACGGCTGGATATCCCCGCTGGCCGTCTCACCAGATACCGCAAGGGTCACCACCCACCACCCCGTCTCCCGGCATTTGGTTCCGCAGGACTATTCCTGCCTCCGCCCCGGCCTCTACGTTGATGACGATGGGAGGCAAAACTTGAGAATCGACGAGAACACCGCGCTGTTCTGGGGTATCGGGATGCTCGCCGTCGGTGGGCTTGTCACATTGAGCACCTACCTCAGCGCAGCTCCCGGCGAGAGCTACATAGTGACGACAGGGCTTCTTCTGATCGGCGGGTTCAACCTGGCTCGCGGTCTGTACCTCCACCTCAAGCCCGGATCGAGGGCCTGAGGACACTACCCAGAAAGATTTAGCGGATTCTTGGTATCAGGAGCCGGCGACAGGTCTCTTCACCTACGTCAGACCGACATTGCCAGAGCGGTTGACACTGTCTGGCAACTGGGGGCAGAGGGCCCCGGAGCATCTTTCCTCCGCTCCGGGGCTTTCACTTCCCCTCTACCTGCGTCCCATTGTCCCCTTGACCCGAGGCTTGCACACTTGCTTCGGGGGCCTGGAACGAAATCTACTCCTTAGGGGTGACAGAAGGCGGTGTCAACGGTAAAACGGGTAGGGGTCCTGAGGGTCTCAGAATCCCAGGAAGCTCAGCTCCTCGAGAGTGGCGAGGTCGCTGCTCATGATCCCTTTTGTCGAAATCGTGTACAGCCTGTCGCCAATGACGATGGATCGGGTGATCTGGGCCCGCCAATCCCACTCCTTGCTATCGCCCCCGGGATGGGCGAAGCGGCGCACCTCGGAGAGGTCCCGGCCGTCGAGCTTGAATCCGACAGCTCCGAAGAAGACGTCCTCTTTGTCCTGGTCCCAGAACCACTGCTGCACCGGCACCATCGCCAGCCCGGTCGGCTCCCAGTAGAGAAATGCGTGGTGGTCATACTCGACCTGTGAGCTCGACCCCTCGCTCAGAGTGATCTGGTCCAGCCGGGTCGGGTTGGCCGGATCACTGACATCGAAGAGCGAGACCTGGGTTCCCTGAATCTGGCCCGTCTCCGTCGCGTCCTGGCCGATGCCCAACAGGAGCCCATCCCCCACCGGGTGGAGGTATGCCGAATAGCCCAGGATCTTCAGTTCCCCCAACACCTCAGGGGCGGACGGGTCCGAAAGGTCGAGCGTGTACAGCGGGTCGGTTTGGCGGAAGGTGACCACGTAGGCCATGTCACCCATGAATCGCACCGAGTAGATCTGCTCGGTTTTGCCCAGCCCGTCGACAACCCCGACCTGCGACAGCCGTCCCTCACCTAAGTCCGCGAGCACCGTCACCAGCGACTCGCTCTCGAAACCCGAGCCCCACCACGACGGGCTAGTGGTCGAAGCAACCCGGAGGTGGCCGTTGTGCTCGTCCATGGCGAACTGGTTGAGCAGGTACCCCTCAACCGTTCCGGTGGACAGGTAAGTGGTGACTGACGGATCGCTGATATCGAACTTGTGGATGTCGGTGGTCACCGTCTGGGGCTGATCCTCGGCGAACCCCTCCCGACCCCAGCGCCAGGTCTCCCAATTCTGGGTGGCGACATAGAGGCTCTCCGCCGAGGCGTAGACAGTGTTTCCATTGGCAAGCAGACCAGTCGAGTCGATTACCTCGAGCCCTTCACCGAGGTCGATGGTGACCACCGAGAGCATGTCGAGCCCTGCGAAATCCTCGGGGTGTGAGGCGCGATTGCAGTCGAAGAGCGTCCCCTGATCGGTCGTGCGGCCGCTGGCGTCGGAGACGATGTAATAGGGGATCCAGTTGTCGGGAGTCGAGCGGCGGATGATTTCCTTGTTTTCCTCGATGGCCTGCTGCTCGGCACGCAAACCGGTTCCTTCGGGGAAGCTCCACTCCAGGCCCACCGGACCCGAACTGGAGACGAGACGCACGGTGTCACCGACCATCCGGCCGGAGATGAACTGACCGTCAATGGTTATCGAGCGGACGATCTCGGGCTCTGCGCTGATGTCGACCTCCACCAGTTCCATCGAAGGCGACTGATACTGCGGGGCGAAGGCGGCGTCCGAGGAGGCAAGAGGGTGGTATGCGGTCCATAGCGATCCAAAGAGGAGGACGCGGTCTTCGGAAAGGAACAGACTCTGAACGCTACGGCTGCCGAGATGCAGCCGTCCTGTGACGCGAGGCTCATCCTCGGTGACGTCGGCAACGATCAGCATGCCTTCGGAGAGGAGGACGATCCGCTTCCCGTCGGTCTTGACGATGTCGGGCTCGTCGACACCTTCCACTTGCACGTTGGTTTCAGAAAAGTTCTGGGCCCCGCCATTCGACGACGGCTCTGAGGCTGCCTGGTCCGCTCCATCTTCGGCAAACGCCCGACCGCCCCACCAACCGTGGAACGGGTCATCGAGACCGTACGGGCCGACCCGCTCGATGGCGTTGGCCTTCACATAATCGAGAAACGAGTCGCAGGCATCAAAGGCAACAAGGGAAGGTGCAGCGAGGGGAGTGGTGTCGACAGGACGGGAGGTTTCTGTCGCTCCCGTGGAAGACTCCGGTGAACAAGAAGCTATGGCGATCGCCATCGCGGCCACCAGGCCGATGATCTTCAGTTTCCGACTCATTGGGTCTCCTCGAACTGCGTCTTACAGCTTGGACGCACAAAACGAGGCAGCGGTTCCCACCAACGCTGTTTGGGGGCGCGACAGCTCTCAACTTGTCGAGTTTCAGTCGCCCTTACCTTCCGGCCCGTTCGGGCCGGAAGGGACCTTTTCCCCATTCCGCTTCGCCGCTGGGGAAAAAATGAAGAAGGACCACCATCAGGGTGGTCCTTCTTCGCCTCCGTCGCCCCTCCCCCGGTCAGGTGCCTCCCCCAAGCCCCTTACCTGACCCTCCGTCGGAATGCTCCCCCCGGAGCAATTCACACCCTTCGTTAGAAGGCCGGTCGCATCGCTGTGCGGCCGAATACCCGACGGAAATCTGTCGTCCTGGAGCGTTTCCCTGCCAGAGATTTGCTCCCCAGGTAGCGCTTCACCGGGTTGTCAATCGACTCATATGGGCGGTTTGCGTATGCCCACCGCCGAGCCCGACGGGAGGCTTTGGCATTTGACATGTAAAGCATCTCCCACTCCTTGTCGTCTTCCCGCCTTTCGCCGGCGGCTATACCCATGAAGAGGGCCCGGGCGCGGTCCTGATACAAGGAAGTCACAAAACGATCCAGCTGGTCTTCACCACCTCGCCGTCGGAGGAGCGGAACACCAGGCTCGCGGGGCCGCCTTCGACATCGTCGAACTCGAACCGTCCCATGTCGTCGAGCTCCATCGCGAAACGAGCCCCACGACTGTGGAGCTCAACTGTGAAAGGTGACTTTGGAGATATCGAACCGAGCAGGATCCGGGTGGCCGGGTTGTACTCGAGATCGATGGTCCACTTCCCTACCTCAAACGAGATCATTCGGGCAGTGGATGTCGATCGCACACCGGTCGGCGTCTGCTCATCCACGGAGTCAAAAGTCAGTTCGGCGAGCTCGGCGTCGATATCGCGCCAGGTGAAGAGGGCGGCGGCGAATTCGGAGACCGTGGACGGGACAGGATCGCTCTGTCGCAGACCCTTGCGGAGAATGTCGAGAATTTCTTTGTCCCTGGCCGAGTCAGTCATTTGTAACCACCTCCTTCAGTTGATAGAGCGTCACGACTCTCTCCTGATACGCGACATCGCCGCTTTCAATTTCTCAACACAACGGCCCCGGGTCGGCCCGAGACTTCCCACAGGCCGGCCGGTGGCTTCAGCGATTTCCTCATAGCTCAAGGCCGGTTCCACCGTCAGCAGCCGCAGCAGCTGCTGGCACTCCTCGTCGATTTCCCGGAACGCCGCCACCATCTCCCGGCTCTCCTCGTCTTCGATCAGAAGTGTCTCCAACGACGGCGAAGGGTCCTCGACGTCGTACTCGAAGTCGCTCGGGATGTCCCGCTCGGTCCGTTTCAGGACACGCAGCGCTTCGCGCCGGCCGGTGGTGGCCAACCACCCAGGCAAGCGTTCGGGGTCATTGATCCGATCGATGTTCTCGATCAGTCGCAGCCAGACCGTCTGGGCGACATCGGATGCGGCGGCGTCGTCGAGCCGGTAGCTGCGAGCCACCGACCAGACCATCTGTCCAAACCTGTCCACGAGCGCGTCCCAGGCCTCCCGCTCACCGGCGGCAGCTCGCACCAACAATTCACCATGGGATGCCTCTTCGATAAATGGAATCGTACCGATCCAAAGCGACGACCCGGGTCGGTTTCCCCCGAACTATGCGCCCAGGGAATCACATATGAGCTCTACAGCCTTAGGAACGAGTTCAGCCGCCGATGCAGAGGAACGAGGCCGCCGCGATGTAACCGTCGGGCGTGTCCATCGACTCGCGTTGGGCACTGAACAGAGCCTGGGTTGGCGACGCGCCGGAGATCAAGCCGCGGTGGAAGCTGACCATCAGGTCGGACGTCGCCTCCGAGTCGGGGACCAACCCGACACTGGCCACGACCGATTTCGCCCCCATGCTCAACAGAGCTGAGGTGACTCCGGTCAATTCATCGCCGGCCCGGGTGTCGGTGTAGCCGGAGTCACAGGCGGAGAGCACCATCAGATCAGGCGGCTGCCGGAGACGCTCGAGGTCGTAGACATTGAAGTCACCATCACCGAGTCGCATCGAGGAGAACATCGGGTTATCCACCTCGAACGAAGCGTGGCAGGCGGCGTGAGCGACCGCCGCGCCCCGGATCGCGGCACCGAACCGGTCGGCCGTATCCGAAGGGTTCAGCACTGTTGCCCGCCGGTAGAGCGATTTCAGACTTGCGACCTCACGGGTTGCGTTTTTCAGATCGGGGCCGGCGACAAGCACGACATCCTCACCAGACGACTCCCGCGAGAACGCCCGCCACCACATCTCCGCCGACGGTGCCACGGTCACCGTGGCTTGGCCGAAGGATGGAAGCACTGCCCAGGGAGCGGCCATCAACGGACCCGAAGGGATCAGGACTACCTGATCGTCATCTAGTTCCATGCCGCCCAACACCATCTGATCGAATCGCTCCACGCTGTCCCTGATGAGACTGGAATCGCGACGCATCCGGGCAGTACGACGGAGGGTGGAACGGAGCCGGGCCAATTCCCGCTCGATGATGGTGGCATCGCCGATCTCGTGGACGGTGAACCTCCGCTTCCGCAACCGCACCTCGATCAGCTTGCCGTCTATGGCTCCGAGCTCGACGAGAGTCTGATCGCCCAGCGAATCCAGCAGAAGCTCGGTCGAAAAGTCGGAATCCGAAGTAGTCCCGGAACGCCGAACGCGATTGGAACTGCGGAGTTGTTCCTGGAGGCTCCGTTGCTTGCGCATCAGATCCCGGTCGTCACGTTTCTCCGAATCACGCAATTCGGCACTCACCCGACGGAGTTCGGCAAGAACTCCCTGCTCGGGATCGCCTTCGTCGGGAACAACCGGCGGGTACCGGAGGGCACGGGCGCGTGTCCGCTCCATCCAATTGAACACCCTGCGAGGTTTGCCCGACTCGACCGCAAGCCTGAGTCCTATCGCCCCGAGCTCGGCTCCCTGCCGCTCAATCCCGAACCTGAGATCGCTCGCGCCGAGACCCGCCTGATAGTCATCGAGGAGATCGAGGCCGGCTCGCGCCGCAGCATCTGCGCCTCTGGCATTCTCCCGTGCGAGGCGAAACAGAGCTTCGGCCTGCCAGCGCTGGATCCGCAACTCCACCGGACCAGAACGAGGGTTGCCGACCGTTGCCAAGTCCTCCTCCGCCGACACGGAGTCACCAAGTTCGATGGCGATACGACCGGCCAGGATCCTGGCCCGTGATGCCGCTAGGACGAATCCCCGTTCTTCCAGGTGCGCGGCCACCTCACGGGTGAGAGCTCTAAGTTCTGCCGACGCACCCCGACTCGCGTAGGTTGCCTCGACCACGGCGAGATCGGCCTGCGTGGCCCAAATCTCCCGCTGCTGTATCTCGAACTTGGATGCGGCCGCCTTCGCCAGTTTGATCGACTGCTCCGGATCATCGGAAAGCAGGGCAGCACGGGCCGCAACCAGCAGAGCGTCGGCTTCGTCTTCCGCCCTTCCCTTGTTCCGCGCGCCAGCCGCGATCCGTTTTGCCAGGTCCAGGGCTTCGTGAAAAAGACCAACGGAAAGCAGGATCTCACAGCGACTGACATGGCGGGGCACGTCGTCGCCGGTCTGTCGCATATACGCTTCATCGCTCAGGGTCAGTCGCCGCAGCGCCTCGGGGATATCGCCACGAAACGAGGCGAGAAGTCCCAAGTTGTGGTCGACTCCGGATACATCAAGAAGGCGTCCAGCTTCGCTTTCGATATCCCGGGCCTTGGTGAGAACTGCCTCGGCCTCACTGAGTCGACCGGTATGGGTGTAGATGAAACCCTGATTGTGTAGCACCATCGCGACGAAGTCCGTCCTATCGTGCTTCCGGAGAAGGGGTAGCGCCCGGTTGTATGCCTGGAGGGCGGATTCGTAGTCGCCGGTCATGGTCAACACGAACCCCCGTTGGAACTCGAGTTGGGCGGCGATCAACCCCTCGGCCTCCCCGGCAGCTCCGTCGAGCACCTCGAGAGCCCCTGGGACATCACCAGCGATAGCCATCGATCCCGCCATCGTCCCCAACGCTTCCAGCCGGAGGGTCGGATCGTGGGGCGCGTCCGAAGCGCAGACTGCGTAACTGATCGACTCCTCGAGCGTCCCAACACTCCGGGCAGCAATGCTCAAGGCGCGCAACGCTATCGACTTGGCATCGGGATCTGCAATGGATTCGAGTTCCCGTCCCGCATCGGCGAGCACCTGCGCTGGGTCCGACGTGGCTCGCGCCAGCCATTCCCGGGAGCGATCTCCTTCATTCAATTCCGCTCCAAAGCATCCGGCACATCCCCTTACGTATAGTTGAAAGCCGGAGCCCGCGGGGCAGCAAACCACATTCGATTCGAGGAGCACAACATGGCTGTAGACGCAGTAGAACTACACGGAAGTCGCTATCTGCCCGGACTGGTCGCCTGTGCCGCAGACCGGGTCGACGAGGCTGTCGAACTTATCGGTGGTGAAGTGCTGGGACCAGGGGCTCTAATCGAGATGGTCGACGCCGACCTCGACGAAGGGGTCGTGGAGCAGATCCTCGAGACGGTGGGAGTCATCGGAAGTGTCGAAGATCCGGTAGCGGCATCGACAGTCCTGATCGAGAACGGGATAAGAACTTCGCCGATTCACGCCCTGGGCACCCAGAACCACCTATCAGCGATGCCGGGGACCGATCCGGAGCCTGCCAAAGTACAGACACCTCCGGTGATCGCCGCTTCCAGTCCGAACCGAATCATCGGTGTGATCGACACCGGTGTTGGTGAGAAACTTCCCGAATGGCTGGAATCCGGTGTCCACAATGCGTCGGATCGGGAGAGGGTGAAAAGCCCTTCGGCAAGCCATGGGACCTTTGTTGCCGGCATCATTCGCCGCATCGCTCCAGAACACACGATTCTCGTCCTGAGGGCGCGGCGGATTCCGATCGACAGATTCGTAATCGACATCCCCGCGAAAGGCCACCGCAAGGGGGATGACCCGACCACCGAACTGCACGTGTACGAGGCCATCTTCCGGATGGTGAAAATCCTGCGCAAGCAGCGATGTGATGTGGCCGCTCTGAATCTGTCGCTCGGAGGTGCCGCGAGCGGGGAGGGCGACCCTTTGATGGTGATGCTGGAGATGGCGATCGACCTGTGGCGCAACTCCTTTTCGCGAGAGGTTCCGGTGTTCGCCGCCGGCGGCAACCTGCAGATTATGAGTCCCATTTTCCCCGGCGCCTTCGGACATGTCCGGGCAGTGGCCGCTGCCACCGACGGCGGCATCCAGGTGGTATGGGATCCGCATTCAGCGGCCACCCCGAACCCGCCCATCCCCTACTCAGGACGACCGTGGATCAACGAGGTCGCTCCGGGGTCAGAGTTGGTCAGTCCGAGCGGTGTGAGCCCTGGCGAATGGGTGAAGTGGAGCGGTTCCTCCTTCGCTACGGCCGTCGCCACCGGGTCCTACGCCAGCCGCCGGCCGAATGAGGCTCTCGGTGGAATGCTGTGGTGGCCCGATCGACAGACGAAAGCATCCGACATCCCCGGGTTGGTGTTGTAGGGCTGCGACCAGAGTCCTCCTGGCGTCGGACACCACACGAAGTGAGCCCCGGGCTTTATGCCCGGGCCTCACTTCTTTGTCGCTCCCGATCGCATCAGCGATCGGAGGAGGATTCAGATCGCCGGTTGGATCGGCCAGCTTTGTTTTCCGGAAAGGATCTCTCCGACCCTGCGTAGACCGGAGCGATCCAATGCGGTTTGCACCGCGGCCAACATGCGATCGCTGATCTGACCGGGCCGTTCGACAAGACGATGACGCTCGGCGTCGGCCCGGTATTTGTCCATTCTCTGTTCGCTTATTGCCCGCATTTGTTCGTAAGGCAGCATGGTTCTTCCTTTCAAGAATCGGTTACCCCTCACCCCACAAGAGCGCTCCTGCCTTTTCCTGATACGCGCACTCCCAACGAGAGGATGGAGAGGCTCCCGATCGAGGTGCCCGCAGGGCACGCAGTACTGAATTTCAACATCGGGCATTATCTCTCCTCGGTTCAAGCCAATGGTTCAAACCAATGGCTCAAACCAACCCTATGCCCGCCCGGGATCTAGTGCTCCGACCACCAACGTTTGCCGCGTTCAGGACGGCCAGATGACGCCGCCAGCTGCGTCCTCGTCCTCGACGAACGGCCCGGTGCGCTTTCGTCCTGCGTCCTTGCTGGACGACGCCCCTGACTCGCCCTGAACATCGCCATCGTTGCTGGCCAGAGCACTAGCGGGACCAGGGAAGGGGCATCACCGGGGGGCGGCACAGGTTTGAATCCCGCTACCAGGCGCGGACTTTTTCTACTTTGACCCTAATGGCGACCGGGTAATCGCGGCTGAAGATCTCCGGCGTCCAGCCGTTTTCTGCGATCCGACTCTGGTACTTCTCCAAGTACGCGGGATGGTCTTTGGGCGCGGGAGCTCGGTTGTCGATGCGGGCGGTTCCCTCCATCGTCACTACGGCGCCGCCTCCTCCGTCACCGTCAAGATTCAGCGAGACCTTTGGATTCGTCACAACGTTCCGGTTGCGAATCGTGCCATCTTTTGAGTAGACCAGGATCTCGTCATCCTCGAGCAGAAACCACACAACCGAGGTCTGCGGCTGACCATCCGGCCTGACCGTCGTCATCCAGATCACCGGCTCTTGTTCCAGTCTTGCTTTCGACTTTTTGTTGACCATGCCCCCCACGATACGCGATCTTCCCCAGCATTGGTCCAGCTGGCACCGGTACACCGGATGACACCCGGGTTGACCGGCGCCACCGATGGGTCTCTGAATCGGGTGGGGCGGCTAAGAGTGGTAAGCCGCCCCGACCCCAGGTTCGCCGAGCGTGATCCGGGCCCAAGGAGGAAGATATGGGCCCGATCCACCTGACTTGACCAAATAAAACAGCGCGGGTTAACAGAAGGCCTGCTCCATGTTGCCGTTCGGTGAATTGTTGGCGAATCCACCCCCCGGTGAGATATGCCGATACCACAATCTGTCGATGGCAACGATCTACCACTGGTGTCCGGCCGAAGCTTGGGAAGCCGCTGACAACCGATACGTAGCGCCCAGTCTCGCCGAAGAGGGCTTTATCCACTTCTCCCATCGGCATCAGGTGGCCCGCACTGCGACCACCCTCGACCGGGGACGGACGGACCTGGTGCTCCTCTGTGTCGACCCCACCGCCCTCGAAGTGGTCGACGAGGACTGTTACGACATTGGTGAGCGATACCCACACGTCTACGAACCCATTCCGGTGCGCTCTGTGACTGCTGTACTCCCCTTCCCCCCCGGGGTCGACGGCTCTTTCCGACTTCCGGAGGACCTGCCCGGCTGACGATTCCGGAGGGTCCGCAAACCGGCCCGGATCCGGGATGAGTACTCTCGAAACGGAAAGCCGACACTCCAGGGTGACGACATGCCCGCACTCTGAGCGCCTAGGAGCCATCGCTGCTACGTCGCCGAGGGTCTCGCCGCTTCGAACGGTCTTCCCGTCGACCCCATTTCTGAGGTGAGCGTCCTCGACCCATGCTCTTACATGGGAGGCTGAATCGAGCGTTCTGGTGGTTGCACCATGGCGACCAACAGGGGCGAATCTTTGGCCGATTCTCTAACGATAAGGGTGAAGATCCCGGGATTAGCCGCCGATAAGTCTCCATGACTCACCTTGAAGGCGAAGGGGCCCTGCGTCATTTCGCATCGACCTACGCCAAAGCTCGCTGGTTTCTCGGCGCTGGCCTGATCGGTCTCACGTTCCTCTTTTACGCGGTAGGTTCCACTCCCGACCACACCTGGGTGCTGGCCCTCGCAGGAGCTGTCATAATCGCCCACGCTTTCGCCACGAGGATGTGGGGGGATACGCACAAGACCGCTGTCGCCCTGCTCGTCGATGCAACAGTGACCTTCTTCGCCGCCCTCTTGCTAACCACCCCTGACGACCACACTCCGGTTCTACTGACGATGGTTTGTGCCTCGGTGCTCATTGCACTGTTTACCCAGGGTTGGGTGCGATATTCGATTCTCGCCTACGGAGCCACCTTCGGGCTGATCGGGTTGTTGGTGGCTGAGGACTGGGCCTGGTCGAGGGTTATTGCAAGCTACATGAGCGCGGTCTTCGTGGCGGGGTTCATCCTCGGTGCCATCTCGGCAATCAGATCGCGCCTGGTCGAGCTGGAGGCATCGAGAGCGCAAACCATCGGTGTAGTGAGCCACGAACTGAGAAACCACCTGACAGGTGTGATCGCTGTGGCCGAGATGATCAGGGACGACGAGGCGAGTTTGCAGCCCGAAGAGGTGGCCGAACTACTCGAACTCGCCCATAACCAGGCGGTCGAAGCCAGCGAGGTCATCGAGGACCTCCTCACTGCCAGCCGGGCCCAACGCGGGGTCTTCGATGCGATACCCGAGTTGGTCGACCTGTGCCCGATAACCGAGACGGTGATCCGTCGCACTTCGGTCGAAGGACGGAATTTCGTCTTCGACTTCTCCGAGGGCCCGGTCCTGGCCATCGCCGATCCCCTCCGGTACAAGCAAATATTGCGCAATCTCCTCACCAATGCCATCCGCTATGGGGGTGACACCGTCCGGGTTTCGATAGAGCGAATCGGTTCTATGATCTCGGTGGTTGTGACAGACAACGGCGAGGGCGTCAACCCGGCTGACGTACAGGCGATGTTTCAACCCTACCGGGGGGGCCGTCAGATGAAGGCGGTATCGGGGTCGTCCGGGCTGGGATTGTGGATCGCTCGAGGACTCGCACAGAAGATGGGCGGAGATCTCACCTACCGACGGCA
>JBHJOQ010000074.1:0-7664 GCA_050329555.1 Acidimicrobiia bacterium | reverse complement strand
CTGGTTCTCGTACTCAGCAGGGAATGCCGACGACTTTCTGGTTGCCACCGCCACATTCGAGGCAACGTGTGCCGGGTAACAGAGATCGCGGATACCCACCGTTGCTCGTAATGGCAGGTTCCGGCATGTGCCGCGACGGGGCCGTCTTGTCCGAGGTCAGAGGGACCGACGCTTGACGAGGGAGGGCCGTGCGTCAGTGATCCGGGGAGATCACAATCGGGGCCACCAGCCCTGGTTCCCTGGCGAGGAGGGATACGGCAAAGAGGTAGTGGAGCTGAGGGGATTTGAACCCCTGACCCCCTGATTGCGAACCAGGTGCTCTGCCAGGCTGAGCTACAGCCCCATTACGGGAAAGACGATTCTAGAGGCGACAGGTGGGATACCCCACCCCGGGATCAGTTGGCGATGACCTTGATCTGAGGCTCTTCGAAGTCGGGCCGCTGCTCGGAGACGTGGGTGACTTTGAGACGGTACTCACGGCGCTGCTTCACCTGGGCCAGAGCTGCGATGTATAAGAAGAGAAGACCGTCGACAAACAGATGAATCAGAAGCCAACTCAAAGACGACTGAACAAACGCCATTACACCCGTTGCAATCGCCGCCGTCACCAGGATGCCGAGAACTGCTCTGCGCCTCCCTCTCACGGTGTTGCGTGATTCGGGGACGATCGAACTGCGGGGACGCTTCTGGACATCTGCCATGAGGTGGGTGAAACGATCGAACTCCTCGGCTGAATGCAGTGCCGCCTCGCGGCGGTCACCGAACACGGAAGGAAGCAGGTAGATACTCCAGACTGCGGCTATCACCAGCAAGCCAACGATGAGTGGCGTTTCCATTGCTCCTATTCACTCCGTCCGTGGCGAAGCGTAGCGAGGAAAATCGCTACCTCCAACGACTCAAGACCGCTCCCAGGTTCCGGAGCGGCCGCCCGCCTTCCTGAGAAGACGGATATTTGCGATCTCCACATGTCTGTCCATCCCTTTGACCATGTCGTAGATGGTCAAAGCAGCGACCGACACCGCGGTCAGTGCTTCCATTTCCACACCGGTGCGGCTGTCCGTGCTTACTTTAGCGAGCACCCGGATCCCATGCCCAGTCGACTCCATCGACACCTCCACCCCCGAGATGGGCAGCGGATGACATAGCGGGATCAGCTCGTGGGTCTTCTTGGCGGCCATGATCCCTGCCACGCGAGCCACCGCAGCTGCGTCTCCCTTCGGCAGATCTCCATCGAAGAAGCGGGAGACGAGGTCTTCGGACATCAGCACCTCGCCTTCGGCGGTGGCCTCGCGGCGGGTGATGGGCTTGTCGCTCACATCCACCATGCGCACCTCTCCCCTGTCGTTGAGATGGCTCATTCTCTCCTCAGTCACGTTCCCATTTCCTTGTCTCCGGGTTGCGGAACATCTCGACATCGAGGCCCTGGCCCGCCTTGACACCGGACTCACCTACGGGGACCCGCGCCAAACCATCGGCGGCAGCGAGGGCAGCGAGCATGTGAGAGCCCTGTCCTCCGGAGGGCGATGCCATCAACCTTCCCCTCTCGTCAATCTGCAAAGTGACCCGGACGAACTCGAGACGATTTGGGTCACTTTCGATCCGGGCCCCGGCTGTGGCACGGATCAGCGGCCGGAAGTGGACCA
Source organism: Acidimicrobiia bacterium (assembly GCA_050329555.1). Lineage (GTDB taxonomy): Bacteria > Actinomycetota > Acidimicrobiia > Spongiisociales > ZC4RG35 > MA-ANB-1. Next base: position 6,021 of record JBHJOQ010000074.1, on the reverse strand, counting down.
GTGCGCCCTGCATTTCGAGGAGAGCTGGACGGACCAGCTGTTCGAACGCAATGAACGCCGACACCGGGTTGCCGGGTAGGCCAAAAAACGGGACGCCTCCGATCTGGCCGAACGCAAACGGTTTCGCCGGCTTGATCGCCACCTGCCAGAAGTCGATGCTTCCCATATCGCCAAGGATCTTGCGGACATGATCGTGGTCGCCCATGGACACCCCACCGGAAGCGACGATTGCGTCGGCACCGGCTGCGGCCCTCCCGAACCCTGCCCTGAGAGCAACAGGGTCGTCCTTGATTATTCCTTCATCGAGCACGGTGGCAACGTCGGAGAGCAGGGACCTGAGCATTACCCGGTTCGAGTCGCGAATCTGGCCGGGCACCAGGGTCGCTGCCGAAGGTGAGGCCAGTTCGTCACCGGTCGAGAACAGCGCAACACGAGGCCGGCGCGCCACCGACGGGCGGGAGGCGCCAACGGTTGCCATCACTGCAAGATGTGTGCTCTGGAGCCGGACGCCCCTTTGGAAGACAGTTGCCCCCTCCGGGATGTCGTCGCCAGCGGGCCTCACCGAGGTCCCGGCGGGCACCGCTACCTGGATCTTCACGACATCGTCGAGACGCTCGGTGAGCTCCACTTTCACCACGGTGTCGGCACCGTCCGGCATCGGTGCGCCGGTCATTATCTTCATTGCACATCCGGGCTGCAGCGGCGCATCCGAGGGGCTGCCGGCTGCGATCTCACCGACCACGCGCAACATTGCACCCTCTCTGATCACATCCCCGGATTGGACCGCATACCCGTCCATGGCGGAGTTGGGGAAGTGGGGAACGGCCTCCCGGGCTTCGACATCTGCGGCCAGGACCCTGCCCGCGGCGTCGATCAGTTCGATGGTCTCGGCACCGGAGTGCCGCATCGATCCGAGTACCTCGGTCTGGGCGAGGTCGAGGGGTTTCACCGACCGGCCAGGTCGTCCAGGAAGTCCTGAAAGTCGGATCCGAACTGGTGCAGGCCGAGTTCGACGGTGGCCTTGAGGAGGCCCGCCGGTGTTCCCACGTCGAGCAGGTCGGTGTCGGCAACATAACCACGGAGCCGCCCCCTCGTCCCCAGCTCGTGGATGCCATCTGTCAGCTGGATCTCATCGAGGGCCCCCGGCTTGGTGTCCTCGAGGATCTGAAAAATTTCGGGCGTGAAGATGTAACGGCCGACCAGACCCAAATTCGATGGGGCGCGCTCCTTGCCCGGCTTCTCCACGGCACCAGAGAGGTCGAGATATCCATCTTCGACATCGGATGCGGGGATCACGAAACCGTACTGATCCAGGTACTCGTCTCCGAATTCACGCAGGCAAACCACCGAGACTTCGCCTCCCCTCGAACCCTGTTCCATCGCGGGGAGGACGTCGTGGCCCGGCCGGACGATGTTGTCGGAGAGAATGCAGAAGAACGGCCGATCTCGAACAATCTCTCGCGCTTCCCATACGGCATGGCCCAATCCGAGCGGCTCCTCCTGGACGGCGGGCCGGATCCGAATGTCCTCGAGGCCGGGGAGGGGACCGTCGAGGCTGAAGTGCTGTGAGATGAGATGGCCGGTGTCGAGGTCGACCACAACTACCGCCTCCTTTGCGCCGGCCCGGGCCGCCTCTTCCACGCCGTACTGGATGGCAGGGCGATCGACAACACCGAGCAGGGCCTTGGGAACCACCCGTGTCGCCGGTCTCATTCTCGTTCCGCGGCCTGCTGCCGGGATGACTGCCACTTCGATACTCATGCCGGAACTCTCTGTTCGTTTCCTCTGATCATTCGCCCGATGTTGCCACGATGCCGCCAAACCACCAGCAGAATCAAAATGCCCAGCCAGACGAGCGCCAAACCCTCGAGTCCCCGCCACATTGCCAGAGGCAAGGTGATCACAGCCAATACCAGAGAACCGATCGAGGCGGTCTTGGTCAGCTTCACGATCACAGCCCAAAGCAGTGTGCTCCCAATTGCAACCAGCGGGACAACAAACAGCATCACCCCTCCAGCGGTGGCGACGCCCTTGCCTCCCTTGAACTTGTGGAAGATCGGGTAGCAGTGGCCGACGACAGCGGCGAGCCCCGCAAGAAGAGCCCAGTGGACCATCGGATTCGCTGTGCCTGAAGCGATCATGCCCATTGCCGCCCCAAGGGTGCCTTTCAGCATGTCACCGACAAGAACCATGGCCGCGGGCAACTTCCCGAGAGTGCGCAGCACATTCGACGCTCCGGGGTTGCCGCTGCCCTCCTTGTGGATGTCGATGCCGTGCATCCGCCCGACCAGGACTGCGAAATCGATGCTCCCCACGATGTATGCGGCGGCAATAGCGATTGCGAGAGACATCGGGAGCCATCTTACGCCCAATGGCCGACTCGTACTTGCCTCCTCGATGCCGGTACAATTCTGAAACGCTCATCACTTCAATCCAGGTCACTCAACCTATGCCTACATACGAATACGCCTGCAAGTCTTGCGGCGAGAACATCGAGGTCTTCCAGTCCTTCAACTCCCGGCCGCTGAAGAGTCACTCCGAATGCGGCGGCGAGTTGAAGAAGGTTTTTCACGCGCGCGGAGTGGTGTTCAAAGGTTCCGGCTTCTACAAGACCGACTCCAGGACCGGGTCTTCGAGTGAAAAGAGCGAATCGAAGGGCGAGCCGTCCAAAACGTCGAGCGACAAGAGCGAGTCGTCGAAGTCCTCGAAATCCGAAAACGGGAAGTCCGACGCCAAGAAGAAGGCGACCGCATCCAAAGAATCCTCCGGCAGCTCAAGCAAGGACTGACCTGACAGCCCTCTAGTCGGCGGGGCGCAGGGTGCATACCTTTGGCGGTGTGATCTGGCTACAGGGACCGCAATGGATGCGCTGGACGATCGCCGTCACCATCGCCGTCGTCGCGTTATGGACCGAGTTCAGGGGTGACGGGATGGTCGAGCACCCGTTTGCAATCGAAACCATCGCTCCCGGCGACGAGATCACCGACGACGCCGTCGAAATACGCCTCGTGCCATCGGGGCTATTGCCCCGGGTCGAAGACTTTGGCCCCGCCAACCGCACCTTTCTACCGGACGAGCCGATCACCCCCGGAGGGATCGCCACCGAAAGAACTGCTTCCGTTCCGGGGTGGTGGGATCTCGAAATAGCGGTGCCCAGCACTGCCAGGGTGGGCGATCCGGTGCAACTCGTCCTCATCGATACCGGGATAGCGGTCGCTGGGACCGTGCGGGCAGTAGCTGACGACGACCCGTTGGGAAACGGGTTGGGCTCCGTCGCGATCCCACCCGACCAGGCAGTGGCCGTCGCAGCCGCCTCTGCGAACGGCCGGGTGATAGTGCTCGTCTCCTCGGGATGACAACTACCGTGCACCCGTGCTCACAGCCATCATCTGGGGCCTGATCCAGGGCCTGACCGAATTCCTACCTGTCTCTTCGTCGGGCCATCTCGTCGTCATACCGGCCCTGCTCTCCCGGTTGGGGATGGAGATCGAGCAACCCGACCTGGCGGTGACGGCAGTCTTGCATCTGGGGACCCTGGTGGCGGTCTTGATCTATTTCCGGGAGGACATCCTCAAAGTCCTCCGGTTCCGTTCCGAGCCCGAAGGGCGCAAGATTGCCCTTCTCGTCGGGGTCGGGACCCTCCCTGCCCTGGTCGGTCTTCCTCTCGCTGACACCCTCGACTCCTTCCAGGACTCGGTGGCCAACGTCGGGTGGGCATTGATCGCCACTGGCCTGATCCTTCTCGTTGGCCAGAAGCTGGCCACCGGTCTCCGCACCCTCGGAGAAGGGCGAATTCCCGATGCAGCGGTGGTGGGCGTGGCCCAGATGTTCGCATTGATCCCGGGCATATCCCGCTCGGGCATCACAATTGCTGCCGGAAGCGGTCGCAAGTTCTCACCTTCCGAGGCGGCGCGATTCTCGTTTCTCCTCGGGATCCCTGCCATTGCCGGCGGGGGCCTCTCCCAGCTCCTCGAGATCGAAGGCGCCGGCACCGCTGCCGGGCCGCTGCTGGTAGGCACTCTGGTCGCCGCCGTCTCCGGATACGCGGCCATCGCCCTCCTTCTCGCCGCATTGCGGAAGGTCGGGTTGGTTCCATTTGCCGTCTATTGCTTCCTGATCGGGACGGTTGCCATCGTCTGGCTCTAGGAGAACGCAAACTATGCGCCCCAGTGATCACATGTGAGGCGCCACGCCTTAGGAAGCTATACCGGCGCTTCGGCTACCTCGGCCTGCAACGCCCTAAGGGGTGATCTGGCCGGCGCGAATCTGTGCCATGGCCTGACGCTATTCGAGGAGGGTGGCCAACCCCAAGTGAATGCCAGGACTCAATTCACTCACGCGTCTGATCGCGAGCAGCGCACCGGAGGCAAAGGAGTCGTAGGAAGTGGACAGGTGCCCAAGGGAGAGGACTTCCCCGGTGTTGGACATCGCCACTTCCTGTTGGGCGATGAGCCCCGGAAGCCGCAGCGAGTGGACACGGACGCCGCCAACATCGGCACCCCGGGCACCGGGCACAAGCTCTTCGGACACGTCCACCGACGAGCCCCCGCTGCCGGCCACGCCCATCGCAGTGGCCAGCGACGTCCCCGAAGGTGCATCCGGCTTCGTCGAGTGATGGCGCTCGATTATCTCCACTGCTTCGAAGTACTTCGCAGCCGTGCGGGCGAATTCCATCATGAGCACCGCCCCAACCGAGAAGTTCGGCACCACCAGACATGGGGGCCCGGTCTCGCCCCACAGCTCCCTCAACCTCGCCAATCGCTCCTCGGTGAAACCCGACGTTCCCACCACTGCCGCCATCCCGGAGCGTTTCCAGACCTCGAGATTGGCAAACACCTTGTCCGGATGTGCCGTCTCGACGACCACATCGGCCTGCAGCGATTCCGGATGGTCGCTGACCTCGACACCATCGACCGCCGAGCCACCGCGATTGGGATTGTAGAGGCCGACCAGTTCGAGATCCGGAGCCTGCCGGACCGCGGCAACAATCGGGGTGGCCAGCTTCCCGCCGGCCCCGGACACCGCAACTGTGACAGCCACTTATTCGAGAGCTTCGTCGAGCGACTCTTCAAATACCTGGAGCGACGTCGCCACGTCCTCTTCGGTGTGGGCGGCGCAAACGAACCAGGGCTCCTTGGCATCCGGGCAGGGCATGACCCCCTTGGCGATCATCTTCATCGTGATGTCTTCGTAGAGCTCCTCATTGTGACGCGACCCGTCGCGGTACTCCTTGATGTCCCCGGATCCGAGGAAGATCGAGAACATCGCGGGAACACCGGTGATCCTGCTCTCGACGCCCTTGTCGGCAAGGATCTTCTCCAAGCCGTCCATCAGGCTGCGCCCGATCTTCTCCACCGACGCCAGCGGCTCGCCCGTGAGCAACTTGGTGACCGTGGCGTCGGCGGCGGCTGCTGCGATCCCGTTGCCGCTGTAGGTGCCGGCCTGGGAGATTCCACCCTGCTTCCAGCCTTCGACGTAATCGCCCTTGGTCGCGATCGCGGCCACAGGGAAGCCATTGCCCATCGCCTTGGCGTAGGTTCCGATGTCGGGTGCCACCCCGAAGTACTCAAAGGCGCCCCCGGCAGCGACCCGGAACCCGGTCTTCACTTCGTCGAAGATCAAGGCGGCCCCGGAGTTGGACGTCAGCTCACGCAGACCTTCCAGGAAGCCGTCCACGGGAAGGAGCCCAAATGTGTTGCCCAGCATGGGCTCCACGATCACGGCGGCAATCCTGTCGCCTTCCCGTTTGAAGAGGGCCTCGGCCAGCTCGAGGTCGTTGAAGGGCAGGACACGCACATATGTCTGGATCTGGTCCGGGATCCCTGAACTCGATTGGACCGGAATCGGCCGGAACCGCGATCCAAGCGCTTCATACGGGGCGGAAGCGGTCGAGAACATCACGTAGTCGTGGACTCCGTGATACTGGCCCTCGAATTTGAGGACGATGTCTCGCCCGGTCACTCCCCGAGCAAGGCGGATGGCGTGCATCGTCGCCTCGGTGCCGGTGTTGGTGAACCGCAT
>JBHJOQ010000040.1:0-5006 GCA_050329555.1 Acidimicrobiia bacterium | reverse complement strand
GGACCCGCCGACCAGCAGGCCTTCTTCCCGGGCGAGCCTGCGGGTCAAAGCGAACGACTCGGTGTCGTTCACCTCGATAAAGCGGTCGATGAGGCTGAGGTCGACCGTCTCGGGATAGAAGTCCTCACCGACCCCTTCGACCAGGTATTGGTGGAGGTCGCCGTCTGGGCCCTTGGTGTAGATCGAGCCTTCGGGGTCGGCGCCCACCACCTCGATCGAGGCCTTCCTCTCCTTCAAATATCGGCCGGCGCCGGTGATGGTCCCCCCGGTGCCGACACCGGATACGAACACATCGATTGCCCCATCCGTCTGCTCCCAGATTTCGGGGCCGGTCGTCTCGTAGTGAGCAGTGGGATTGGCCATGTTGAAGTACTGGTTGGGCTGGAACGCCCCTTCGATCTCTGCGGCGATCCGGTCAGCCACGCCGTAATACGAGTCGGGGTGACCCGGCCCATGCTCGGTTGGTGTCACCACCACCTCGACGCCATATGCGCGGAGCAGATCCTGCTTTTCTTTGGAGACCTTGTCCGGGACTGTGCAGATCACCCGGTATCCCCGGATGGCACCAACCATCGCGAGCCCGACTCCGGTATTCCCCGACGTGGGCTCGACGATCGTGCCTCCCGGTTCGAGCAGCCTCTCGGCTTCGGCGGCGTCGATCATGGCGACGGCGATGCGCTCTTTGATCGATCCGCCCGGGTTCATCGATTCGACCTTGGCCACCAGGTTTCCTGGCGGGTGGATCCGGGACAATCGCACCAGCGGCGTGTTGCCGATCGTCGCCACTACGTCGTCGAAGATTCTCATGCGGCAGACACTAGAGGCGGCAGGGCGGGTGCGGAAAGCCGCCCGAATTGTCAACAGTGCCCGATTTCGTAAGATCGGTGACATGAGTGGCCTCGTCAGGTACGCCTGGTTCGTGTTGTTCTACAACGTCGGCGTGATCCTGTTGGGTGCCTTGGTCAGGGCCACAGGGAGCGGGGCCGGCTGCGGGGAGTCGTGGCCAACCTGTCAGGGCGAACTTCTTCCGGAACTGAGCGGCGACACCGCAATCGAGTTCGCGCACAGAGCGACGAGCGGCATCGCCCTGCTCCTGGTGCTGGGCCTCGTCGTGTGGGTCCGGCGCAGCGTGGCCGAAGGCAGACCGGCAAGGACCGGCGCCACGGTGTCACTGGTCGCGGTGGTCGGGGAGGCCCTCATCGGGGCCATGATCGTGTTGGCCGCCTGGGTCGGCGACGACGACTCCGTGGCCCGCGCCATTGCTGTCCCCCTTCACCTGGTCAACACGTTGCTCCTCCTCGGTGCGCTCACGCTCACCATTTTCTGGCTTTCCGGTGGCGGCCGCCTCGACATCCGAACCCATCGCTCTGCGTTCCGCTGGGTGATGGTGGGGGGCATCGCCCTGGTGCTGATCTCGGCGACGGGAGCGGTCACCGCCCTCGCCGACACGCTGTTCCCCAAGGAGGGCATCGGCCTCGACCTGGAGGCTGGATCCCACTTCCTCACCAGGCTGCGAATCATCCACCCGGTGCTCGCCGTCATGACCGCCCTGGTGGCATGGTGGAAACTGGGCTCAAACGTGCGCTCCTCCGAATCACGCGCAGTCGTCGTATTGGTGGGCGCGATGCTGATTACCGGGGTCGTAAATGTCTCCCTTGGGGCGCCGGTGTGGATGCAGCTGGTCCATCTGGCCCTGGCTGATGCCCTGTGGATCTCGTTCGTGCTGCTGGCGGCGAGGACGCTCGAAGCCAAACCGGTGCTGGCGGCGGGGTCGCTCGTCTCCGAGTAGTGGCGAGGGCCGCTGGCGGTTCCCTTCATGTTGCCGCGATGGCTGCCAGGGACGCGGCGAGGGCGGCGGGGTCGGTGGTGGGGAGATCGCAAACGTAGTCGTGACAGAGGTAGGCCGTGGCGAAGCCTCCGACTGCGGTGCGGGCATCGAGGAGAGGGACCCGGTCGTCGGGCCCGTCTGCCTGGGCGAGGACTACGCCGGGCCGGAAGGCCGACCAGAACACATCGGTCATTGGTTTCCTTTCGGTTCCGACGAGGGCGAGCTCACGCAGCCCAAGGTGCAGCGACGTGGCGACTGCGAGGTGGTGGGCGATCATCGACGGGTACCTTTCGGCCAGCTCACCGATCGAGGCCAGCGCAGCGACACTGCGATCCCGCTTGTCGAGGTCGCCAGTCAGGAGACTGGAGGTCATCAATGCCTCGGCGGCCATTGCATTACCCGACGGGAGCGGGTTGTCGGTGATGTCGCGAGGACGTTTCACCAGCCCCTCGTCGCTCGTGGTGGTGTAGAGGCGCCCGCCGGGGCCTTCGAAGTGGCGCAACGCGTCGACAAGCCGCTCGGCTTCGCGGAACCACTCCACCTCACCGCTGGCCTGATAGAGGGCCTGCATGCCCAGGGCGACTGCGGCGTAGTCGTCGAGGAACCCGGGACCCGAGTGATTGCCATCCTTCCACGACCGCATCAGAGTGCCGTCGACCGTCATCGTCTCACGGATGAAGCCGGCGGCCGAACGCGCCACATCGAGGTACCCGGAGTCGTCGAGGGCGGCCCCCGCCTCGGCGAACGCACGGATGGCGAGTCCGTTCCATGCGGCCACAACCTTGTCGTCGAGCCCTGGTCTCACCCTCCGATCACGGTGTTCCAGGAGTTTCCGATTCATCTCGTCGAGGTTGGGAGGCACGGTCCGGTCCGGGGAGAGGTGGAGGATGTTCTCCCCTTCGAAGTTGCCCGCTGACGTTACGCCGTAGTAGGCGATAGCGGCGGGGGCATCTTCTCCGAGAACCTGCTCGATCTCGTTGCTCGACCAAACGTAGAACTTCCCTTCGACCCCTTCGGAGTCGGCGTCCTCGGCCGAGAAGAACCCGCCACCGTCATCTCGCATGTCGGCAATCAGGTAGTCGAGGGTCTTTCGCGCCACGTCGACAAACCGGGGCTCGTCCAGCTCGATGCCTGCCCAGAGGTAGATCCGGGCGAGTTGGGCGTTGTCGTAGAGCATCTTCTCGAAGTGGGGCACCAGCCATTTCCGGTCAACCGAATACCGGGAGAACCCGCCGGCGAGATGATCGTGGATCCCACCGTCGGCCATGCGTTGCAGGGTGGTGCTGAGGGGTTGGTCGACCGAGAGGTCCACGGCCCTCCAACGCAGCAGGAACTCGAGGACCGGCTGTTGGGGGAATTTCGGCGCCTGGCCGAACCCGCCGAACGTGGCATCGAATTGGGAGAGAATATTTGAAACAGCTTTGCGCAATGTCGCTCCGTCAGGGACATCCCCGTCGGCGATGTCCCCGCTGATCGCCTCGACCAGCTTGTCGGCCTGGCTGAGAACGTCGCTTCTGCTGTTCGTCCAGGCCCCGGAGACAGCAGACATCACCTGGCCGAAACTGGCCATGCCGTGGTGCGGTTCCCTGGGGAAGTAGGTGCCGGCGAAGAATGGTCTGCGATCCGGCGTCAGCCAGACAGTCATCGGCCAGCCTCCCCGGCCGGTCATTGCCTGGACAGCCTCCATGTAGATCGAATCGACGTCGGGGCGCTCCTCCCGGTCGACCTTGACATTGACGAACATCCGGTTCATCTCGGCTGCGGTCGCGAGGTCCTCGAAAGACTCGTGGGCCATCACATGGCACCAGTGGCAGGCCGAGTAACCGACGCTGAGCAGAACGGGCACGCCGCGCCGGGCTGCTTCGTCGAAGGCTTCGTCGGACCATTCCCACCAGTCGACCGGATTGTCCTGATGCTGGAGCAGGTAGGGAGAGGTCGAGTGGGCCAGGCGGTTGGGCATGGTCCGATGGTAAAGGTGTGGGGGAGTTGTCCGCCCGGCCGCAGAGCGGTCTGCCACAATCGCAGTGTGATCGAGGTCGTTACCATCGTCCATATCGCCGTTGCGGCGGCGTGGTTCGGTCACAAACTCCTCATCCCCCGCGACGTCCGGGTCTCGGTGCGGGAGCCGGAGAGCGGGAAGCACCTGGTGGGTAGGATGCGGCGCGCCCGTAACTTCGGGATCGTCGCCGGGCTTCTCACCCTCGGGACCGGGGTCTGGCTGGTGGTTCTCACCACCGGTTTTGCCGGGGCTCCGGTCACGATTCACATCGCCATGGGCGCGGTCATCGCGATGTTCCTCGTTGGCCTGTTTGTTGCGCGACCGGCATGGAAGCGGATCGCGAGCGCAATTACTGCCGGCGACACTCCGGCGGCGGTGGGCGGAGCCAAATCGTTTAATAGCGCTCTCAACCTCGAAAGCCTGCTCTGGATCCTGGCGCTCAGCATGATGATCCTCTGATGTTGCAACTGGTGCTGATGCGGCACGGAAAGTCGGACTGGGACGTCTCCTACGGGGCAGACCACGAACGGCCGCTTGCCGAACGCGGGGTTCGCAGCGCACGCCTGATGGGTCGGCTGCTCACCGACGCCGGTCAGAGCCCCGACCTCGTCGTCGCCTCGACCGCGGTTCGCGCCCACCGCACCGCCCTCCTTGCTGCCGAGTCCGGCGGTTGGGACTGCGACGTTGTGACCGACCGCTCGATCTACGGAGGAAGCCCACGGAGTGTCCTTGATGTGGTGCGCCGGGTGGCCGGGCCCCACCGCCGCGTGTTGGTGGTGGGCCATGAGCCGACATGGTCGAACCTCGTCTACGAACTGGTTGGGGCCCGGGTCGAGATGAAAACAGCGTCGGTGGCCGGGGTGGGCCTGCTGATCGACGAGTGGTCTTCGTTGCCTGAGGCGACCGGCTGGCTCGATTTCCTGATCCATCCCAAGATGTTCCCCGGCGGCGACGATCGGTTCGACTCCGACTGAGCGCAGGTTGGCCTCCTGACAGGTATGGCCCGGCGGAAGGATTACCCTCCGAAACATGAAGCGAATTGTGCTTGTGGTTGCCGCATTGGCAATGCTCGCGGCCAGCCCGGGTGAGGTAGTCCCCGAACTCGAGGCACAGGGGTTCTACATCGAATCGGGCTCCAATGCGTCGTCCGGGGTGGTCGGCGACGCGGTGGCGGAAGCC
>JBHJOQ010000119.1:0-3680 GCA_050329555.1 Acidimicrobiia bacterium | reverse complement strand
CGCAGCTCCGAAGTTGATGAATCTGGGGGCGTACATCTGGCCACCCCTCGCTCTCGGGTCTGTCGCAGCTCGAAGCTGAGGGAGGGCACCGGCGGCGGGAGACATTCCAGTCCGCTGCGACAGTTTGTGCCAGAACTCGGCGGAACCAGAGGCTCCGCCCTGGCGGACCGTGTTCGCTTGGAGGTCTGTGTTGGTCAAGCCGGGATGGGCGACCAGGCTCGCCGCCGTCACACCCGCCTGTTCGAACTGTCTCTGCAACCCGAGTGCGAAGTGGTAGTTGGCCAGCTTGGCCTGACCGTAGGCGCGCCACGGGTCGTAGCTGTCGAGGAGGTGGGGGTTGTCGGGGTCGACCCGCCGCCCGTAATGATGGACAGTGCTGGTGACGGTGACCACCCGCGCTTCCGGGGACCCGAGGAGTGCAGGCAGGAGTTGGGCGGTGAGAGCCCAGTGCCCGAGGTGATTCACGCCGAACTGCAGCTCGAACCCGTCTTCGGTCTTGCCTTCGGGCATTGCCATGAGGCCTGCGTTGTTCACCAGAATGTCGACTGAGGGATGATCAGAGAATATCGACAGGGCGGCTGTCTCCACGGACTCCAGCGAGGCAAGGTCCAGCTCGGCGATCTCAAGAGACGCATCCGGGTGGACGCCTATGAGTTCGGACAGGGCACGATCGGCCTTCTCCCGGTTCCGCGCGGCCATCACAACGTGGCAGCCTGCTTCGGCGAGGCCCTTTGCCGTTTCGAAACCGAGACCGGCATTCGCCCCCGTGACCACGGCAGTCTTTCCGGTGAGATCGGGGATTTTCGAGGTGCTCCAGGCCATCTGCGCACACTAGCCCGGCTGACCTGGCATTGCCTCATGCTAAGATGCGCTTCGAGATGTCTAACTCGATAAACATCGGCGAGTTTCGCCAAAACGCCACCGAGATCATCCGGGCTGTGGAGACCGAAGGCAAGAGTGTCACCATCGCCAGGCGCGGCACGCCGGTGGCCGAGCTCCGGCCCATCGCAAGCTCACCGGAAAGCCTCGCGGGGAGCGTCACGTTCGTAGAGGGTGTCGACCTAACCACCCCAATAGGCGACCCGTCCGACTGGCAGGCCACTCGTTGATCGTCCTCGACACAGCAACCTGGTTGTGGGTCGCTTCGGAACCCAGCAGGTTGTCTCCACCTGCGCGGGAATTGTTCGAATCTGTCGATATCGCGTTGGTCAGTGCGATTTCGGCTTGGGAAGTCGGGATGCTCGTGTCGAAGCGGCGGATTGTCCTCGATCGACCGGTCGACCGGTGGGTCGACGAAGCGCTCCGAACCGGCAAGATGGAGATCGCCCCTGTTGACGAGAGGATCGCAGTCCTTGCGGCCCAGCTCCCTGGAAACGCCCCTGGTAACGCTGCTGATCGGATCATCGCGGCTACAGCCCTGACCAGTGGCTGCCCCCTGGTGACTCCCGACCGAGAGCTTCGCGACTATCCATTCGTGCCGACCGTGTGGTGACACGAGCCATCTAGGAAACGTCCAGCTGGTCTCGACGACACCACTATGTGTCCTTCTGTCTGCTCTTGCGCCCCGCTCGTGCTATCCGGTGCTGTCCCAGGCGGTGTGGCCCGGCTGCACAAGTGGCTACACCATGTCCTACGTGCGTCGATGAGTCTCCCCAGGTAAACCGCCGAACCAGGTCGTCGATCCACCCTGAGGTCATTGATCAAACTCGAAGGGAGGGTCCTATGCCTGGGGCTGTCGGGCCTTTCGGCCCTGAGCGAGTCGCACTCCTATGTTCAGAATTGGCCTGGAAACCGTGAGAAAGGCGAGCCTGTGATGGAAGCTACAACGAGGGACGACGGGCTGTTGCAGATGCCTGGGGAAGCGGTGAAGGCGGCTGGGATCGCCTTCGTGCGGATCTTCCTCGGGGTCATGTGGCTGTTCGAGGTGACCGTCGGTCACAACTGGAAGATCGGGGGGCTCGCCTCGGGGGCGAATCCGACTTGGATGGGCCCTGGGGCGGGTGACGCGGTGCGGGAGGATTCGGCCTCGGCAATCGCCGACGGCACCTACTCGTGGGCCGCGTGGATGTTCGACAACATCATCATCCCCAACGCCGAGTTTTTCAGCTACACGGTGATCGCCTTCCAGATCCTACTCGGAGTGGCCTTCATCGTCGGGTTTGCCGTCCGTCCGCTGGCAGTGGTGGCCCTGGGCATGGACCTGAGCATCTTCATGCTGGGCAATTCGCGGATACCGCCGTTCTTCATGGCGATGCATCTGTTCGTGCTCGCCACTGGCGCCGGCTACTACTACGGGCTGGACGGGTGGATCATGGAACGGACCCGCCAGACGAAGAGCGGCGTGGCGAGAGCAGTTCGATGGCTGATCGACCTGCCACTCTTCAAGCGCAGCTACACCCCGGTGGCAGTGGCTGCCTTGAGCCTGCTGGGGATGTTCTTCTTCCTCACGATCGTCACCCGAGCCACTCCCAGGTTCGCGATGGTGGCGATGGACCTGGCAGTCTTTGCCGGGCTTGCCGCGTTGGGGCTGTGGGCGGCCGACAGATATGGGGACCGGCTCGGCTCGCTGACCGCAATGCTGCGGATCTTCATCGGGTTCAAGTTCCTCCACGAGATCTGGACTCGTACCTCACCCGGCGTCAATGCCCTGCCCGGATTCGCCGGTGTCGAAGCCCAGAGTGAGGTGTTCACCACGATCGCTGCCAACCACTGGTCGCTGTTCGGGGGCCTGGTCGAGACGTTCATCCTCCCCGTCATGGGATTCTGGGTGGTGGTGTTCGCCGTGGTCCAGTTTGGAGTCGGTGCCTCAATGGTGATCGGCTATCGCACCAGGCTCATGGGCTTCGTCGGGCTGGTCTACCTGGGCGTGCTCATCGCCCTGGGAATGACCCGGTACGCACCGTTCCTGTTCGGGCTGATGGTCCCGGTGATCGCCCTCGAGGGCGGGCGGCTTCTCAGTCTCGACCGGATCCAGGGAAGGACGCCCAGGTTCGGGCTGCCAGTCCCGAAGCGGCTGGTGCCTGCCCTGATTGTGCTTGCCGCGATCAACGCAGTCGCAGCTGCGGTCACCGCCTTCAACGTGGGAATCACCCCAAACGGATATACCGACTCGATGCAGTCGGTGGTCACCGCCTTCGTAGCCATCTTCTCTGCTCTCCTCGCCGTCGTCGGATGGCTACAGCAGCACCCGACACTGGACCACAGCGGGGAGGCTCTCCAAGCAGCGACGGAGCCGTCAGCCCGCTGAGTCGAAGACCCAACTGACAGCACCCGTCCCTTACGGGTCGCGCCGAACCCCCCGGATCATTCGGGGGGTTCCGCTTTCAATCAGCTAGCCCTTCACCAAACGTGAATTGTCGTCTCACACGAATTCGACCGGGGATCAGGTTGGGTGACCCGAACCAGATCCAGGAAGCTCAGGTCGCCCAACCAGCCACGGTGAATCACGAGATCTCCTTGTGCAATCATCAAGGTGGTCGCATCGAGGCTGGCAAATACCGGATTCCCCTGATCCCGGAATCAACCAAGATCGATCGACAGCCCGGTCTCCCGTTCGGATATCTCCCAGAGCACCCGGATCGACTCCGACATCCCGAACCTGCGCAGGATCGGCCTGCGGACCGCAGCTCCGAAGTTGATGAATCTGGGGGCGTACATCTGGCCACCCCTCGCTCTCGGGT
>JBHJOQ010000098.1:0-21776 GCA_050329555.1 Acidimicrobiia bacterium | reverse complement strand
ACCCGAGAGCGAGGGGTGGCCAGATGTACGCCCCCAGATTCATCAACTTCGGAGCTGCGGTCCGCAGGCCGATCCTGCGCAGGTTCGGGATGTCGGAGTCGATCCGGGTGCTCTGGGAGGTATCCGAACGGGAGACCGGGCTGTCGATCGATCTTGGTTGACTTGATAAGGAGATGCAGCTCCGGCTCCTCCCTGTCGGGTAGGCTGGCGGCCATGGTGTACAACAAATGACCTGGTTCCGGCAAGTCCCTATGGCGGCACTCGCAATCGCGGTCGGCACGATCACGGTGATCGGCTGGATCACACTCGAAGGCACGGTGCCGCTTGTGATCTCGATCGTGGCCGGTGCCCTGATCGCCCTCCGCGCCACGCTTGGAGAGGGCTAGACCCGCGCAGCGTGATCAACTGAACTTGGTCTTGGGCTTCTCCTCGAGAACTTCGTCGACGTAGATGTCGAGTTTCTCGTTGTAGAAGGCGACCAGGCCCATGATCCGCTGCGATTCCGGCAGCGGGTTGTCATAGCCCCACACCACGTTCTCATGGGTCTCGCTGTTCACTTCGACCGACCAGTAGCGGGCGGTGCCCTTGTAGGGGCAATAGGTGGCCAGGTCGGTAGGTTTGAGAAGATCCATGCGAACGTCGGTCTTGGGCAGGTAGTACCTGGTGGGCAGGTTGGTCTCGAACAGGAAAGAGGCGTTGGTGCTTTCCGCCACGGTCTTACCGTCGATTTCGACCCGCACCCGGCGGCTCGAAGGGAGAATGTCGATGCGGGTGTAAGGGTCGCGGGCGTGGAAGAAGACCTCCTCATCCTCTTCGAACCAGTGGTCCATCGACGCCCAGTCGAAGGCGACGTGCCCGACGAGTTGCTCGATTGCGGACTCGGAGTATCCGTAAGCCCTCCCGTTGCCGCTGCCGGCTTTCACTTCATAGAGGGTGGCGACGCCGCGGCTGGGGCTCTTCTTGGTCTCCCCGGAATCGACAAGTGCGCTCATGTCGACGTCGGCTTCGGGGAAGTAGTAGGTCGGGTAATACGGAACCTCCCAGACCATCAGCACCCGATGGGAGTCGGCGACGATCTCCCCGCCGAGCATCGCCCTGACTCGTTTCCCGGCGCTCTCGACCTTGATCCGCCCGCGCTCGCTCATCTGAACCGTCCTTTGAAATGGTTGCCCACTACAACAGCGGGCGGGGCAGGCGGATTCCCTCTAGACCGGCCACCTCATCTCACACCATGACCCAGGTCAGTGCGGCCACGTTCTCCGGCTCCCGCCCCTCCCAGTAAGCGTCGAAGCGACCGGTGAGCGATTCGGGCTCCTCGGCAAACACCCTCCTCCCCAAGATTCGCGCGGCCGTCTGCAGATCGGCCCGGCGCTGATTGGCGAGGGCGGCGATCAATGACCTCTCCACAGGGTCGGGGCAGAGGTTGGTGTCTGTGTCGAGCCGTTCGATCAGCATGGCGAGATCGTGGTCCTGGCCGAGCAGCTCGCCGACCCGTTCCAGTGTTATCGCCATGCCCACCACCACTTCCGGCCAGAGCGGGGTCAACAGTTCCATCTGGTGTCGCAGGTACTTGACGCTCTTGCGCCACTCGTGGAACCGGACGTGGTCGACATGCTTGTAGGCGTCGACCATCTGCCTGCGCCCTTTGCCATAAGTCTTCTTCAGGCCAGGCCTGATGGCGGCAAACTCGTTGCGTATGCCCAGCCCGTAGATGCTTCGAGCAGAATCGTCCACGGGCCAGTTCGAGTAACGCCCGTGTGCCTTTTCCAGGTTCTCGACGACCGACAACACGATTTCGGGATCTTCCATGACCCTGGTCTCCACGCGCCGGCGTTGGGTATCGAGCCGGTCTCGAGTCTCTCCCAGAACTCCGTCAGCCAGCAGGTGGCCATAGATTCGATCAAGCAAGTCCATGCTTTCGACGTGTACTGCTGTGTCGCGCACCGGCGAGACCAGTCGGGCCGTATCCCTCATCCAGCGATCCTCGAAGTGGAAAATCCGCTCTCCCAGCTCACCCTTGATCAGGCGCAGCACCGACCTGATCCGTTTCGTCGACCTCCGGGCCTCATGTACGGCTTCGCTGAATGCTTCCTCACCCGCGAAGAAACCGGAGGCGGCAACTTCCATCTCGTTGAGGGTGAGGCGCTTCAATCCGGCGGGAAGGGCTTCGAGGTCTCCCAGCCGGAAGTCGGGAAGGGGAGTAACCACAACCTGGTTAGATGTTGGTGTGGTTGCAGCGATGATGTTCACAGGTGCAGGGTAATGAGCGGCCTCCGATCGGCCGGTCTTCTTCCGTTCCGGATTCGGGACGGGATCGAGGTGATGCTCGCCCATCCGGGAGGACCATTCTTCAGTCATCGTGACGACGGGTGGTGGTCTCTGGTCAAAGGCCTGGTCAAGGCAGGCGAGTCTGACGAGGACGCGGCACGTAGGGAATTCCTCGAGGAAACCGGCTGGCCCGTGCCGGAGGGCAGATGGGCCCCGCTGGGGGAAACCCGGCTCAAGTCACGCAGGATTGTCGTCGCCTGGGCCCTCGAAGCCGACCTCGACCCGGCCTCACTGGTACCAGGGCATTTCATGATGGGCGAGCGTTCGTATCCTGAGATCGACCGCGTCGAGTGGTTCGATACCGACAGGGCGAGGAAGAAGCTGAACCTGGCACAGGCTGTCTTTGTCGAGCGCCTGAAACTCCAATTGCAAGATCTCATCGAGACGAGGAAGGACCGCGTATGACGGACATGCCCCAAACCGAAGCCGAATGGCGGGCAAAGCTCGAACCCGAGCAGTATCAGATCCTCCGCGAAGCCGGGACCGAGCGGCCGTTCAGCGGCAAGTACAACGACACCAAGACTCCGGGCAGCTACAAATGCGCAGGTTGTGGGACCGAGCTCTTCTCGAGCGATGCCAAGTTCGAGTCGGGGTCGGGATGGCCCAGCTTCTACCAAGCCCTCGACCCGGCCAAGATCAAAGAGGTCGAGGACCGGGCCTATGGGATGGTCCGCACCGAAGTCCGCTGCGCCACCTGCAACGGCCATCTCGGCCACCTGTTCCCCGACGGTCCGCAACCTACCGGGATGCGCTACTGCATCAACTCGGCTGCGTTGGACCTCGAGCCAGCCGAACCCGCCTAAGCGGCAGCGGCCCGGTATTTCTCCAGGAGCAAAATCAACTCGTCCTCGTAGGCAGTGACGGGCAGATCGGCGACGTGCGCCTTCCCGTGGAGGAGCCCGCTCGAGGTCTCCTGGCCGGTCAGTTCGCGGAGAAGGCGTATCACCGGCTCATTGGAAGAAGCAACCTCGAAACAGAAACTGGGCACGCCGTCGTGGCGCGCAACTGCCGTAAGCACATCGAACAATGCCCTCCCCAGTCCCTGGCGCTGGAACTTGTCGACAACCGTCAGCGCCAGCTCGGCACAACCCTCTTCGGGTATCACGACATAGCGGCCCACCCCGGCCGGCTCACCTTCGATGGTGGCGCCCCAGGCCACGTGGGTGCTGTGGTCGACTTCGCTCAGATACTTGAGCTCTTGACTGCTCAGGCTATGGATCCCGATACCGAACCTTGCGAAGCGGCTCGACTCGGACAGGCCGGATAACCCTTCGGCAATGAGGGGGGCATCGCTCGGGAGGATCGGGCGCACCTCGGCCCTTGTGCCATTTCTCAGCTCGATCTCCACTGTCTCCAGTTGAGATGGATTATCCATGATCAAACCATTTCTGGGAGTGCTTGCTCCAGCAAGCATAGCGGGGACAAGCGTGTGGAACGGATTCACTGATTGGGCAACGAGAGGTGACCGTCGGACCAGATGCCGCCCCAGACGGGCACACGCCGGTAACTTCAGTGTATGACCCGTCGCCGTCTCGCCACCGTCACATCTGAATTCGGCTCAGGAAAGCGCGAATCCCATGACTCCTCTGCTTTCTACGACCGGTTCAATGCCCCCCGGATCTCCGACGAGTCCCTGGTGGCGCCTCCAGCCGCAATCGACACGCTGTTCCACGGCGATGCCGCAGCAATGACCGACGGCCAGGTGGCAAACGACTCCGTCGCCCTCGTCGTGACCTCACCGCCTTACTTCGCCGGCAAGGAGTACGAGACCGACCTCGCTGAAGGCCATGTCCCGGCCAGTTACGTCGAATATCTCGACATGTTGACCCGCGTGTTCGCGGTGTGTGTCGACAAGCTCGAATCCGGGGGACGCATCGCAGTCAACGTCGCCAACCTGGGACGCAAGCCCTACCGGTCCTTATCTGCAGACGTCGTCCGAATTCTCCAGGACGAGCTCGGGCTTCTCCTCCGCGGCGAGATCATTTGGCAGAAGGCGAAGGGCGCCGGCGGCTCGTGTGCCTGGGGTTCTTACCGGTCACCCCAGAACCCGGTCCTTCGCGACATCACCGAAAGGGTTGTCATCGCCTCGAAGGGCCGATTCGACAGGGCAATCAAGCGTGATGAGCGAAAGGCACTCGGACTCCCCTCACAGGCGACCATCGACACCGACGAGTTCCTGGAAGCGACGCTGGATATCTGGGAAATCCCTTCAGAGAGCGCCCGGAAGATCGGGCATCCAGCACCGTTCCCCATCGCTCTCCCCCGCCGGCTCATCGAGCTCTACACCTACCAGGCCGACCTCGTGCTCGACCCGTTTGTCGGTTCCGGAACGACCGCGGTGGCCGCAATCGAAACCGGGAGGCACTACGTCGGATTCGACACAGACGACAGCTACCTGGCAATTGCCCGGGAACGCATCGCTGCCCAAACCACCAGATGAAGATCCTCGTCGTCTGTTTGGGCAACATATGTCGATCGCCAGCAGCAGAAGCGGCGATTCGGAGTGCAGCTGGCGCCGCCGGGATCGAGGTCGAAGTCGACTCGGCCGGGACCGGATCTTGGCATCTCGGGGAGCCCCCGCACCCTGAATCGGTCGCAGCAGGGGCGAGGGCAGGTCTTGAGATCACCGGCAGGGCCCGGAAGTTCAATCCTGTCGACTTCGACCGATACGACATGATCCTGGTGATGGACAAGTCCAACCTCGCCGACCTCATGGAGATGTCACCCTCAAAGCAGGCCCAGGCCAAGATTCGGCTGTTCCGGACGTTCGACCCCGACACCGACCAGGACGAAGTCCCCGACCCGTGGGGCGGACCTGCGGAGGGTTACGACGAGACGATACGAATCGTCACTGCCGCCGCTCGAGGGTTGGTCGACGCGCTGGGCTAGTGGAGGACCCGGTAGCCCTCACGGAGGAAGCCAAGCGCTGCTTGAAATGGCTCCGGTGACGCAACGAGCGCGGCGTAAGCCAGGCTCGCACCGTTGAAAGCCTCATCGTTCCAGTACGCATTGGAACGGTCGATCTCGCCCCATGCCGCCACGTAGACATAAGGCTCGGCGTGCTCCCCATCGCCCGGCGAGAACCCATAGCTGGCCCTCTTCCCGCTCTCTTCGTCACCGGTCTCCATCGCTGCATCGAGGTGCTCCGGCCAGATCTGGGTTGTCGACGGGTCGTCGGCAGGCCGGCTTTTCAACCGGAACGAGTCGAGCACCTCGGTGCCGAACTCGAACCAGGCACCGATGAGGTGAGAATCTTCTGCGTCAACCGACAATGCAATGTCAGGGCCGATCGGGGTGAGGGGGTCCTTGAAGTCCTCGAACCACACTTCCTTGTATGCCTCGCCGAAGAACTCGGCTGCCGCCCGCACGGTTGAGATCTGCCGGGTTGCCACGTTCGCCCCCTCTGCATGGACGAGGAGGGCCCCGTCGACCCGGGCCACCCGCCCTGCGAACTCGGGGGTCCCGAAGCCACCCGGGGTGGCACGGAGGCCCATCCTCCCCTCCGCCCGGTGACGCGCCGGGCTCAGCGCAAAGTATGCGATTTGATGTAGATGATCTCGCGTCGTAACGAAGGAGTCCGACAGGGGCTGCCAGAGCATTGCTTCACTCACTCTGATCCTGCCTTGTCCCGATAGGTCTCCTCCAGAAGGTTGCGATCTGTCCGGCACCGATCACCAGGCCGGCAGCCACCGCAGCCGCGCCGACCCATCCGTCGAGGTCATCGGCAATGCCGAGGAGGCTGTCCAGCGAATATGCGCCGGGCCCAATCACCGCAACCGCGGCGCTGACCACGGCAAGGGTGGCCACATACTCATAACCCTCGTCAGGGCGACGGAAGTTGAAGAAACCTGCAAAGCGATGGATCGACCAGAAAGCCACGAACATCGTTGCGACCACGCCGACCACGGCCGCGGAGGTGAGAAGACCGGCGATGAGGGCGAGGCCGATCAGGATCTCGCTCGCCGCCGACACCCGGGCGTTCATCGGGGCCGCTTTGAAGCCCTTCGATGCGAACCATTTCGCCGTGCCCTCGAGGGTTCTCCCGTGGTTGATTCCATGGGCGATCATCACTATTCCGAGCCACAGCCTGACCACGAGTATTGCAACATCGACTTGTTCCATATTTACTAGCGCTCCTCCTGGCAGGACCACGCCCGCCCACTGTCGAGAGAAAAGCCTCTCTGCGGGGCGATTATGCCCGAAATCTGGATCAGCTGCTCATGCGGCGATACCGCCAGGCGAGACCGATGGTGGCCCCGGCGCCAAGACCCGCGCCCATCCACAGCAGCGGGTTCCTCCCCGGTGACACCGTTGCGACGGATGGGATGGCCACAGCAGTGACCACATCAACTCTGGGGGTCGTTGGGCTCGACTCGACAACGGATGCGTGCACCGGTGCTTTCGAGGACACGGTGGGGACCGGGTCAGCCGCTGTTGTCGTCAATTCGGGCAAGGTGGCGTCCGGGCCCGGGTCGAGGCTGATCGATGTCGATGTGGTCGATGTAGATGTGCTCGATGATTCGACGGCAGTGCCGGAAATCGACGTCGACGGCGCCGTTGCTGGAGTGCCGGTCCTCGCAGCCTGGACATCAGCCGTCAGCGAGGTTGTGACCAGCTGATTGAGGTTGGAACCCGGACATGATGTGGCGCTCATGGCGCGATGTCCGGTGATCGTCGCTGTCGTGACCGACGCACCAGCCGGCCACAGGTTCGAACCCTTCGAGGTGAAGCTGACCTGCGATCCCGGCGCAGTGGCAACTCCATGCTTGTCGGCAAGCCAGGCGAGAAGGTCGATCAGTGAGCCCAGAACCGCCCCCGACGGTTCGGATGAGCTGAAATCGCCGATCAGGCAGACGAGTTGGCTGAAGCCCTGGTTGCCGCCAGTGGCATCTCCCGCGACGGCTCCGGCGATACTGCCCGATCGTCCCTCCCAGATTCCCCCACCGGAGTCGATGAGAAAGTTGTAGGCGATGTCGTTCCATCCCTTTTCGGCACTGGTGTGATAGTCATAGAAGCTTCTCAGGATCGCCGGAGCCTGCTCGGGGGTATGACCGGACTGGGAAGCCGAGTGATGAACCAGGAGAAATCTCACATCTTCGGCGGGAAGGGGCCCCTTCGGCGGCCGGTCGATGGCCCAGGCCGCCCGGGGATTGATCGTCAGGCCGCGGGCTGGAGGAGGATTGAGGAGGAATGCGCCTCCGCTGATTAGGCCCACTCGAGCGGCGTGGATGAACTCACGTCGCGACCACCGACGATCCATGCCAGAATTCAGGGCCACGGACAAAGCTTAGGTTTGGCTGCTCGATTGTTTACCGTTCTAACCGAATGAAGGTGTCAATTTGAAAAGCGCGGCCGAAGCCGGCCTGGCACTCCTGGTGGTCCTGGTCCTTGGTGCCGGGTTCTGGCTGTATGGAGGTGGTGAGTTGGGCGGCGATGGGACAACTGCCACCACTACACCCGTTGTCGTCGATCCGGAGGCGGCGGGGAGAGGGCTGCAGCTTGCCAACGACTCGGGTTGTCTGGCATGTCACACAGTTGACGGGACGCCCGGCACCGGACCGACGTTCAGCGGGATCGCCGGGGCCAGCCGACCTCTCGAGTCGGGAGAGAGCGTCCTCGCTGACACGGCATATCTCTTCAACTCGATAGTCGACCCCGGGGCGCAGTTGGTAGCAGGGTTCCCCGATGTGATGCCGGCAGACTATGCCGACCAGCTCACCGAAGCCGAGATCAACGACCTGATCACCTACATTCAGTCACTGGCCGGCTGAAACCACTACCCACACTTACGTTCTGTGTGCCCCAGGTATCAGATGTGAGATGCCATGCATTAGGAACGGTCTCTTCAAACTTGATATAACCCCACTCAAGTTGTACCATTGTCCTTGACTCAGAAATCCAAACTGAAAAGGACTATTTTCATGGCAAAAGCAGTAGGAATCGACCTCGGGACCACCAACAGTGTCATTGCTGTGCTCGACGGGGGCGAGCCCACCATCATCGCCAACGCCGAAGGTGCCCGCACCACCCCCTCCGTCGTCTCCTTCAAGGAGGACCAGGTGCTCGTCGGTGAGTCGGCCAAGCGTCAGGCGATCACGAATCCCGATCACACCGTGCGCTCGGTCAAACGCCACATGGGAACCGACTGGAAAGTCGACATCGGCGACAAGAGCTACAACTCCCAGGAGATCTCGGCCCGCATCTTGATGAAGCTGAAGCGCGACGCCGAGTCGTTCCTCGGTGACACCGTCACCGACGCAGTCATCACTGTCCCCGCATACTTCAACGACTCCCAGCGCCAGGCGACCAAAGAGGCCGGTCAGATCGCCGGTCTCAACGTGCTGCGCATCATCAACGAGCCTACGGCGGCCTCCCTCGCCTATGGCCTCGACAAAGCAGCCGACCAGACCATCCTCGTCTACGACCTCGGTGGCGGGACCTTCGACGTGTCCGTCCTCGAAATCGGCGACGGTGTCTTCGAGGTCAAGTCGACCTCCGGTGACACCAAGCTGGGTGGCGACGACTGGGACGAAGTGCTGATCAACCATCTCGTAACCACCTTCAAGAACGATCACGGCGTCGACCTGAGCAAAGACCGCATGGCAATGCAGCGTCTCAAGGAAGCTGCTGAAAAGGCCAAGATCGAGTTATCGAGCGTGGTCGAGACAGAAGTCAACCTTCCCTTCGTCACCGCCACCGACGCCGGGCCCCTTCACCTCCAGCAGAAGGTGACCCGCTCGGAGTTCGAGAAGCTCTCCGCCGATCTCCTCAAGCGGACCAGGTCGCCTTTCGAGCAAGCGATCAAAGACGCCGGCATCTCGGTCGACGAGATCGAGCATGTGGTGATGGTCGGAGGGTCGACCCGAATGCCTGCAGTCCAGGCACTGGTCAAAGAGCTCACGGGCAAAGATCCGCACAAGGGGGTCAACCCCGACGAAGTCGTGGCCGCAGGAGCCGCAATTCAGGCTGGGGTGCTCAAAGGCGACGTCAAGGACATCCTCCTCCTCGATGTAACTCCACTCACTCTCGGCATCGAGACCAAAGGTGGTGTCATGACGAGGATGATCGAGCGCAACACCACGATCCCGACCAAGCGCTCAGAGATCTTCACAACCGCCGAGCCCAACCAGCCTGAGGTCGAGATCCACGTCCTCCAGGGAGAGCGAACGATGGTTGCCGACAACAAGAGCCTCGGTAAGTTCCGGCTGACCGGAATCCCACCGGCCCCGATGGGTATCCCCCAGATCGAAGTCACTTTCGACATCGACGCCAACGGGATTGTCCACGTGAACGCCAAGGACCTCGCCACTTCCAAGGAGCAGGCGATGACCATCACCGGCGGTTCGGCGCTTGCGGACAACGAGATCGACCAGATGATCAAGGACGCCGAGAAGTACGCAGAGGAAGATGCGAAGCGGCGGGAAGCTGTCGAGACCCGCAACCAAGCCGACCAGCTGGTCAATCAGACCGAGACCCTGCTCGCCGAATCGGGTGAGCAGATGACCGACGACGAGAAGCAGTCTGTCGAGTCCTCGCTTGCCGAGCTGAAGGCAAATCTCGAGGACGACGCGACCGAGACCGAGTTGGTCAGGAAGTCGATGGACGCCCTCATCGAGACCAGCCAGGCGATGGCCACCCGTCTCTACCAGCAGGCTGCACAGGCCCAGGCTGCAGCGAGTGAGGGTGATAGCGCCGAGGATGAAGACATCGTCGAAGCCGAGATCGTCGACGAAGACGACGACGAGCAGTCGCCAGAAGCGAACGCCTGAGTAAGCGCCGATGACGGACTCCGAAACTCCGGCCCTGGAGAAAGTGCCCACCGCCCACGATCTCGGCATCGAGCTCCCGGAAGAGCCCGGGGAGGCGATAACAATGCTCCTCGGGCTGGTGGCGGAATCTCGAGACGAGGCAACCTCGTATCTCGACGACCTGAAGCGGGTCGCTGCCGATTTCGACAACTTCCGCAAGAGAACGATGCGGGAGCAGTCGGCGGTGCTCGACCGGGCAGCGGAGCGAGTTATCCAGAAGCTGCTCCCGGCGCTCGACTCCTTCGACGCGGCCCTGTCCATCAAAGTCGAATCCGACGCCGGCAAGCAACTCATGGCAGGCATGGAGAGAACCCGGGAGCAGCTCCTGAACGCCCTCGCCGAGGAGGGGCTCACCGTGGTGCCCGCAGTCGGAGAGAAATTCGACCCGGAGGTCCACGAACCGGTCGGGGCACCGACCGGAAGCGGGCAACCCGTGGTCGACGAAGAGCTCCGTCGCGGCTATGTGCTCAATGAGAGGCTGATCAGAGCGGCGCTGGTGACCCTCGAATCACAGGAATCATGAATCGGGACTGGGTCGACAAGGACTTTTACAAGGTGCTGGGCGTATCTCCCGAGGCGACCGCCGAAGAGATCAAGAAGGCATACCGCAAGCTCGCCCAGACCCACCATCCCGACGCGAATCCTGGCGACAAGGAAGCCGAGGAGAAGTTCAAGGAGATCTCCGAAGCGCACGCCACCCTCTCCAGCGCCGAAAAGCGCAAGGAATACGACGACGTCCGCCGCCTGGTGGCGACCGGCGGATTCGGTACCGGTGGCGGAGGATTTGGTGGCGGAGGCTTTGGCGGCTTCGGTGGCGGCCAACAGGTTCGCGTCGAAGACCTGAGCGACCTCCTCGGCGGATTCGGCGATATCTTCGGGGGTGGTCGCGGAGGGCGCGGCGGCCCGAGGCGGGGAGCCGACATGGAGGCCGACCTGACTATTGGCTTCGATGACGCCGCCCGAGGCGTAACCACGACGATCTCGGTGCGCGGCGCCGCCACCTGTTCGAAGTGCGGCGGGTCGGGTGCCGAGCCGGGCACGTCGGTCACCACCTGCCCGACATGTGGCGGTCGGGGGACGGTTGCGCAGAACCAGGGGTTCTTCTCCTTCACCCAGCCCTGCCCTGACTGCGGGGGTCGAGGTCAAAGGATCGAGAAGACTTGTAGCCAGTGTCGTGGATCGGGCTCGGAGATGAAGACCAGGGACATCAAGCTCCGGGTGCCGGCCGGGGTCAAAGATGGTTCGACTCTGCGGCTTCGTGGCAAAGGCGCTCCGGGATCGGTGGGTGGCCCCGCCGGCGATCTGCTGGTCCACATCCGGGTCGCCGCCAGCAAGCTCTTCGGTCGGAAGGGCAACCACCTCACCCTGAAAGTCCCGATCACTTACACCGAGGCGGCGCTGGGGACCAAGATCGAAGTGCCCACACTGAACGGGGGCGTGAAGCTCAAGGTCCCGGCCGGGACCCCATCCGGGAAGACCTTCCGGGTCAAAGGCCGGGGGGTTCAGCCCGAAGCCGGCCGTCCTGGAGACCTCCTGGTCACAGTCGAGGTTGCAGTGCCGACCAAAGTTTCCCATGAGGAAAAGAAGCTTCTCGAGGCACTTGCAGAGGAGAATGGTGAAGATATCCGTGAATATCTGAAGGATTCGAGATGAGCAAGTCGATGAAGGCGGTTTTCGTCATCTCGGTCGCCGCAGAACTGGCGGGCATGCATCCTCAGACGCTGCGGATCTACGAGCGGAAAGGGCTGATCGACCCCTTCCGCACCCCCGGAGGCACCCGTAGGTACTCCCGGGATGACATCGAACGGCTCCAGCTGATCCAGGAGCTCACCAGCCAGGGACTCAATCTCGAGGGGGTGCGCCGGGTTCTGGCCCTACAACAAGAGAACCGGCAGCTGAAGATGAAGGTTGAGCGCCTCCGCGACCGTGTCGAAGAGTTGGAAGAGCACAACCGCCGCATCGCCGAAGAGGTCACGCGCAGCTTCCGTCATGAGATAGTCCTCCGCAGCAACCTGCGACCACCAATTGGAGGGGCCCATGAGTGATGGTTATCAGGGACCCGTCCGCATCCTGGGAAGCGACGGCGTCCTCCTCACCACCGGGAGGGTCTCGCTTGAAGCGGACACCGAGCACGGCAACTGGACCGGCGTGCTGGAGACCTTGAAGAACACCGCCGTCGCCGGCAAGGCCCTGGTGGTGATCCTGGAAACCCTCGAAGGAAATCGTGGCAGCGCCCAACTGGTACCCGTCTCCGAAAACGGTGACCGCGCCCTCTCCAAAGTAGTAGGCATAGGCCCAACCCGACCGTTCTAGCGAGCGCACGCGTGCGGCTGTTCCCCCCCAGCGACCGAAGGGAGCGTCTGTTCCCCCGGAGGAGGAGCCGAACGGGGGAAAGGTCTCTCTCGGCCCGGAAGGGCCGAGAGGTAAGGGGGACTGAGACTCTCCACGTTGAGAGCAGTCGGGCCCCATGACGCGCCCCAGCACCGTTGGAGAGAGCACCCCACCCTCCCCGCTGGGATTAGAGCTTGGCCATGGAGCGACCCATCGCGGTGGCCACCCGGCTCACAGTTTCCATCGCTTCTTTAAAGCCTGCAACGGTGAGGCTCTGCGGGCCGTCGCTGAGGGCTATCGCCGGGTTGTTGTGCACCTCGATCAGAAGACCGTCCGCCCCCGCTGCGATTCCGGCGGCAGCCAGGCTGGGGACCAAAGACCGACGGCCTGCGGCGTGGCTCGGGTCGACGATAACGGGGAGGTGGGTCCGCTCTTTGAGAACGGGGACGGCGCTGATGTCCAGCGTCGAGCGGGTAGCGGTATCGAAAGAGCGAATGCCCCGTTCACACATGACGACCCGGGGATTGCCCGCGTCCATGATGTACTCGGCGGCGAGGAGGAACTCGTCGATGGTCGACATCATTCCCCGCTTCAGAAGCACCGGCCTGGGCTGTTCGCCCGTGGCGGAGAGCAACCGGAAGTTCTGCATGTTTCGTGCTCCGATCTGGAGCATGTCGACGTGGTCGACCATCAAAGCGACATCTTCGGGGGCGACGACTTCGGAAACGACACCGAGGCCGGTCAGATCGCCATACTCACGAAGCAGTTTGAGGCCGTCCTCCCCCATCCCCTGAAAGCTGTATGGGGAGGTGCGCGGCTTGAACGCCCCGCCCCGGAGCATGACCGCGCCGCCCTCGGCAACCCCGCGGCTCACCTCGTCGAGTTGTTCAGGAGACTCCACCGAGCAGGGACCGGCCATGACCACGATCGCGTCGCCGCCAATGGTGATATTCCCCACCCGCACCTTCGAAGGCCCGGGTTGGGATCCGAGCGAGACCAGCGGGTAGGAGGGGGCATCGAGGCTGATCGACTCAACACCGTCGAACTTGCTCAGTTCGTCTGCCAGAGTCACTGAAGGATTGCCGATGATGCTGACGACGGGGTTCTGCCCGGAGTCGCCAACATGGACCCGCAGCCCCTGACTCTCGATGTGGCGGATAATCGCAGCCTTCTCGGCCAGCGAGCACCCGGCTCTCAGTGTCGCAATCATCCGTTCAACTCCTCGACCAAATCCACCGGGCTGCCGCCGGAGGCTATTGCTTCGACGATCGCACTTCCCACGATCACCCCGTCACAATGCGGCGCAAGCGCCCGGACCTGTTCTCTGGTCCTGACCCCGAAACCTGCGAGCACAGGAACGTCGGCATGGGAGCGCACCCGGTCGAGATACTCTCCGACCGCCGCGCTGTCGGCGACAGCACCTCCCGTGGTCCCGGTCATCGTGACGGCGTAGACAAAACCATGACTACGGGAGCAGAGTACCCCGAGTCGGTCAGGATCCGTCATTGGGGTGACCATCTGCACCAGCCCGATGCCAGCGTCCGCGGCAGGTCCCGCCACCGGTTCGGACTCCTCCAGTGGCAGATCGGGAACTACCAGGGCGCACACCCCGCCAGCGGCGAAGCGTGGCATCACCCGCTCGATGCCGAAGGAAAGAAGTGGATTCAGATAGCTCATCACGATCAGCGGAGTCGGATCCGGGTTACGGCCTTCCAGAGTGACGAGCACCTTCTCCAGCGTCGTCCCGGCGGCGAGAGCCAGCCGAGACGACTCCTGGATGCTCGTGCCGTCGGCCATCGGGTCGCTGAACGGTATCCCTACCTCCACAGCAGGTGCGATCGCGGTTAGCCCGTCGAGCCACTGCACGAAACCATCCATGTCCGGATAGCCGGCGGTGAGATAGGGGACAACGGCCGGGCCGGACGCCCTCAGCACCGCAGAAAGGCTTTCGACCCCGGTCATCGGCGCAGGCCGCGCAAGATGTCGATGTCCTTGTCGCCACGCCCGGAGAGTCCGACGAGCACGACGGCACCGGGGTTCTCTTCAAGGTAGCGCCGTGCCCCGGCAAGGGCGTGGCTCGACTCCAGAGCCGCCAGGATCCCCTCGGATCGGGCCAGGTCGTCGAGGGCAGCAAGTGCCTCGTCGTCGGTGGCGTCGACGTAGGTGGCCCGTCCCGAATCGGCCAGAAATGCGTGTTCGGGGCCGACCCCCGGGTAGTCGAGCCCGGCACTGACCGAGTGGGTCTCGAAGACCTGGCCGTCGTCATCCTGGAGGAGATAGGAATGCGTCCCGTGGAGGACACCCGGAGAGCCGCGCACGATGGTGGCGGCGTTGGCGCCAGCTTCCGGACCTGTACCCCCGGCCTCCACACCGAGAAGCGCCACCTCCGTGTCGTCGATGAACGGGTGGAACAGCCCGATGGCGTTCGAACCACCGCCAACACATGCGATCACCGCATCAGGGAGCCGATCGTTGATCTCATGGAAGCGAGCGCGTGCCTCGCGACCGATCACCGACTGGATCTCGCGTACCAGCCAGGGATACGGGTGAGGGCCGACCGCCGACCCCAGCAGGTAATAGGTGCCCTCGGGGTCAGCAACCCAATCCCGCATCGCCTCGTTGATCGCCGCACGAAGCGTCTTGTCCCCCGACTCCACGGGTATCACCTTCGTGCCGAGCAAATGCATCCGCTCCACGTTCGGAGCCTGGCGCTCGATATCCACCGCACCCATATAGACGGTGCAGTCGAGCCCGACCCGGGCACAAGCAGCAGCCGAGGCCACTCCGTGCTGTCCGGCGCCGGTCTCGGCGATGACACGGGACGCCCCCATCTCGCGGGCGAGGATGGCCTGACCGAGGGCATTGTTGATCTTGTGGGCGCCGGTATGGGCAAGGTCCTCCCGTTTCAACCAGATCTCCCCTCCCCACATCTCCCCGAGGCGCGGTGCCCGGGTCAGTGGGGTGGGGCGGCCAACCCAATCCTTCAACTCTGCAGCCAGCTCGGCCTGATATGCCGGTTGGCCGAGCAGACGGAGTGCCTCCTGCTCCAGCCTGGTGAGCGCCGGCATCAACACCTCGGGAACGTATCGGCCTCCGTACTCTCCCGCCCGTCCCGTCTCCTTCAGCAGATCCGGTTTTTCCGCGCTCATCACACCACCTCCACGGCGCCGCTTCGCGCCATCTCGACAAAACTCTTCATGAGAACCGGATCCTTGACGCCGGGCGCCGATTCAACCCCTGAACTCACATCGACCCCGCCCGGGCGGAGAGCGGCAACCACTCCCGCCACGGTGTCCGGTGTCAGGCCGCCGGCAACCACCACGCGATCGAGATTGCCCAGCCCGGCCACCCGGGCCCAGTCGGGCGCTTCTCCCTTGCCCCCGTGACCGGCGCTCTCGACCAGCACCCGGCCGCTGCCCGACAGCCCGGTAGCGCTTGCCACCGCCGCTGCGAGATCGGGCCGGTCGTGGACCACAGGGAGCACCTCGATGCCGTCGATGCCATCCAGTGACTCCGCCTCGGCCTGGAACAGGTCGAACGGCACTGCATCGCGCACTGCTTCGACATGGGCTCGCTGCGGCCGGTAGAAGACTGCCACCTTGAGCAGATCTACGGGAGCCGACAGGACCAGGGTGCCGGCGGTATCGAGATCGACCATCCGCACCGACGGGGTCATCACCACTCCAATCGCATCGGCGCCGGCAGCCACGGCCGCCTCGACGTCGCGGTGGGTGCGCACCCCGCAGATCTTGACCCACACACTCACGACTCCACACCCGCTCCGACGAGGGCGGCCACCGCAGCCGCCGGGTCATCTGACCGCATGAGCGAGGTCCCGACCAACACACCGTGGTATCCAAACGAGGTGAGCGCCTTTACCTGTTCAGGCGAGTCGATACCGCTTTCGGCGATGGCGACACAGTCCTCGGGGAGCATCCGGGCCAGGGCCTCGTGCGCTTCGGGCCGCACCTGGAGGGTGCTGAGGTCGCGGGAGTTGACCCCAACCAGCAGGTGCCCATCCGACAGTTCCAATCCAGAAATCGCCCGGATATCGGCTTCATCGAACACCTCGACGAGGAGGAACATGTCAGCCTCACGGGCTGCCTTCGCGATGGATTCCAGCATTTGCGCATCGAGCAGCCGGGCGATGGCAAGAGTCCCGCTGGCTCCGAGTGCCCGCGCCTCCCATACCTGATATGGGTCGACGATGAAGTCCTTCCTCATCACCGGGAGCGCGATCGCCTCGACGACCTCTTCGATGAGTTCCATCGAGCCGCCGAACTCGGTCGGTTCGGTGAGAACCGAGATCGCCGTAGCACCGCCCGACTCATACGCTCGAACCAGGTCGCGAAAACCCGAGGTAGCGAGTGAACCTTCGGCTGGAGACACCGGTTTGACCTCGGCGAAGAGGAGGAAGCCCGGGGGGAGCCCGGTCGTCGGGACCATTTCGGCCTGCCTCCGCACCGACTCAAGAGGCTCGACTCCACTGGCAGCGGCGAGGCGGGTGCGGCTCGAAGTCTCCATTCTGGCCAGGAAGTCGTTCACGGGCGGCCCTCCACCATTGCCTCGATCAACCTTGCGGCCCGACCATCGTCGATGGATTCTCTAGCGGCGGTGATACCTTCCTCGAGGGAGGGAGCGTTCCCGCTCACCTGCAGAGCGAGACCGGCGCCGAGGACCAGCGCGTCACGATGTGGGCCGAGTACGCCTCCGAGCGCGTCTCTGAGGCTCACCGCGTTGGCTTCGGGAGTCCCCCCGGCAAGCGCGGAGGGAGCGCAAGGCTCGAGTCCGAAGTCACCGGGGTCGACCACCGACTCGACCACTCTTCCGTCCCTCACATCCAGCAGGTGGAAGGGGGCGACCTGGGTCGGCTCGTCCCAACCGTTCGAACCATGACAGACAAAGGCCCGCTCGATCTCCGAACCTGC
The DNA here is from genome assembly GCA_050329555.1 of Acidimicrobiia bacterium. Classification (GTDB taxonomy): domain Bacteria; phylum Actinomycetota; class Acidimicrobiia; order Spongiisociales; family ZC4RG35; genus MA-ANB-1. The sequence continues at coordinate 4,381 of JBHJOQ010000098.1, read as the reverse complement.
CAATGATCCGGCCATGAGGCGAGCTGTGGGCAGACTCCACGCCCCAATCACCGCATAGTCGGGTGAGCCGGGGTTGGTGAGGGGCCCGAGCAGGTTGAAGACGGTACGAACCCCGAGTGCCTTGCGGATGGGGACGACGGCTCCCATAGCCGGGTGGTAATAGGGGGCGAACAGGAACGTGAACCCATGCCGTTCGAAGAATGCTCCGGCTTCGGCTTCATCCATCGGCATCGGCACGCCGATTTGCTCGAGCACGTCGGCGCTACCCGATTGGCTGCTCATCGAGCGATTGCCGTGCTTGACGACCCGGACGCCGGCGGCTGCGGTCAGGAGCGCAGCCCCGGTGGACAAGTTGAGCGATCCAGAGCCATCACCTCCGGTGCCAACCACATCGACGGCCCCGGTGGCGTCGAGGTCGGGCGACCTGGCCAGCCGGCGCATACCGCGAGCGAGCCCGCGTACCTCCTCGGGCGACTCGCCTTTGGCGCGGAGAGCTGCCAGCAGTGCCCCCACGAGGGCGGGTTCGTGCTCACCGGAGGTCAATTCGTCGACCAGGTCGTCTGCCTGATCGGTCGTGAGGTCCGTTCCCTCGAGGAGGATGTCGAGCGTGTCTCTCACTCCCCACCACCCATGTCGAGGAAGTTTCTGAGGAGGAGGTCTCCGTCGGGGGTGAGCAGGCTCTCGGGGTGGAACTGCACCCCTTCGACAGGGAGGGTTTTGTGCCTCAAGCCCATGACCACGCCCTGGGAGGTGAACGAAGACACTTCGAGCTCGGCGGGCAACTCCCCTTCCGGGACTGCCAGCGAGTGGTACCTCCCGGCCTCAAAGGGGTTGGGAAGGCCACCGTAGAGGGTCCGGGAGTCGTGGTAGACCGGCGACGACTTGCCGTGCTTCAACTCGGGAGCCCGGGTCACCACGCCGCCGAGAACGGTGGCGATCACCTGATGGCCGAGGCACACGCCGAGGATCGGGACTTCGTCAAGCATCGCCTCGACGATCGACATGCTGCCTGTGGCGTCTTCGGGCCGCCCAGGCCCCGGTGAGATGACCAGGTGGCTCGGAGCGTACGAGCGGGCCAACGGGACCGTGATCTCGTCACTGGTCCTCACCTCGACTTCGGCTCCGAGAATTCGCAGGGCCTGCACCACGTTGTAAGTAAACGAGTCGAAGTTGTCGACGAGGAGAACCCGGTTCATGACAGGCCTCCTGCAGCCATCTCGATGGCAGCGCGCATCGCTCCCGACTTCGACAGGACTTCCTCCCACTCGGTCGCAGGGTCGCTGTCGGCGACGATGCCGGCGCCCGCCTGAAAACGATAGGTGTCGCCTTCCATGACGATGGTCCTGATAGTGATCGCGTGGTCCATAGTCCCCCCGTGCCCGAAGTAGCCCACTGTCCCCGCATAGAACCCCCTCCGGGTCGGTTCCATCGCTTCGATCAGCTGCAAGGCCCGCACCTTGGGTGCCCCGACCACCGTCCCGGCCGGGAAGGCAGCGGCAAACAGGTCGAAGCCGTCCGTGCCGTCCTCGATGTCGCCGGAGACACCGCTCACCAGATGCATCACGTGACTGTATTTCTCGATCGTCCGGTAAGGCTGAACCTTGATCGTCCCGGGCACAGCCACCCGGCCCAGATCGTTGCGGGCGAGGTCGACGAGCATCACATGCTCTGCAGCCTCCTTGGCGTCGCCGAGCAGCTCCCTTTCGGCCGCCCTGTCGTCGTCCGGATCGACGAGCCGGGGTCGGGTTCCGGCAATGGGCCGCAACTCCGCCCGATTCCCGTTGAGCCTGACCAACGCCTCCGGTGACGAACCGACAATTTGCACCCCGTTGAGGTCCACGAAGTACATGTAGGGCGAAGGGTTGAGCAGCCGCAGAGCGCGATAGACGTCGAATGGGTTGACGTCAGCACGACCCTCGAAGCCGACCGAAAGCACCAATTGGTAAACGTCGCCGGCCGCAATGTGGCTCTTTGCGCTGTCCACAGCCTTGATGAAGGCGGGCCGATCCATCGACGATGCCGCCTCAGCGAAGGTATCGCTGTGCCCGTTCCGGGTCGGGATCCCGCCGGCGAGAAGGCCGATGACCTTGGTCCGCAGCTCCTGTCTCTCCTCCTCGGTGCCGTCATGAAGCAAGGCCGCCCGCCGGCTCAGATGGTCGAAGGCCAGGATCGAGGGGGGCGCATAGAAGGCCATTTCCATGCCTCCGCCGTCATGGTCCGAGGTCGCACCAGGCAACCGGTAGGCGACGTCGAAGCCGACTGCTCCGACCAGCCCACCGTGAAAGGGGACATCACTACTGGTGGGCCCGGGGCGCGGGGTTCGCTCCAGCGAGTCGCGCAAGGCCGCCATGATCCCGCTGATGGTGCCATCGGTCCGGGCCACATGGTCACCGGAGGACACCACACCATCTTCGACAATGACGTCGAGACCGTCGCCGAATCCAATAAAGGAATAGCGACCCACGCGCTCGCCATGCTCCACACTCTCCAGCAGGAAGCGCGGCCCCAGGGGCGCGAGCTTCAAGTAGGCCGAAGTCGGCGTGTCGAGATCTGCGGGGATGTCGAATATCTGGTTCAAGGTTTCTCCTTCAACCGATGTGGCGGTGGCCAACAAAAAACCCACCTGCCAGACCGGAGGTGGGTATCGGGTAGTGGTGTGGGCTTCTGCTCAACCGCTGGATGCCACCTCAGGCGCGTCCCATCCCCACCACCAGGTGTGCGTCGACTGCGAGAGGTGATAACCGGACATGTGGTTGATACCGTACGCCTGTCGCCGCACAGAGTCAATCCCGGGGCCAGCCCGGAGCGAGAGCACCGTCGATGGTCCTTGGGACACAGTTTCGTGCGGGAGTTCGGGATCCCCGTGGTCCGGGCATACGACCGTGTCGGCACCGACCCATCACAACCGACAATTGGGGGATGAACCCGATACGGCGCCGGTCTCTTTCCTTATCCGGAGAAGGCCAGCTCTCCGTGCTCAACCGAGACCTTGATGGTTTCCCCCTCCGAATACTGCCCTTCGAGGAGGCCCTTAGCGAGGGGATCGGCGATGCTGGTCTGCAGGAGCCGCTTCAGGGGCCGCGCCCCATAGACGGGGTCGTACCCGCGCTCGGCGAGCAGGTCGAGCGCGTCGTCGGCGACGGCCAGGTCGATCCTTCTCGCCTCGAGACGGCGCCTCAGGTCCTTGAGCTGGATATCGACGATCTGGCGCAGGTCTTTCCGGCTGAGACGATCGAAGACGATCATGTCGTCGATCCGGTTGAGGAATTCCGGTCGGAAATGGATACGGACCGCGTCGAGGACCCTGGCCTCAACCACCTCCCCCGGAAGGTCCGGCTGGATATGCTCGGAGCCGAGGTTGGACGTCATGATCAGCACCGAATTGGTGAAATCGACCGTGCGCCCCTGACCGTCGGTGAGACGGCCGTCGTCGAGAAGCTGGAGCAACACGTTGAACACCTCGGGGGCGGCCTTCTCCACCTCGTCGAGGAGGATCACCGAATAGGGCCGGCGGCGGACTGCCTCGGTGAGCTGACCTCCTTCGTCGTACCCGACATATCCGGGCGGGGCCCCGATCAAGCGGCTCACCGAATGCTTTTCCATGTACTCGGACATGTCGATTCGGACCATGGCCCGCTCGTCGTCGAACAGGAACTCGGCGAGCGCCCGGGCCAGCTCGGTCTTGCCCACCCCGGTGGGGCCGAGGAACAGGAACGAACCGATGGGCCGGTGCGGATCCGACAGCCCGGCCCGGCTGCGGCGCACGGCGTTGGCCACCGAGGCAACCGCCCGTTCCTGGCCCACCACCCGCTGGTGCAGGTGATCTTCCAGCCTGACCAGCTTCTCCATCTCGCCCTGCATGAGCCGGGTCACGGGGACGCCGGTCCAGCGCGACACCACCTCGGCGACATCCTGGTCGCTGACCTCCTCGGACAGCATGCGCCCTTCGGCGTGGAGCTTCTCGAGCTCTTCCTGTCGATCACCCAGTCCACGCTCGAGTTCGACCAGCCTGCCGTAGCGGAGTTCGGCGGCCCGTTGCAGGTCGCCGGCGCGTTCGGCCCGCTCGGCGTCGGCCCGGGCCGACTCGATTTGCTCCTTGGACTCCCGGATGGCGGAGATGGCCTGCTTCTCGAGATTCCACCGCACCGAGAGGGCATCGATCTGCTCGTTGGTGTCGGCCAGCTCGGCCTCCAGCTTGGACAGACGCTCCAGGGAGGCCGAGTCGGACTCCTTGCGCAACGCCTCGCGTTCGATCTCGAGCTGGATGCGCCGTCGGGTCAGCTCGTCGATCTCCTCGGGCATCGAGTCGATCTCGATGCGAAGCCGGCTGGCGGCCTCGTCGATCAGGTCGATCGCCTTGTCGGGCAGGAACCGGTCGGTG